>CAZEQC010000254.1:1198-2512 GCA_964514285.1 uncultured Anaerolineales bacterium | reverse complement strand
CCCCAGTGGTCCCGCCCCGCCCGCGTCCTCCAGGCGCCCTCGGGCGCCGCCGTCCAGCCCGTCCTCGTCGCCCACCAGGACCGCCTCTACGCCCTCTGGAGCGGCGGCCAGGACGGCACCATCTTCCTCAGCCAGGCCTTCCTCCGCGACGCCTACGCCCCCGGCGGCTGGAGCGACCCCCAGGCCCTCCCCATGGGCGGCGTCACCGCCAGCTCCCCCGCCGCCCTCGTCGACGTCCACGGCGCCCTCCACGTCGTCTACGCCGCGCCGCTGAACGAGGGCCGCGGTATCTACTATCTGCGCGCCGACCGCGCGGCCGGCGCCGCCGAGGCTGGCGGCGTCGGCACGCTCTCCTGGGGCGACCCCCGCCTCGTCTTCGACGCCCAGGAGGCCGGCTTCGCCGCCGTCGACCACCCGGCCCTGGCCCTCGATCCCGACGGCACGCTCCACGTCGCCTGGACCCGCGGCTCCAGCGGCGGCCCCTTCCCGCCCCAGGCCATCCTCCACGCCCAGTCCATCGACGGGGGCCGGACCTGGTCGGAGCCGCGCACGCTGGCCGAGGGCGCCTACGACTGGCCCCTCGTCGCCGCCCCGGTCCCCGGCGAGGTCCACGTCCTCTGGAACCAGGTCGAGGGCGGCAGCGCCTGGACCCACCGCTGGTCCCTCGACTACGGCCAGACCTGGACCTTCCAGCAGCAGGTGCGCGGCTTCCGGGACGTGCCCGGCCCCGCCGATCTGATCGCCGACGGCGCCGGGGATCTCCATCTGCTCGGCCTTGGCCGCGACGACCGCGGCGCCCCCGCCCTCGCCTACGCCGTCTGGCGCTGGGACGACGAGCGCTGGGAGGAGCAGGAGCCCTTCCCCGTCGACACCGCCGTCGATCTCCTGCCCGGCATCGCCGCCGCGCTCCAGGCCGACCAGGGGCGGCTCGACGTCGCCTTCCGCGCCCGGCTCCCCGCCGAGGGGGAGGGCGGCGGCCGCTCCGACGTCCTCCACGCCCGGCGCACCGTCCCCGTGGTCACCGACGAGCAGCAGCCGGCCTACACGCCCGTGCCCACCCTGACGCCGACGCCCGGCCCCACCCCCACGCCCACCCCCACGCCCCGTCCCCCCGTGGAGGCCGAGCCCCCCCCCGCCGGCCCGCCCATCGTCGGCCTCGGGCCCGTCACCCTCCCCCTCATCGCCATCGGCGGCATCGGCCTGGCCCTGGTCATCATCGTCGCCGCCCTCGTCGCCCGCGGCGCCTCCAAACGACGGTAGGATGAATCCGACGGCTGGCACGGGAAACCTGTTGAAACAGGTTCGGTGGTCCGA
>CAZEQC010000254.1:0-1098 GCA_964514285.1 uncultured Anaerolineales bacterium | reverse complement strand
CTACCTGGCGGCTTGAAAAAGGGAATAGAATCGGCTATCATATCAGGGAGGGGACGGCGGACGATGGACGACCGACGAAGGACGATGGGGGCTCTGAAGAGCTTAGCAGGTTGTAACGTCCCAGCCCAGCGAAGCTAGGCCGCCCAGCGAAGCTAGGCCGCCCAGCAGAGCTGGGCCACGTTCCGAGCTTCTAACCGCCTTTCTTGAAGGAGGCATGAAATGCCCGTGAAGCTAAACATCCCGGACTCGGTGAGCCAGGCGATTCGGCTGCCGGAGCAGCGCATGGAGAAAGACCTGATGATTGAACTCGCCATCGCCCTGTACGACCAAGGGATCCTGTCATTTGGCAAGGCCAGGGAGCTGGCTGGTATGTCGAAGATCGCCTTCGCCCTGTCCCTGGGTAGGCGCGGAGTGCCGCGACATTATGGACCGGATGAACTCAAGGACGACCTCGCCTATGCCCGCGGTGAGTAACACATCCCCGCTCTTGAACCTTGCCATCATCGACCGACTCCCACTGCTGCCCAGGCAGCTGGGGCAGATCTGGATTCCACAAGCAGTGGTCGAAGAATTGCGGTTGGAGGAAGCGTTGCCGGGCTCGCGATCTGTGCGAGAAGCTCTGAAGGCGGGTTGGCTCAAGATCCGACAGGTGGATAACCAGGCGCTCGTCATGGCACTTCGGCGGGATCTCGACGGCGGGGAGGCGGAGGCGATCGCGCTGGCCCTTGATATGCAAGTAGACCGCGTACTACTCGATGAACGGGAAGGGCGCAACGTTGCGAAATCGTTCAACCTGGCGGTGACAGGCGTCTTGGGCATCCTTCTGCGTGCCAAGCAGGAAGAGCAGCTTCTATCTCTGCGAGGGGAGATGGAGCGCTTGCGGGAAGAAGCGGGATTCCACATCGGGGACGAGCTCTTCCTAGAGATCCTACGCGAGGGCGGTGAATCTACCAGCTGAACTGGATCAACTGATTGACGGACGATGGACGACCGGCGACTGACGAATCCAGAATCGGGCGAGGAGGGGATCCTTCTGTGGACTGTCGGAACGCACGAATGGAGTCCCAGTAGATCCAAAACTGCTCCCAGGGGATTGCC
>CAZEQC010000253.1:0-2532 GCA_964514285.1 uncultured Anaerolineales bacterium | reverse complement strand
GCCCAGGTTGTTGTGGGCGTAGGCGTACTCGGGGTCGATCTCGATGGCGCGCCGGTAGGCGGCGATGGCCTCCTCGTGCCGGCCCAGGTCATCGTAGACGATGCCCAGGCCGTTGAGGGACCAAACCAGGAGGTGGTCGTTTTCCAGTCGTTCGGCCAGGTTGCGTGCCGCCCGGAAGTGCTCCAAGGCCTCTCCCTGCTTGCGATCCCAATTGTAGAGCCCGCCCAGCGTATAGTGGAGGTCCGCGCGGGCGGCCGCGGTCTCCCTCGTCTCCGGCAGCTCCGCGAGCAGCCGCTCACGAAGAGCGATGCGCGCCCCTCGCTCCGCCGCCGGCAGCCGCTCCTTGAAGCCTCTCCAGGCCAACTCGCCGGCCCGTTCGGCGGCATGCTCGGCCTCCGGCACCTCCAGGAACTCCACCACCCAGTGTCGAAAGGCCCAGAAGTCGGGGGCCCGGCGGGGGAGATCGGCGGCCTCTCGCTCCGTCAGCCAGAAGACGGCCCGCACCCTATCCTCCACCAGGTATTCCCGCCGCACGTTGAGCGCCTTCCAGGTGGTGGGCGCCCCTTGCGCCAGCCCGGCGATGAAGAAGACCGTCTCCTCCCGACTCGGCCACGCTCGCAGGGTCTGCGGCACGTCGGCGACAGCGTCCCCCGGGTCGGTGATCCGAATCCGCGCCACCGACAGCCCCCGCTTTCGCACCCACGCCTCCAGCAGCGCCTCGGCATCGGCGCGCACGAACTCGGAGGCGTAGACGGCCAGCAGAATGGACGGCCGGTCCCACGTCAGCGCCAGCGCCAGCTCCTGCTTCAGCCGCTCGACGCGCTCCTCGAAGGGGTCATTCACGATCCTGCTCCTCCAGCAGCGGGATCAGCACGGGGTGCACGTCGCACCAGTTCTCGTCGTTGCGGTACTCCAGCGCAGCCAGCATCTGCATGAGGGGCGCCAGCTCGTCCGGCTGGTCGAGCCGGTTGTGAGCGTGCACCTCCCTGAGGAGCTGCCGCTGGTCGGCGGTGAGGATGCGGCGGTACTCGTTGCGGATCTCGGCCCCGGCCCGCTCCACGTCCGGCAGCTCGATCCGCGCCGCGCCCTTGACTCGCGCCCGCCCGATGGCGTAGCGCATCAGGCGGCACATCTCGCGGAAGACGCCGCCGCTGGTGCGAATCACCTCGTCCAGCGCCTCGTCCGCGATCAGGTCGGGGTGCAAGCGCTTGTGGACGAAGGCCCGCATCGCGCGGTAGCCCGTGCTGTCGCGTGCCTCCGGCCTCCCGTGCGGATGGAGCTTGACGTTGGGCAGGAAGATGGCCCGGTCGCGGATGGCCTCGAACTCGGCGCTGTAGAAGAGCGGGCTGGAGACGGTGTAGACGATGGCCAGGTTGGGCTGGAGCATCACGCCCCGGCGATCGTGGAAGATCTCACACGCCTGGGCCAGGTCCGGCTTGTCGAGATCGTCGATCAAGACCAGAGGCCAGCGCCCGGACCGACTGTATATCGCGGTGGAGATGGTGTTGAGCAGGTCGACCAGCCCGGTGATGTCCTGCTCGATGACTTGCCGAATCGCCGTGCGAATCTTGGGCTCCAGCTTCAGCTTGAGCCCGGCCTGGGCGAAGAAGGCATCCAGCTTGCCCTCGATCTCGCTTCCGGTCACACGGCCCGGCGTGATGGTGACCTCTTTCTCGACCTGCCCCCGGAACTGATCCAGCTCACTCAGCAGTTGCTTGGGCAGTTGACCACCGCCGGCCCGGTATTGACGATACACCTGCCCGCCGATGGCCAGCAGCACGTCCCGATAGTCCAGGTTGTTGACGTCGGCCTCGTCCTGGATGGTGAAGTGGACGGGCCAGAACTTGGCGCGGATGCCCGGATGGATAGCCAGGCGACGCAGCTCCGTGGACTTGCCGCAGCCTCGGTGCCCGGAGAAGAAGTACTTGGGCAGTTGGTAGAAGGGGGCCAGCAGGGCCTGCTCCAGCTCCCCCACCGGATTGCCGGGTCGATCGACGTAGAAGGGGTTGGGCTGGCCATCGGGATCCATCTCCAGCGGCAGATCGAGCTCGAAGTTGAGCCAGGCGCGTTCCAGATCGGTGGCTGTTATGTATTGAACGTCCACAGTTTCTCTCCCCCCGTAGAAGCTAGCTATCGCAAGAACCCTGTCCAAACAGCATTGCCCTCCAATTTTACATCAGATCGGCTTGCGGGGCGAACGGTGATCCAGCTGAGGTTTGGTGGCGGGATCGCCCAGCGCTGAACCGCTGGGCTAAGAGCGAAACCCCGCTACGCGGGCTGCCTCAGCCCCCGCAGGGGGGTTGTGCTATGAGCCGGGGGGTTCCAGCCCCCGGCTTTTGACAGGATTAACAGGATTGACAGGGTTCATCGTGGATTTGGAGCGATAGGGCGAGTGGGCGAGATGCCTCGGCTCCGAAGTTGGCTGACGGGAGGGCCTGGCGGGATCGCCCAGCGCTAAACCGCTGGGCTGATAGCCCAACCCCGCTACGCGGGCTGCCTCAGCCCCCGCAGGGGGGTTGTGCTATGAGCCGG
>CAZEQC010000252.1:0-2544 GCA_964514285.1 uncultured Anaerolineales bacterium | reverse complement strand
GCGTGTACGCGGCGATGATGCGGTCCTCCCGGCGCTGCCATCGATCCCGGTCTGCAGGGACACCCAGAGCCGTGTCGCCCGGTAGGGAGAGCGTGATTAGCTCCCTCACCTTGGCGTCAGCAGTCAGTCGCCGTCCGTCGTCTGTCGGGGGTGGTGTGAAATCGTACATGCCGGCCCCCCTAGAACGCGATCTCATCGGAGGCCTGATCCTCGCCGTCGTCGGCGAGCAGATCCACGTGCCTCGCCACGGCCCGGCGCCGCAGACGGAGCACCCGCTGGTGGCGCTCACCGTCCCAGAAGCGCACGGTGTAGCGGTCGTCCGACACCCGTTCGAGATACCCCTCCTCGAGCAGCTGCTTCCGCAGGGTCCGCTGCTTGACCGGGAAGCGCGCCCCTTCGTCGTGGAGGAAGCGGGCCACGTGGTTGTAGGCCGGGGTGAGCAGATGGACGTGCGTCTCGTCGTACCACCCGATGCTCTCGTCGGGGACGCTCCCGCCGCCGATCCGGCCGTCGCCATCAGCCGCCTCCAGATGCACCCGCCCGAGGGCCAGCAGATCCCCGATGGTGTTCAGGAAGAGCTCGCTGGGACGCTGCCGCTCCACCCGGCGCGCCTGGTCGCTGGCGCCGTGCTTGAGAGCCTCCCAGCCGCGGGCGCGCCACGTTTGGGCCTCCGCCACGGTCAACGCGCCCATCTCCAACGCGTAGGCCAGGCCCAAATCGAGTCCCACGTACAACGTGGCCAACGTGTCCGGCACGCGCCGGTGGCTGCCGCCCATCTCGGCCAGCAGCTGCTTGCGCTGCTCCCGCTGGGTCGTGGGCAGCACGTTGGCCAGGTGATCCCACTGTCCCGCCAGCCACTGCACGTAGCCGCTCAGGGCGTGGGGATAGGCCTGCGCGTCCGCCTGAGCCTGAGAGAGCTGGTCCAGGTCGACGTCGCCGTCGTGGAGCTCAACCGTGAACAGGCGGGCGTTGTCGGACTGCCCATCGGGGAGCTGCTCGCCGGTGGAGAGCACGATGCCCCGGGGCGGGTAGACCGGCTGCTGCGACAGGTTCGGCCGCAGCCTCCCACGCCCGCTGCGGTTGCCCACGGCGCGGATGATGTAGCCCGCGTTGCCCTCCATCTTCCGCGCCTTGTAGGGGTCGCTCTGGGGGGCGAAGTCGTCGATGACCAGGAGCACGTCCTTGGCCCGGAAGCACGTCATCTCCAGGGAGTAGGCCGTGTCGATCCAGTCGACCGGCAGGTTCTTGTAGGTGAAGGTACCGTAGTGGCTCAGGGCCAGGGCGGCCAGTGTGCTCTTGTGCGTGCCCGTCACCCCGTAGAGCCACCCCATGAAGGCCGGTTCCAGGATCTCCGTCACCGGCGCCAGGTAGACCATGGCCCATAGGGGGACGGTGATCATCGGCGGCGCCACCTCCAGGAAGCGTAGGCTGGCGTGGAGTGCTTCGTTGACGCCCTCTGGGGTGGGGGGAAGCGCATAGTGCGAGAGGCTCTGATCCAGCGCCACCTCGACGTCATCCCCGCCGACGGCGCCGTCAGCGTGCAGGAAGACGCGATCGCCACCCGTCTCGCGCCAGCCGGTGTGGGTGAAGACGTGGCGATGCTCGGCGGTCCTGCTGTGCAGCTGGATCGCCTCCCGGAGCCGATCGCGGGTGCGGTAGCCGGCCCGGGTCACGGCCCGGATGCCCCAGGCGTCCTGGATCCAGCCCATACTGGAGAACGTGTCGGCCTTCACCTGGATGGTGGGCAGCGGGGTGCCATCGTGCAAGCGCCCGCGGATGCGGAAGGTGCGATCGGGGCTGCCGGACCCGTCGTCGAGCACCACGTCCTCCGTCACCTCGGCGACGAAGTTGCAGAGGGGCTCGGCGCGCCGCTCGCCCTGGCCATCGTAGCGCACCACGCAGAGCCGTCCGTCGCGGCTCGTGTAGCGGCCGTCGTCGTCGGCGTTGTTGCGGCGCTCCTCGATCATCTCCCCCAGGGCGGTCTTCAACAGCCGGTTGAACTGAGATTGGCTGAGCCCCAAGGCCTGTTTCACCCGCTCTCGGTAGCGGCTCTCGAGGGTGAAGGTGTCCAGGTCGGCCAGGACGCCGAAGAGGCGTCGCTGCGCCGGTGTGGCGTGGGGACCGTCGAGGCTGGCCACGCGCTCGATCTCCAGGTCGAGCCACGTGGGGGCCGCCTCCATCAGCGATTGGAAGTCCTCAGCGGTCGCGCCGTCCTGCGCGAGGTCGTTGGTGTCATCCACGCCGTCGGGCAAATCGACGATGCGCAGCTCTGGCCCAGCCAAGCTGACCAGGCTGTCGACAGCCGTCTTGCCGTCGCCGTCGGGGACCAGATAGATCATCGTTCCCTGCTCGATCTGGCGCTTGAGGCGCGTCTCGAGGGCGCCGCTGAGCCCGGATCCTGCCAGGGCCAGGGCGGGGATCGACCAGTCGCCCAGGGTGATGGCGCACGCCTGCCCCTCGACGATGACGAGGCTTTGGCAGCGCGGAGCGTAGACCGAGTTGGCATAGGGCCGCCTGGGACCGGCCAGGTCCTGGGGCGGGTTG
>CAZEQC010000251.1:0-2550 GCA_964514285.1 uncultured Anaerolineales bacterium | reverse complement strand
ACCCCCGGCTGTTGGAGACCCCGAACGCCTTGTGGAGCACCGGCCGGCGCAGGTCGCTGTCCACGGCGATCACCCGCAGGCCGGACTGGGCCATCACCACCCCCAGGTTGCAGAGCGTCACGCTCTTCCCCTCCGTGGGATTCGGGCTGGTCACCATCAGCGTCCGCGTCGGCTGGTCGATGCTGGAGAACTGGATGTTCGTCCGCAGCGCCCGGTACGCCTCCACGATCGGCGAGCGCGGCTCCCGCGCCGCGATCAGCTTCTCCGAATAGCTCTCGCCCTTGATCCGCGCGATCGCCCCCAGGGTCGGCAGGTTGACCGTCCGCTCCACGTCGTCCGGCGACTTGACGGTGTCGTCCAGGTACTCGATCAGGAACGCGCCCCCCACCGCCAGCGTCAGCCCGATGGCCGCCGCCAGCAGCACGGTCTCCTCCACGTTGGGGCTCACCGGCGTCCTCGGCGTCGTCGCCGGCTCCACGATGGAGATGTAGTTCGTCCCCCCGCGCACGCTGGTCACCATGGAGGCGTAGGTCGACTGGTAGCTGGAGAGCTTCTGCTCCAGGGCGTTGATGTTCGCCTGGTACTGCTGGATCGAGCGGGCGCTGTTGGCCGCCTCCAGCTTCTCCCGCTCGTCCTCGATCTCGCCCTCGGTCGATTCAATCTTGGCCTGCAGGTCCGCCAGCTGCTCGTTGACGAACGACCGGCGCTCCTCGTCCTCTGAGGCCGAGGGGCTCTTCAGGATCAGCTGGTTGGCGATCTCGTCCGCCAGCACCCGCGCCCGCTCCGGGTTGGTGTCCCGCACGCTGATCTCCAGAAGCTGCGTCCCCGCCACCTGCCGCGTCGAGACGTTCCCCGGCGACGGTACGTACGCCAGCCCCAGCGCCTGGGCCGCGCTCTCCAGGATGGGGCGCCGCTTCACCATCTCCGCGTAGGTCTGCGCCAGCTGGCGGCTGATGTAGAGGTCCGACGTGTTGGGATCAGCCTGCTGGAGGCTCTGGCCGACCATCACGGTGGTGGTCGCTTGGTAGATGCGCGGCATCTGGGTCGTCCCGTAGTAGCTGGAGCCGGTGGCCACGATGACGCAGGCCACCATGAGCCACCACCAGCGTTTAAGGACGGAGAAGTATTGTTCCAATTCCATAGATCACCCCTTTAGTAAGGGGATTATAGCACGAACCGCCAAAAACCTCCAGCCTTACGATAGAGACGGGGAGAGGGGGAGAGGGGGAGAGGGGGATACACGGGGACGTCCCCCTCTGGGGTTAAGCACCCTGAGCCTCGAAACCTAAGCATCCTGAGCCTGTCGAAGGATGCGCCCCATGCACGAGCCTTCACACGCCCCGCCTCTCGATCATGACCGGGATTGTCTTCAGGGCGATCCGCAGATCCAACAACGGGTTCATGTGCTTCACGTAGTAGAGATCGTACTCCAGCTTCACCTTGGCGTCGTCCACCGAGTTGCCATACTCGAACTGAATCTGGGCCCAGCCGGTGATCCCGGGGCGCACGGCGTGGCGCGCTCGGTAGAAGGGCAGCTCGTGGGCCAGCTCCTCCACGAACTCGGGCCGCTCCGGCCGCGGGCCGATGATGCTCATATCCCCCTTCAACACGTTCCAACACTGCGGCAGCTCGTCCAGCCGCATCCCCCGCAGCAGCCGCCCCATCGCCGTCACCCGCCCGTCCCCCTGGCAGGCCCAGACCGCCCGCCCCTCCGCCTCCGCCTCCGGCACCATGGTCCGGAACTTCAGCATCTGGAAGGTCCTCCCGCCGCGCCCCACCCGCTCCTGCCGATAGAAGAGCGGCCCCGGGCTCGTCAGCGCGTTCCCCAGCAGCATAAAGGGCGCCATCACCCACACCACCACCAGCCCCAGCGCCGCCCCGAGCACGTCTATCCACCGCTTGAACAGCCCGTAGAGCCGCTCCCCCGACGACTCCTCCATGGGCATCACCATGGGCAGGTCGCGGCCGATGTGCTCGACCGGCACCCGGCCCAGCAGCCGCTCGTAGAGCTTCGACATGGTCACCATGCGGAACCCCAGCTCCCGGCAGCGGAGCAGGGCGTCGAAGAGCTCCTCGCAGATGGCGTGGCGGTGGGTGATGGCGAGGATCACCTCGTCCACCGCCAGCTCCTCCGCCAGGTGCACCAGCGCCCCGCTGTCCCCCAGCACGGGCACGTCCTCGAACGACCGCCCCCGGTAGGCCGGATCGTCGTCGACGAAGCCCACGATCCGGTAGCCGGTGCCGCGGAAGGGGTTCGGCACGCCCTCCGGGGCATGCTGGAGCGCGGCCACCAGCGTCCGCCCCGCCCACCCCGCCCCCACCACGAGGGCCCGCTGCTTGAACCAGGGCTGGACGAAGAGCTTCGCGTAGGCCAGCCGCCACCCGGCCATGCCCACCACGGCGAAGCCGGCGAAGAGGAAGAGGAGCAGCCGCGACTGGAGGCTCGGCGTCAGCCAGGGGATGAGGGTATAGCTGACGAAGGTGGCCACCGTCGACGGGATGGCGGCCCGCAGGCTGAACGTGGCGCTGGCCGCCCGGGCCAGGTCGTAG
>CAZEQC010000250.1:0-2622 GCA_964514285.1 uncultured Anaerolineales bacterium | reverse complement strand
CTGCCGTCGGGACGACGGCGCTCCTGCCGTCGGGACGACGGCGCTCCATCTAGGCCTAAGGCGCGATTGGCCATGAAGGGATCCTCAGTCCTCTACTGCCGTCGGGACGACGGCGCTCCATCTAGGCTCGAGCCCATCAAGCGCCATTGGCCTCGCAAGCTGCGATCATGGCTGTCCGGGATCACCTGTTCACGGCGGTGGTGGTGGGTTGTGTTCCTGGCCTTTCTGGCTCTCTATGCCGTCACTTTGCTTCCCGACGTTCTTCCCGCTGACTCGGGGGAGTTCCAGTCGGTGGCTGCGACCGCAGGGGTGGCGCACCCGCCCGGTTATCCGCTCTACACTATGGTGGGGTGGCTCTTTTCACATCTGCCGCTTGGGCCAACCGCGGCCTGGCGCGTGAATCTCTTCTCTGCCGTCACGGCTGCAGCCACCGTGGCCCTGGTCTTCTCCACGGCCCGAGAGCTTACGGACTCCACCGTCGGCGGGCTGGTCGCCGCCTTGACCCTCGGCTCCGCGACGACCTTCTGGGCCACAGCGACCAAGGCGAGTATACGCCCGTTGACGGCCTTTTTCACGGCTCTCTGCATCTACGCGCTGGTGAGGCACGCGTCGGATGCGGAAGCATCTTGCCGTCGGGACGACGGCGCTCCAACTGGAGGGGATCGGCACCTGGTTCTGTTCTCGCTCGGTTTTGGCCTGGGTCTCACGCATCACCCATCGCTGATCTTTCCGGGTGCTGTCTTTCTTCTTTGCCTGGTGCTGGTCGACCCTGCTCTTCTGCGCCAGCCTCGCCGCTGGCTCAAGCCACTGGGTGCTCTGCTTCCTGGCCTGCTGGTGCTGATCTACTTGCCGCTGCGCGGCGCGCCGGAGCTGGCCACGTTTTCCGGTTTTCTGGATCACGTCCTGGCCCGCGGTTTTCGGGGCGATATGTTCGCCCTGGGTCTGCTCGACCGGTCGGTGCTGCTGCCCACGCTCTTACGGTTTCAGTTCAATCAGGTGCTTCTGGTAGGTATGCTCCTCGGCGCGGTGTTGCTCCTGTGGCGGGACCGGAAGCTGGCGCTCTTGCTGGTGGGAAGCTTCCTCGTCCATACGATCGTCACGTTGACCTACGACGCGCCGCAGACGGTGGAATATGAGATGCCGGCCTACGTTTCGTTGGCTCTGCTGACGGGCGTCGCCGTCGGGACCATCGCGGAGCTGGGGGGTCAGGTGCCTCGCACGGACGGAACGTCCCCCCCTCTGGTCCCCCCCGCTGGGGGGGAGGGAGCGCTGGGGGTCTCCGTCATGGTGCCGTCGGGACGACGGCGCTCCACGACGGCTGGAGACGGAACGTGCAAGGCACCGGTGGTCTCCGTCATGGGTCATGTCGTGGCTGTGGCTCTACTGGTTGCCTCTGTCGCCAATTTTGTGGCCCATCTTCCCAGTTATGTCGCTCTCTCACGGCGTCAGGATACGCGCAGCTACGTCCAGACGGTGCTACACGATGCTCCTGAGGGCGCCGTGATCCTCTCGAACTGGCACTGGTTCACGCCTCTGCGATACGTGCGGCAGATCGAGGGGGTGCGTCCCGATGTCACCGTCGAGTACGTGGCGCCGCGCGGGGAGCCATTGGCGCAGACTTGGGTGCGCAGGATCGAGGAGCACATCGATGAGCGCCCCGTCATTGTGGTGCGAGCTTTTGAGCACGAGTACAGCGCTCTCCCCTATTCCTTCGAGCCCCTGGGGGAGGCCTTCCTGGTGCGCTCGGAGCCAAGGACTGAGATGCCTTCCGACCTGGTCGCTCTTGATGCCGTCTTGGATGCACAGATCGAGCTGCTCGGCTATGGGCTGGTTTCCGAAGACGTTCGTCCAGCTCGACCGCTGACGCTGATCCTCGCTTGGTCGCCTACTGATGTGCCCACGACCGAGGTCGCGTTCTTCGCTCAGCTCATCGGCCCCGGTGGGGACCTGTGGAGCTCGGCGGAAGACCCGCGTCACGCCCCGGATACCCTCTCAGCGGGGGAGATCGTCGTGGACCGTTTCGTCGTCTATCCACGGCTCCACGCTCCCCCAGGAGACTACACGCTGGTGGTCGGGGCTTACCGCGTCGGGGCCTCTTCTGGGGGCCGATTGACGACCTCTGATGGCGCCGACGTCATAGCGCTGGAGACTGTGCGTCTCCAACCGTCCACGACACGCCCTGTGACTAAGCACCGGCGCTTCGTGCACCTGGCGGGCGGCCCCACACTGATCGGCGTCGACTACGACATCGGCCCGAGCGGTCAGGTACGGGCCTACCTCCACTGGATAGGACCGGGCCTGCCGACCTATCTCCATCTGGCAGGCGACGATGACGCGGTGCTGACCAGCGTCCACGTCCCGGCGCTGAAGCGAGGCCAGTACGCTACCGTCGCTGTCGACCGTCCCGGGATTCCCTCTCGGCTGACCGCGCTTGGCGAAGGAGGGCCCCGTCGCTGGAATCTGTTCTTCAGCGGCGTGGTCCATCTTCCCTCTCCAGATTCCGGTGAGCGGTATATCCCCTTCGGCGACGCTGCGGTTCTGACCCGCCTCTCCCCCCCTCTGATCCCCCCCGCTGGGGGGGAGGGGTGCATCCCCTTCGGCGACGCTGCGGTTCTGACCCGC
>CAZEQC010000249.1:0-2823 GCA_964514285.1 uncultured Anaerolineales bacterium | reverse complement strand
TCGTGGGCGGAGGGGGCGATCAAGCAGCACAGGCGGTCGGTGTGGGAGCGATTCGCCCGGGCATTGTGGCGCTGACGCTGGGCACCTCTGGCGTCGTCTTCGCCAGCACGGGCGAGCCCTTCGTCGATCCAGAGGGCCGACTGCACGCCTTCTGCCATGCCGTGCCGCAGCGGTGGCACCTTATGGGCGTGATGCTCTCGGCAGCCGGGAGTCTGCGCTGGTACCGGGATACCGTGGCGCCACAGGCAGACTACGATGCGCTATTGGCGCCCGCATCCAGCGTGGAGATCGGCAGCGAGGGGCTGCTTTTCCTCCCCTACCTCACGGGCGAGCGGACACCCCACCCTGATCCGCTGGCGCGAGGGGCCTTCGTCGGTCTGACGGTGCGGCATACCCAGGCCCACCTCACGCGGGCTGTGTTGGAGGGTGTGGCCTTCGGGCTCCGCGACAACTTCGAGCTCATACGAGAGGTGGGGGCAGCGGAGATCGAGGAAGTGCGCATCTCCGGCGGGGGCGCCAGGAGCGCCTTGTGGCGGCAGATTATCGCCGACGTTCTAGACGCCGATCTGGTCACGGTCAACACCACGGAAGGTGCAGCCTACGGCGCGGCCCTGTTGGCGGGGGTAGGGGCGGGTGTTTGGCGGGACGTCAGCGCGGCCTGTCAATCAACCGTCAGGAGGACTGACGTGACCTCCCCTCGAGCAGAGGCGATCGTGACGTATGACGAGTTGTATCCGCTCTATCGACGCCTCTACCCAGCCTTGACCGGCGTCTCGCACGGTCTGGCAAGGCGATAGGGCTGAAGACAAAGCCACTCATTGTACCATCAAGGCCCGCCAAGCCCGCTCAACGCGGCGCCTACGAACCGAGGCGTGGGTCGCTTCGACGACGCCCGAACCATATGGCGGCGGCGACAGCGGCCATCCCCACCACGATAGCGGCGATTAGGATCGCAGCCGATGAGTGGGAGACCTGCGCACGAGCGGCCACCAGCGTGTGGCCGCCCACGGGCGGCGGTGCGCCTTCACCGACCAGCTCGACCGCCCAGCGGTCCCCGGGCCACCAGGTGACGCTGGCTCCCGGGTCCCCACCTGATCGGTGGCGCGGGTCCAGAGCGTGTACCGCCCCTCCCCGCCGAGGGTTGTCGGATCGAAGGTGGGACACCAGGCGCTGTCGCCCTGGGCATCCATGCAGGGTGGGGCGTCGCTGAAGACGGCGGTCCACTGGAGGTCGCCACCCCCCTTCTGCACCCCCAGCTCGACCCGCGCCACGTCGGAGGTCGGATCGTGCGCCTCGACGTGCATGACCACGTCCCGGTCCGCCAGATACGGCAGCGTCGGCGTGTAGGAGCGCAGGACGGAGACCGGGGTATCCTGATCCACGGTGACGCGGTGGGTCTGACGTTCCTCGACGTAACGTCCCTGGTACAGGAAGATATCCCGCACCTCGTACTCGGTTAACGCTTGCCCGTAGAGGGTGACCTCGTCCATCCGACCGGCGAAGGGCACGTGGGCCGACGTCTGACTCCCCAGTCGCAACGGGCGGTTGTTCTGGCACACCGCGGCATCGGTCTCCACGCCGGTGTCAGGTCGACCGTTGATGTACAGCCTCAGCGCCGCGCCGTCGTAGGTCATCATCACGTGGTTCCATTGCTGGAGGATGAGCGACCCGACGCTGTCGGTGAAGATACCTGTGCCGCCGCAGCTTCCATCGTCGAAGCCGAAGCGCAAACCCGTTCCGCCGGGGCGGAGGTAGAGGGCGTAGTTGCGGGCCGTGCCCGTGCCATCCTCCTTGGCGATCAGCGTTTGCGTGCCGTCACGGATGGCCATGGGCAGCACCCAGGTGCCCACGCTGAAGGTCTCCAGGTCCAGCGCCGCGTCGTCGGGCACGGAGATGGCGTCATCCTGGCCGTCGAAGGCGACCGCCAGGCCCAGCTGCCCCTTGACGCCGGTGGTGGGGCAGGTGCTCGCCTGTATCTGGCACGTCCCGTGGTTGCCGTTGCCGGAGTCGTCAGCGAACGCGGTGCTGCCCGCGGGTTCGTCCAGATGCATGCCTAAGCGCGGCGCCTTGTCAAAGAGAGCCGCGACCTGGCTGGCCCGGATGGGCCGCTGGTAGATGCGCACGTCGTCCAGCGTGCCCTCGAAAGCTGGGTTGTGGGCCGCGGCGGCGTAGCCCAGCCGGACGCCGTTCAGTTTGAGCAGGCTGTAGCCGCCCAGGCCGCTGTCGACCAATGTGCCGTCCACGTACAGCCGATGCCTGCCGCACAGCTTGTCGATGTCGGCCCGTGAGAGCGGTTGATTGAAGACCATCAGGTCATCGATGCGGCCCCGGAACCAGCCTCTGTCCAGCACCTTGTCGGCGCCGACGTAGATCGTCGAACCGATCAAGCTCACGGGTGGGGCTGTCTCGTCCGATCCGTCCAGTACACCGTCGATGTATAGATGAGCGTGGCCGTCGCCATCGCAGACCCCTGTGATGTGATGCCACGTGCCGTCGTTCACCGCGCTGGCAGAGCTCACGTCGAAACCGTGGGTCGCACCGCCGTAGCCCCGACCATAGGTCCACCACCGCACTCGCCCGTCCGCCCGCACCAGCATCTGGTACTGACCCTCCTGATCCTCGCTGGCCCTCTGCTGGACGATGACCTGCTCTGAGTTGCTCGAGGTCTTCACCCAGGCTGCGACGGCGTAGGACGGGTTGCGGTGGGTCACATACTCGAGCGAGACCTCGCGAGGCGCCTGTACCACGTCGTTGACCCCATCCCACCGAAGGGCTTTCCCCTTCCGGCCCGGCAGGCCGGCGGTGGGGCAAGCGTTCCCCCCA
>CAZEQC010000248.1:0-2824 GCA_964514285.1 uncultured Anaerolineales bacterium | reverse complement strand
GCAAAGCAACGAACACGTCCAGTTATCCATGGTCACCCTCAAGCCTGGTGAGGCGTTGCTCCGCCACGTCACAACCGTGGACGTCTTCTTCTACATCCTTGAGGGGGAGGGCTTCGTCGAGATAGGGGACGAGCAGGAGGCCGTATCGGCTGACATGCTCATCGACAGCCCCGAAGGTATTCCGCACCGTCTGTTCAATGAGAGCGACGGTGACTTCCGCTTCCTGGTGGTCAAGACCCCGCGCCCCACCCGCGCCACCAAGGTGCTCTAGCCGCGGAGGACATGATGCCCAAGGATATGACGCTCAACCCACTGATCCTGGTCAAGCTCGCCCTCTGGATAGCGACAGTTATCGCTGCCACCCTGCTCCTCCGCCGCCGAAAGGTAACCTCGAGGGTGCGCGTCGCGTTTCTCGTAGGCGGCGTGCTGATCTTCGGTTTCGCCTTCGGGGCTCTGATCCCGGCAGGCCGGAATCCGAACCCGGTCGCCTCGCTACGCACCCTCTTCACCGGGCTGCTGGTGCAGGGCCGGCTCCTGCCGCCCATCGCTGCCGTGCTGGTCGTCCTGCTGGCGGCGGTGGGGGTCTCCAACAAGTCGATCTGCGGCTGGGCCTGCCAGCTGGGGCTGCTGCAGGATCTGCTCCATCGGGTGAACCTCCCGACGTGGAACCCACCCCTCTGGCTTTCCAACAGCGTGCGCATCCTGGCCTTCCTGGGATTGCTAGGAGGGCTCGTCGTCGCAGGAATGGACTGGATTGGGGTCATCGATCCGTTCCTGCTCTTCTCCTTCGACATCACCTGGGCGATCGGTCTGTTCTCCGCGGCCCTGCTCGTCGCCGCCCTGTTCGTCTACCGACCCTGGTGCCGCTTCCTCTGCCCCTTTGGCCTGGTAGGCTGGCTGGTGGAGCAGGTGAGCCTGCTGCGCCCGCGCATCGATCGGGACATCTGCAAGGCATGTCAGCTCTGCGTCAAGGCCTGCCCCTCGGGAGCCATGGGCAACTTCTACGACGACGCCAAGCTCCACGCCGACTGCTTCGCCTGCGGCGCCTGTATCGAGGCCTGCCCACAGGAGGGTGCGCTAGACTGGCGAGCCAAAGCCTAAACGTCCATCCGGTCCATCACCCAGCCCCTGCGCCACGTCGCGGCGTCCGCTGCTGCCACCATCCTCGCAGCGCCATTGCCGGCAGCTGGGGAATGATGCTTTGGCGTCCGGGCCGATGTGCAACTTTTCTCACATACATCGCCCCTTGCCCCTTGTATAATCGGAGATGATGACGGCATTCGCAAGCTATCTATGGACTGAACACAAGACCTAAGGAGGATTCAGTGTACTGCTTTCAATGTCAGGAAACGGCCAAGAACGAAGCCTGCACCGTGAGAGGCGTATGCGGAAAGCCAGAGGAAACCGCCGATCTCCAGGACCTGCTGATCTACGTGTCCAAGGGCATCGCGGTCTACGGGGAGAAGCTGAAGGACCAAGGAACGGTCGACAAAGACGCTGCCCGTTTCATCCGCCAGGCCCTCTTCGTCACCGTCACGAACACGGCCTGGGACGATGAGGCGATCATCAACTGGATCAAGGAGGGCCTCGAGGTGCGCGCCGCGGTCAGGGAAAAAGTTGGCCCGGCCGAGCTTGGGGCGCTTCCCGACTGCGCCACCTGGACGCCGCAGACCGACGAGGCGATCATGGCCAAGGCCCTGTCCGACGAGGTGCGCATCACGGCTACCGAGGACGAGGACGTGCGCTCCCTCAGAGAGCTGCTCACCATCGGGTGCAAGGGCATCGCCGCCTACGCCGATCACGCCACGGTCCTGGGTTACCGACAGGACGAGATCGACAGCTTCCTCATAGAGGCGCTAGCTTCCACCACGAAGGATCTTGAAACGGATGAGATGATCGCTCTGGTGATGAAGGCCGGCGACGTGGCTGTGAAGACGATGGCCTTGCTCGACGAGGCCCACACAGCCACCTACGGCCATCCCGAGATCACCGAGGTCAACATCGGCGTCGGGGAGAACCCGGGCATCCTGATCTCCGGCCACGACATGAGAGATATGGAGGAGCTGCTGGAGCAGACCGAAGACACTGGCGTCGACGTCTACACCCACGGGGAGATGCTGCCCGCCAACACTTATCCAGCCTTCAAGGGTTATGACCACTTCGTGGGCAACTACGGTGGATCGTGGTGGCGCCAGAACGAGGAGTTCGAGGCCTTCAACGGGCCGATCGTCATGACCACCAACTGTCTGACACCCGTCAAGGAGCGAAACACCTATCTGGACAGACTGTTCACCACCGGCGTGGTCAGCTACCCCGGGGCCAGGCACATCGCCGATCGTCCGAACGGCGGAACCAAGGACTTCTCCGCGGTCGTCGAGCTGGCCAGGGATAGCGCGCCGCCGGAGGAGATCGAGTCCGGAACGATCGTCGGAGGCTTCGCCCACAATCAGGTGCTGGCCCTGGCCGATGAGGTGGTCGAGGCCGTCAAGTCCGGCGCCATCCAGCGCTTCGTCGTCATGGGCGGCTGCGATGGCCGGCACCGGACGCGTAACTACTACACGGAGGTGGCCCAGAACCTGCCCGAGGACACGGTGATCCTCACAGCCGGATGCGCCAAGTACCGCTACAACAAGCTGGACCTGGGCGACATCGGGGGTATCCCGCGCGTCCTGGACGCGGGGCAGTGCAACGATTCCTATTCGCTGGCGGTGATTGCGCTGAAGTTGAAAGAGGCCTTCGGCCTGGATGACATCAACGAGCTGCCCATCTCCTACAACATCGCCTGGTACGAGCAGAAGGCCGTGGCCGTCCTGCTGGCCCTCCT
>CAZEQC010000247.1:0-2892 GCA_964514285.1 uncultured Anaerolineales bacterium | reverse complement strand
ACGGACGGCTGCCTCGGGTTTCCTTTGCGGTCGGCCATGCCAGCGTCCGCTGGGCAGCTTATTTGTGCCTGGCATTGGCGATTCTGAACCTGGGCGTGGCTACTGAGCTTCCTTTCGTCTATGCTGGGTTCTAGGATGCTGAGTCTACGCTGAAGCCCGATGAAGCATAACCTGTCTCGTCGGACACCCCCTATGCTCTGACATCAGGCGCTGACACGGGTGAACGCCATCCATCAGGACCAGCCGATAGTCATCGGCACCCACGTAACGACAGATCTTCCCCTCATCCTGCTACCCAACGATCAGATAGAATCTGCTCAATCAACTAGACAACCGCTCTGGCTCAAACGGTCTGATGGTTCTACCGTGCACTGCTCATCGGCATCGTGACCGAAGACCACGTCACCTGGTCTGATGTCCATTCGGGCTACTCGCAGACAGTACGGTGCCAGTGCTTTGCGGGCACCGAGTGCAATAAGGCAAGCCCTACCGGACGGTGGGGCTTCGATCATCCGCAAACGGAACTGACCAACCTGGGGGCATAGTCCTCGCCATCAGACCGATCAGACCCGGGCGAAGGTATTTTGATCTAACCAGGCGCGGAGGTCGCCCCCCGCGCCAGAGCCCTCCACCTGATCCTCCAATACTCACTAGGCTCGAGCGGTGCTCCCTAAGAGGGGTCGTACATCTTCCCTTCGTCTGCGATCTTGACACAACGGACAATGTCTGCTATTATTTACTTTAGTACCTGCTTAAATGCTTAGGAGATCGGCGATGAACGAGGAGATGAAACAGCTGACCCGCTTCTTCAAGGCGCTGGGAGACGAAACCCGGTTGTCCCTGGTGGCGCTTCTGACCCAGCAGGAGCCGGGCCGCGCTCTCTGCGTCGGCCGTCTGGCCCAGGAGCTGGAGGTGACGCCCTCGGCCGTGTCCCAGCACCTGCGCGTGCTCAAGGACCTGGGTCTCGTGCAGGCTGAGCGACGCGGCTACCGGGTCCACTACTTCCTGGACTCGAAGCGCGTGGCCGACTACCAGGACCTGATTCGCCAGCAACTCGGTGCGGACTTCGTCGTCCGTGACATGGAGACGGATCATCAGGGACGTGAAAGCGATGTGCCGTCCTGACTGAAGAGGGCGTGTGATGACCGAGGATCTATCTGGAGCGTGGTGGTGACAGCCGGTTCCGGTTGTCCCGTCTTACCTGGAGAGTGTGATGGAAGGACCGAAGAGAGCAGGTAGTCAACATGCCGATCCAGCCGGCCCGGGCCGCGGCTCAGGTGCTGGCGTGGATGGCAAAGGACGCGGGCAGCCGAAGAGAGCTGGAGCGCGCCAGCCGGGCCCCAGTGGCCCGATCGGGCCCACGCTGCGCCGACTGCTGCGCGCCATGCAGCCCCATGCGCTGATCCTCACCGGCGTGGTCTTGGCAGCCGTGGCGACGACGGCGGTGGAGCTGGCGCCACCGTGGATCATCCGCCTGGCCGTCGATCGCTTCATGGTGGAGGAGCGGACAACGCAGATCTGGCTGGCCGCGGGGGGCCTGTTGGCCCTCTCCCTGGTGCAGGGCGGCATTGATTTCCTGCGGCTCTATCTGACAGCATTCACCGGCCAGCGTATCGTCTTTGATCTGCGCAACCAGGTCTTCGAGCAGCTGAGCCGTCTCTCCTTCTCCTTCTACGATCGGGCCCGCACGGGCGACCTGATGTCCCGGGTCACAGCCGACATCGACGTGTTGAGCAACTTCTTCGGGCGGGCTGCCGTCATTGTGTTGACCAACCTGCTGATCCTGATCGGCATCCTGGTCGCGCTGCTGGTTTGGAATTGGCGGCTGGCCCTGGCCTATCTGGGTCTGCTGCCCCTGATCGTCCTGGGGATGTGGGCCTACGCGCGTCGTGTGCGGCCGGCGTGGCGGCGCGTGCAGCGGCAGCTGGCGGCCCTTACGGGTACGCTGCAGGAGAGCCTTTCCGGCATTCAGGTGGTGAAGCTCTTCGGCCGTGAATCGTTCGAGCAGCGGCGGGTGAACCGTCAGAGCGGCAGGGTTCTAGAGGCCAACCTTCAGACGGGCCGCATCGCCTCGCTGTGGATGCCGTATGCCAGCGTCGTGATGGGCGTGGGGACTGCTCTGGTCCTCTGGGTCGGGGGACGCAACGTGATCGCCGACGTCATCACGCTGGGCACGCTGATCGGCTTCACCACCTACGTCCAGATGCTGCTGCGACCCATCCGTCAGACGGGGATGATGCTCAACGTGGTGATGAAGTCGCTGGCGGCGGCGGAGCGCGTGTTCGAGGTGCTCGACACCGAGCCGGACGTCCGCGACGCGCCGGATGCCTATCCTCTCCCGCCGATCGAGGGGCGGGTGAGGTTCGAGGATGTGAGTTTCGCCTATGACGGCGACGACCACGTCCTCCGCGACGTGACGCTAGAGGCACCGCCGGGCGAGATGGTCGCCCTGGTGGGTCCCTCCGGCGCAGGCAAGACGACGCTGGTGCATCTCCTGCCGCGTTTCTACGAGGCACGGTCAGGGCGGATCACCATCGACGGCCACGACATCACCCAGGTCACCGTCAAGAGCCTGCGCGATGCCATCGGCATCGCCCTGCAGACCGTCTTTCTCTTCGACGCCTCCATCGGCGAGAACATCGCCTACGGCAGCCCCGGCGCCAGCCAGCAAAAGATCGAGTGGGCCGCCCGGGTGGTGCAGATGCACGATTTCATCCAGTCGCTTCCCCTCGGCTACGGCACACCGGTCGGCGAGCGAGGCGTGCGGCTCTCCGGAGGGCAGCAGCAGCGCATTGCCCTGGCACGGGTGCTGCTCACCGACCCTCGCATCCTGATCTTGGACGAGCCCACGTCCAGCGTCGACGCCGACACCGAGCGGCGCATGCAGCAGGC
>CAZEQC010000246.1:0-2914 GCA_964514285.1 uncultured Anaerolineales bacterium | reverse complement strand
CGTCTCGCTGCGTGGATTATACTTGACCCACTCGGCGGTGACAAGCAACCACAGGCGGTGGATACTTGCGTCTGTCACCCTTGCGCGTATAATGACGGCGATGTCCAGACTCACGACGTTCAGCATAGCGGAGATAGCCGCCGGGCTCAGCGAACCGTTCTCGATGGCCAACGTCACCTACGTGGACGACCTCCTGGTCAGTGTCTACATCTGCCAGGGCACGCTCCAGTGGCATAGACACGTCGACAATGACGAGTTGTTCTGGGTCTACGACGGCGTGATGGTGCTGGAGAGTGAGTGTGGCGACGTTCCGTTGGATCCAGACGAGCTAACCGTAGTGCCCAAGGGCACCAGGCACCGCTCAAGATCCTCCGACCGGGCTGTCGTGATCCTTCTGCGTTGCGGTCTCCTGCCGCACCGGAAGAATGGCAAGCGCCGGCTCTATGCCATCGATGATGCTGGTTTGCCTCACCTCAACGTCCGTGAGTTGGCGGGGGCGCTCGCTGCCTCTTTCCGTTTCCAGACCATTGCGCAGATCGAGGACTCGAGGGTGCAGCTCGCGCGCGGTAGCGGGCGTTGGCCCATCGAGCTCCCGGTTGCCTACGACCGTATGATCTACGTCTTGGACGGCACCCTCACCCTCCGCACAGTCCGGGATAGACTGCGCTTGTCGCCGGGGGATTTCACCGTCGTGCCTCGCGGCGCCTTCTACCACCTTCACACTGACGAGAACACCCTCCTGGTCCGGGTAACCCGTGAGGCTCTCTGATGTGGGGCCTTTCTGAGAACTGCGACGGGGAAAACTCCCCCGCGCAGCTTTCTCCGGGGGAGCTTTCCACTCACTGGCGCCGACATATCAGGGGAGAGGGTTCACTGGAGCGAACCGATGCAACACTCCACTTCGTGAACACGGACACGACCCCGCATCGTTACACCAATGCGCAGATCGATGACTATCAAGACCTCAATCGCCGCCGCTTCCCCTGGCGCCCACCGCTCACGCTGACGGTGCGGGCGCGCTTCTCTCATGAGGCTGGACGACTGAGCGGCACTGCCGGCTTCGGCTTCTGGAACGACCCCTTCCTGATGACCGATAGACGGGTGCCGACCCTGCCTCGCGCCATCTGGTTCTTCTACGCATCGCCGCCCTCTGATATGAGGCTCGATCTGGACACGTCGGGCCACGGCTGGAAAGCGGCCACCATCGACGCTCTCCGCCCTATCGCTCTCCTGCTGGCGCCTCTGGCCCTGCCGACGGCGCTGCTGATGAATCTACGCCCTCTCTACCGCGCGCTCTGGCCCCCCATCCAGCGCGCGCTGAACGTCCGCGAGATGCGTCTCGACGTGCCCCTGACCGAGTGGCACACCTATGTCATCGCCTGGGGCAGGGAGCGTTCCACCTTCTCCGTTGATGACGAGGTCGTCCTGGAGGACGTCCCGTCGCCCCGTGGGCCCTTGGGCTTCGTCATGTGGCTGGACAATCAGTACTTGGTCGTCAAACCCTGGGGCCGGTTTGGTTGGGGCCTCCTTGGGGCCCCTGGTCGCCAGTGGCTCGCGGTCGACCACCTGGCGATCGACCCGGCCTAGTCGCCAGGCCGAAGCCGTAGCGCCACGCCCCTCCGATCTGCTCCCGATGGATCCGCGATCCATCGGCCGGATGCCAATCCGTTTGAGAGCGAGCGCGGACGCCGAGACACCACTCCTCATGCGCTAGAAAACCCTTGACAACCGATATATCGCATGGTAATATAGTGTTACACGATATAGCGACTCTCGATAGTATAGGGTGAGCACCATGGGAAACAAAGACGGCATACTCAAGCACCTTCCGCTCAGCGAGGCCACTTACTACATCATGCTGATGCTGGTGGAGCCGATGCACGGCTACGGCGTGATGCAGCAGGTGGAAGAGGAGACCGACGGCGCGATCACCATCGGCCCAGGGACGATCTACGGCGCGTTTTCGACGCTGGAGAAACAGGGGCTGATTGAGATGGTGCGCAAGGAGGGTCGGCGCAAAGTGTACACTCTTACGGAGAAAGGCGAAGCTGTGCTTCGCTGCCAGATCGAGCGATTGGAGATGATGGCACACAGCGGAGAGCGGATCTTGGAGAAGATCAACGAATCAGCGGAGGGGGCATGAACGAGACGAAGCGGGTATTCAGATGGTTCTGGGCCTGGAATGACGAGCAGGAGGAGGCCTGGCTGACGGAGATGGCGCGGCAGGGCTGGCACCTACGCGAGCCTGGCGTCTTCGGCTTCTACACCTTCGAGCGCGGCACAGCGCGCAACGTCATCTATCGCCTCGATTTCAAGACCGCGGGCAAGGATAAAGAGGAGTACCTGCAGCTCTTCGCCGATGCGGGATGGGATCACGTGGGGGAGATGGGCGGATGGCAGTATTTCCGCACGGAGGCCGCCGAGGGAGAAGCGCCGGAGATCTACACCGACAAGGCGTCCAAGATCCACAAGTATCAGCGGCTCTTCTTCTTCCTCGTCATCTTCCTGCCCATCTACAGCGTCACCCTCAACAACATGAGCCAGCGTTCATCGACGGCGATGCACGTGCTAAGCCTCGTCTTTGGCTTCATCATGCTGCTCTACGTCTATGCGTTGGTCCGGATCTTCATCCGCATCCTACAACTCAAGAAGCAACCTTGACCCCTCCCGCGCCGCGTGATACAATAGACTCGTCGATGGTGTCGGATCGCTCTCTTGGCGAGAGGTGGGACGGTGGTCGTTATTCAGTTCCTTTTCCTGGGGCCGCTGGACGTTCGCTGCGGCGACGAAAAGCTGCCCAAGCCTACCACGCTCAAGTCCCAGTCCCTGCTGGCTTATCTCGTTCTGCACCGCCATCGCCCCCACGCTCGCTCTCACCTGGCCGGACTCTTCTGGGGTGATCGGCCCGAGCGCA
>CAZEQC010000245.1:0-2921 GCA_964514285.1 uncultured Anaerolineales bacterium | reverse complement strand
CACGCGTAAGCCGCCCCGAGACGGGGCTCAGAGCAACTGAAAAGCCCAGGTTAGACGTGTGAAACGGCGCTAGAGATGGTCTGGCACGGCCGGCAGCAGGCCCATCTCCTCCAGCCGGGCGACGACGCGGGGCCAATCCTGACGGCGCACCAGAGCTGTCGTGGGGCCGACTCGCTCCTCAATCAGACGAGCCAGACGCGAGGAGGAGATAGCTCGATCCATCAGCGCCTCCGTGGAGAGCCTCAGCATCACCACCCGCTCCAGACGCGCCTCCGTCCCTTGTGTATCCCAGCGGTTCAGTGCCTCCTTCAGCGGGCGGGGCAGCGGGGCTTCAGTGATCTCCTGGAGGAACGTCAGCACGCGCGCGACGGAGATACCCTGCTCTCGGGCACGCTCCAGAGACGTCGGTGTCAGGCGATAGATGAAACGATCCCCGGTCTGCAGCCACTCGGCGACCCGAGCGAGCTGGAAGCGCTGGTAGCGACGGCCAGCTGGCATCGAAACGCGAAAACCGGAGAGGAGGCGCGCCGGTGGCGGGGTGGGGGGCGGCGTTGGTGGGTCTTGCAAATCGAGGAAAGCCGCTCCCTCCCGGCTGAGGCGAAAGGCTGTGGATGGGTGATCACGTTCGGCCGCTCCAAGCTCGGTGAGGCCCAGCCACGCCATCGGCCTGGTGAGCAGGTAGCGGATCAGCCGGCCCTCGACGGCGTCCCAGCTCTCAAAGCCCGACAGGTAGGCCCCCGTTTTCTGATCTCGGATATACCAGGTGGTGTAGTCGCCGGCCGGTCGCTGAAAGTCGGGATTGATCCGCTTGATGGCGGCGACAAAGGCGTCGATCTCGTACCAACTGCTCGGGTCACAGGCCTCCAGGTGGCGGAGGATGGCCTGCCGCGCCAGGAGCGGGTCGTTGTGCCAGGCGCCTGTGTCCTCCGGCTCGAGGGCGGGCACGTGGAAGAGGTCGTTCCACGTGGGGTCGTCCCGCCACGCCTCGGCCATCGCGGAGCGCTGGTGGAACCTGTCGCTCTGGAGCCAGGCGGTGACCGTCTCGGGATCCAGCCGCATGGACTCGCCTTCGTCCTCGATCATCCATCCGATAGCGGCGGCCAGGTGGCGTAGGAACGTGAAGCGCTCCCGATCTTTGACGTGTAGGCGCGATAACAGGCGTTCCCTGTCACGCTTCGGCCAGGTGCGGTCGGAACGCAGGCTTGGACGCTCGTTCTGCACGTAGGCCAGCAGGGTGCAGGCGTCGTCGAGCAGCTGCCCCTGGCTCGAAGAGGTGACGACCGGAGCCGCGACTGGCTCCAGCCCGATCGTCGGCTGGGTGGTGTTCGGCGCTGGCAGGTGCTCCTGCAGCTCCGGAGGAATGGAGAGGGCCTCATAGGTCCCGTCGGGCCCCTTCTCGAAGCTCTGGAAGACGAAGCCGCTGTACCATAACCCCTCGGCAGGCGAGATAGGATCCTCCCAGGGGCGCTCTCGGTCCATACGGCCGGGTCCCATGGCGCGAATCTCGCCCCACTCCCGGGCGAAGACGCGCCGCGGCATATGTCCATCGGAGGCCAGCAGAGCGTCCAGGGCGTCGCGTTGATCGTCGGTCAGCTGCGCGTGGGCATGCTCGATGGCGTCGGGGTCGGCCATAGCCTCGGCCAGCTCCAGAGCTACCTCCCGCTGCCGGCTTGCGCTCAAAGGGATCTCCCAGAGGCGGGCGATGGCCCGGAGGCGCACCAGGTAGGTATCGAGTAGACTCTGACGAAGAATGGGCATAGCACGTCTATTATACAACAGCGGGGGGCGAATGAACAAATGGGTTCCAAAGGAGTTGCGGAATCGGAGAGGGGGGCTATAATGCGTGAATGAGATCCAGACGCGTTGATCAGCAAAGGGAGTGAGGACATGAGCGACGATCGACGACCGATGCAAGTGCCGCAGGACGACGGAGCCCTTCTGGCCTGGCTCAAAGACGCGGTGCGGCAGCTGCGACTGGCTTGGCGGCTCTTTCTCGATCGACGGGTGCCCCTGTGGACGAAGGTGGTGCCTCCGGCGGCGCTGGCCTACGTCCTCTCGCCGATAGACATTCTCTCGGATTTCCCCCCGATGGGTCTCAATCAGCTCGACGACCTGGCGGTGGTGTTGCTGGGCGTCAAGTTATTCATCGAGCTGGCACCGCCGGACGTGGTGCGCGAGCACCTGGAGGACCTCGGCGCGAAGATCGAAGCCTGGCGCGTGGTGGATGAGGAGGAGGGATCCAACGTGGTGGAAGGACGATATGAGATCAGGGAGCCGGGGTGGGAGAGCACCGATCTAGACAGTTCTTCAAGAGAAAAAGGCTCTCATTCAGAATCTCCAGGAGGCTCCCAATGAAGATCAAGTGGCTGGCCCACGCTGCCTTTCTCATTGAGGGGGGTGGCCTGCGCATCATCACCGATCCCTACGATCCTGCTGACCTGAACCTGCCCCCGATCAAAGAGCAAGCCGATGTCGTCATTCGCAGCTCCAGCGATGATCGAGCACATGCCTTCGTCGACACGCTGCCGCAGGGCTACGATCTGGTGACGGCCACTGAGATCACCGACTGCGGCGCCAAGGTTCGAGGGCTGGACATAGAAGCCATCTGGTCTCAAGAGAGCTTGATCCATAAGGACGTGGCCCGCGACAACGCCATGTATCGCTTCACGGTAGAGGGCATCGATATAGCTCACATGGGGGACGTGGGGAATCCGTTGTCCGAGAGGCAGCTTGATGCCCTTTCGGGTATCGACGTCCTGCTGGCCCTGGTCGGCGGTCCACCCACCATTGAGCTGGAGGATCTTGAGCAGGTGCTAGAGGTCATCAAGCCCAAGGTGGTCATCCCTATGCACTTCCGTATTCCGGGCCCCAAGTTCTCCATGCTGCCGGTTAGCGCGTTCACCGACCGGTATCCGCCCGAG
>CAZEQC010000244.1:0-2961 GCA_964514285.1 uncultured Anaerolineales bacterium | reverse complement strand
GGCAAGACCTATTTCTACCGGCTGGAGGCGGTGGAAACCGGCGGCCACGTCGATATCCACGGGCCCATCTCCGCCACCGTGCCGCTGTCGGGAACGGCCACGCCCACGCTGACGCCGACCCCCAGCAATACTCCCGCGCCGACCCTCACGCCCACCTCGCCGCCGCCGTTTCTGACGCCGACGCCTAGCCCCTCGGCCACGCCAAGCCCGACGCCCACGGCGACCGTCGAAACGCCGTCACCGTCCGCCACGGCCGCGGCCACGACAGCCGCCAGCCCGACCGTCACTGCGGCAGACGCCACCACCGCCACGGCCACGGAGGCATCCGCTGAGCCGCCACCCCCGCCGCCGGCAACGACCTCCAATGCCCCCACGGCGCTCTCCGACGCGACTCCCACCTCCACAGTCACGCCGAGATCGTCCATGACGGCGACCTTGCGTCCCAGCGCCACCGCGACGCCCGACGTCGCGCCAGCGGTTACGCCGTCCACGACGCCGTCGATCATGCCCTCGCGCACGAGCAGACCCTCGGCGTCACCCGGGAGCACGGTCGTCACGGCCGTTGCGTCCCCCTCGCCGACGGCGGCGGGGGGCGAGGGGGTGGGAGGCCTGTCCCGAGGATGGATGGCGCTGGCCGTGGTTCTGGCTATCGTCGGTCTGACGTTGATGCTCGTCGGCGGGTGGTACTTGACGCGGATGGAGGAGAGATGAGGCTTCGGCGGCTTATCTTCTTCGCCCTAGGGCTGATGCTGTTGTGTAGCTGCAGCGGTCCGTCGGAGGACCAAGGGGAATCCGCACCTGGGGTCGATCCCGACACGGCGGACGTCGAGACGTGGTTCGCGGAGGTGGTGGGGGAGGGAGGCCGGTGGCTGAGCCCCGAGGCGCTGCGGCACATAGGGATCAATGCCCGGGCCTCTTCGCCGCCCGCCCTGCGTCTCTCCTGGGATGATGAGCCGATGCCGTATCTGCCGCAGCAGGCTGGGGAGGGCTGGGGCCTCTTCTTCTTCGCCCCCGACCGCGCCCCGCGCACCAGCCGGCGCACCGCTGTCCGCCTCGATCGCGACGTGGAGGGGCCGCTGATGGAGGGGGCTCAGGCCGCGGGTGGGGAGGCCACCGCCCTTGATGACGACGCCGCCGGCTGCAATCCGGGGGTCTACACCGCCCGCTGGGAGCGGGACCTCCGCTATCTCCCCCAGGGCGAGGCCCAGACGCCCTGGTTCTGGCAGCCCCTCCGCACCCCCGGCAGCGTCACCGAGACCCTCACCCTCACCGACGCCGTCGCCGGCCCGATCACCGTCACCCTCGATCTCTGGAGCCATACGGCCACCGCCGCCGATCCCGACCACCGCCTCCTCCTCCGCTGGGACGGCGAGAGGGTGGGGGAGTGGACCTGGGACGGTCAGGGGATGCAGCAGCTCACCGCCTCCTTCTCCCTCCCTCAGCCCCGCGGAGACGGCGCCGGGGCCCCAGAACAGGAGCATCATCTCACCATCGAGACGCCGCCGCTCCCCGGCGCCGAGGTGGCCCTCCTCTGGCTGGACGGCTGGGACGTCAGTTACCGGCGCGCGGTGACCGCCGACGGACGGGTCTGGCGCGCCGAGGGAGCCGGCCTGCGGGTCGAACAGGCCCCCGCCGGCGCCCGCGTGGTCGACGTCAGCGATCCCTTCGCGGCGCGCGATCTGGGGCCCGTCGCCGCCGGCGACTGCATCCAAACGGTGCCCGGCCGCCGCTACTGGGTCGGCGTTCCCGGGGAGGCGCGAGCTCCCGCGTCGCTCCGGCCGGCCCAGCACCTCGATCTCGATCCGCTCCAGGAGGTCGACTATCTCGCCGTCGCCCCGCCGCCCTTCCACGCCGCCCTCCAGCCCCTCCTCGACCATCGACAGGCCCAGGGGCTGACGGCCGCCGTGGTGCAGCCCCAGGCGGTCTACGACGCCCTGGGGGCGGGGCAGCCGGACCCGGCGGCCCTGCAGGCCCTCACGCGGCGCCTCCCGTCCCTCCGCTATCTCCTCCTGGTCGGCGATGGCACGGCGGAGCCCAACGGCAGCGAGGGGGAGGATGCTGCGCTTCGTGTAGTCGTGCCCTTCACCCGCACGGCCAGCCTCGGCGAGGCCCCGGCCGACGCTCTCCTGGGCACCGACGGGGCAGGGAAGCCGGTCGTCGCGGTGGGCCGCTTCCCGGCCGCGTCAGCGGAGCAGGTGGCTGTCATGGTGGAGAAGACGATCCAGTGGGAGGAGGAGGCCCAGCCGCCCCGCACGCTCCTCTTGAGCGACGACGAGGCCGAGTTCGACCGCATGGCCGGTGAGATCGCGGACCAGCTGCCCCCGGGGCTCGCGCCGCGGCGGCTCGACGCCGGGGACGAGGAGAGCCGCTCCGACCTGCTGGACGCCCTGCAGCAGCCGGGCCCCGCCTGGCTCAACTACTCCGGCCACGGCAGCCTCACGCTCCTCTGCGACGAGGGGCTCCTCACCCTGGAGGACGGCGAGCAGTGGCGCGACCCCGCCCTGGTCGTCGCCTGGACCTGTCTGGCGGCCCACTATGCCCACCCCACCCAGCCGTCCATGGCCGAGGCCTGGCTCCAGGCGCCGCAGGGTGGGGCGGTCGCCTTCCTCGGCCCCGTCGGGGAGACCACGTCCTCCCAGCAGCGCCCCTTCGCCCAGGCCTTCTACCGCGCCCTCAGCGAGGGGGACCAGCCCCGCCTCGGCGACGCCTGGCTAGCCGCCCTCCAGGAGGGCCCCGCCGCCGACGTCCGCTGGGGCTACGTCCTCCTCGGCGACCCCGCCCTCCGCCTCAACCTCCAATGACACGCACTCAGCCTGCCCCCGAGAGCACTCCCCAGGAGCACGAGCACGCCCTACTGCTCTTTCATAGAACAGACCTCGGCCAAGCCCAAGGGACTTGGGCCGCCCGCTCCCAGCCCTCGTCTCGAGGACGGTCTGGCCCAAGATAAGGCTCGATAACACG
>CAZEQC010000243.1:0-2977 GCA_964514285.1 uncultured Anaerolineales bacterium | reverse complement strand
TGGCCGATGTCTACAATGTGTCAGCTCACCACCGCTATCCCAAGCGCGACGTGGCAGCGACGTTGGCCAACGCCATCCACAAACACCTTCCCACTACTCTCACCAACCTCAGCCCCGATGCCCGTTCCGCTCTCCGCGCCCTGCTCCAGACCGACGACCTTGCCATTCCCCGGCCCGACGTCGTCGCCCGCTTCGGCCACCTCCACCCCTACCGCCCCTGGAACCCCAAGGCGCCGCCCGGACCCTGGCCAGAACCACGCTCCCCCGCCGCGACCCTCGTCCACTACGGCCTGGCCTACCCGCTCGACCTGGGCACCGCCGAGCGGCCCCTGCCCGTCGTCCTGCTGCCTCACGACCTGCGAGCACCCATCGCCGCCGCCCTCAACCGCCCCCCAGCGCTCGCACACCCGCCAACCGTCAAACCCGCCAACCTGCCAACGTTCAAACCCTCAAACCTGCAAACCGACCTGTTTGCTTTCCTCTCCTTCCTCAACCGGCGGGATTACACCGTGACCCACGGCCGCTGGCTGCCGCCGCGCGCCCTGAATGCGCTCAACCGCCACCTCGATCCGCCGGACGACCTCGGCGCCGCACGCAGCGAGCTGCAGGCCAGCCGCATTCCCTTCTTACACTATCTGGCCGAGCGAGCCGGGCTGGTCGGCCTGATCGGCGGCCTGCTCAAGCCCACGCCGCTGGCCGACGCCTGGCTGGCCGAAGCCGCTGCCCCGCAGATTCGCGCCCTGTGGAAGGCGTGGTGTGCACGCTCCGATGCTAACCGCGCCTTGTGGCGCCGCTATCGCCTCCCAGCGCTCAAGGAGGATAGCGACCCCCTGGACCGTTTCCACACCCTGTTGGACGCGCTGGCCGCCTGCCCGCCCGGTCCGCTGGGCGATCCCGACAACCTGCTCGACGCCTTGGCCCAATACGACCCCACGCTCCTGCGCCCCCAGGCCACCTACGCCGCCTGGGCCGCGCTGGGAACGAAGGAGCAGGCAGCGTTCGAGGCCGACGCCCGCAGGGTGCTGATCGAGCTGCTCACCGGCCCCCTGCTCTACGCCGGCGTCGTGGAGCGACAAGGCGATGAAGCGATAGAGCGAGGAAGCGAGGAGGCGAACTCTCCCGGTCCCCCCGTCTCCCTCTCCCCACTGGGGGCAGCGCTGCTGGGCCGGGAGGACGGAGGCTGGCCCGCCGATCCCACGCCGGCGTCGCTGCACGTCGAGCCACGCCTGGCACACGAGGGTGACGAGGACGCCATTCACCTCCACGCGCCGGTCGGGCTGCCGCTCCCCGACCGCTTCGCGCTGGAGGCCATCGCGCCGCCGGACCCCGAGGCGCCGGGCCTGTATCGTCTCACACCCTCCCGATGCCGGCGTGCCTTGCAGCGGGGACACACCGCCGAGGGCCTGGCCAACGTCCTGGAGCGGGCGAGCGGCAAGCCCTTGCCGGTCGCGGCGCTGGGCGCGCTCTACCGCTGGGCGGAACCGTTCGGCGCGGTCACGGTTCGGCAGACGGTCGTGCTCCAGACGCGCGATGCGGACCACATGCGCGCGCTGACCGGTCAGCGCCGCCTTCGCCAGACGCTGGGGGCCACGCTCAACGCCCGCACCGTCGAGGTGCGGGCCGACCGGCTGGAGGCGCTGCTGCGCCGCTTGGAGCGGCAGGGGATCATCCCGCGCCTCGATCTCCCCGAGCCTCACCCTGATCCTCTCCCTCCCAGGGAGCGGGAAGCGGAGCGCGCGGCCATCGTCGCGGCGCTGCAGGTCTACGCCCATCTGGCCGATGCCCTGGGCCATTCGCCCCGTCCGGCTCACGCCTTGATCCGGCGCTGGCGCGAGGCGCTGCCCAGCGCGCTGCGCGACGCCGCAGACTGCCGCGCCGAGCGTCTCATCGAGGCCCTCCACCGCGCCGACCCGCTGGAGAAGGAGGATCATCTGCCGCACCCGACGGGGCCGCTGCTGGAGGTGCTGGAGGCGGCCATTGAGGCCAGGGAGACCGTCGAGATCGACTACTACACCGCCGGTCGAGCGCACGAGACGAGTCGGCGCGTCGATCCGCTGCGGCTGGAATGGCACGGGGAGGTGGTCTACCTGATCGCTCACTGCCACCTGCGGGGGGATCAGCGGGTGTTTCGGGTGGATCGCATTCACCTTCCCGAAAGCTTACAGATGGGATGACCCTCGACCGAGCGTTCGTCTCGAAGCGACGCCTGTGCGTGCCTACCTCCCGCTTTAGCTTTCGGGAAGGTCTTTGCCCCCGGGCTACACCACGATGGCCTCGTCCCAGTGGCGCCGCTCCTTGGTGCTCCAGACCACCGTCTTGCGCAGGCAGTTTTGGCACAGGCGGTAGAAGCGCACGTCATCCTCCTGGGGCACGATCAACGCTTTGAGCCGCTGCTTCAATTGCCTCAACTCCTTGGGAAGAGGAGCGAGGTCGGCGGGTCCATCGCGGCGTTGGCTCGGGCTTTGCGCGGGATCAGCGAGCAGGGGTGTCCCGCAATCCTGGATGCGATGGGCGTGCCGTACCTGCGGGTCAGCGCGTGGGCGTTGAGGGCCATCGTCGGCTGTTACCGGCGGGGGACGGTCGTCACCGAGCGAGGAACGTGGCATCCGAATGGGAATCAGCCGCAGGCCGTACTGAGCGAGGTGCGGGTCAAACCGGACGATGTTGCAGCCGAGGTTGAAGCGGCCGCGCGAGCCTCAACTGCCTCCCCTCCTCTATCTCCTCTGGGTCTGCCCCAGCCCATGGGCGGTCTTGTGGCCGGTGCCGCAGAAAACAGCATAGTCGGCCAGCAGGTTCAGGCGGCGCAGCCAATCACGCCCAATCTTGCCGGCCTGGAGCACGTTGAACTTCACCCCGCCCACGAAGCCCACGATCTTCCAGTTGGTGCCCAGGTCGACCATCTCCGTCCGCAGATCGTAGCGGCCCACGGCCACGTGCGCCGCCACGATGTCCAGCAGCGCCACGTTGATGCGCAGCT
>CAZEQC010000242.1:0-3033 GCA_964514285.1 uncultured Anaerolineales bacterium | reverse complement strand
GGATGTGAGGTGACGCCGTTGACGCCGCCGGAGAACCTTGCCGCGATGCGAGAGGTTTCGCGGCTCTGATCTTTGTCTGATCCTTGCACCGACGCGTGCAAGCATAGCTAGCAACAGGAGGTTATCATGACGGATCTTTATCAACCGAAACCAGAGCACAAGTTCAGCTTTGGACTCTGGACCGTGGGCAACACAGGGGGTGACCCTTTCGGAGAGCCGGTGCGAGAGGCCATGTCCCCGGTGGAGATTGTCCACATGTTAGCCGGGGTCGGCGCGTGGGGCGTGAACTTCCATGACAACGATCTGGTGCCCATCGATGCGTCCCCGTCCCAGCGGGATAAGATCGTGAGCGCGTTCAAGCGCGCGATCGACGAGACAGGCATCGTGGTGCCGATGGCGACGACCAACCTCTTCGCCGACCCGGCGTTCCGCGATGGCGCCTTCACCAGCAACGACCCAGAGGTGCGCGCCTACGCGCTCCAGAAGACGATGCGCGCCATGGATCTGGGCGCCGAATGCGGGGCGGCGTACTACGTCTTCTGGGGCGGACGGGAAGGTGTGGAGACCGATGCCGGTAAGGACCCGGTCGAGGCGCTCAAATGGTTCCGCGAGGCGCTCAACTTCCTCTGTGAGTATAGCCTCGATCAGGGTTACGGCTACAAGTTCGCGCTGGAGGCAAAGCCGAATGAGCCCCGCGGCGACATCTATCTGCCGACCACGGGCGCGATGCTAGGCTTCATAGAAACGCTCGATCATTCGGAGATGGTGGGCGTCAACCCAGAGATGGCCCACGAGCACATGGCCGGCCTCAACTTCACGCACGCCGTGGCGCAGGCATGGGAGGCGGGCAAGCTCTTCCACATCGATCTCAACGATCAGAACTACGCGCGCTACGACCAGGACCTGCGCTTCGGATCCCAGAACCTCAAGCAGACCTTCTTCCTCGTCAAGTTCCTCGAGGATGTGGGATACGGCGGCCCGCGTCATTTCGATGCCCATGCCTACCGCACGTCCAATGCCGCGGATGTCAAGGCTTTCGCCAGGGGCTGTATGCGGACCTACCTGATGCTCAAGGAGAAGGCCCAGCAGTTCAACGAGGATGCTGAGATCCAGGGGCTTCTGGAGGAGATCCGAGGCGACCAGACGGCGTTGGGCCAGTACGGCGGCTCCTACACGAGCGCCAAGGCCGGCGCCCTCAAGGAGCACGCCTTCAACCGGGTGGCGCTTGGCGAGCGCGGTCAACCCTACGAGAGGTTGGATCAGTTAGTGGTCGAGCTGCTTCTGGGAGTCCGGTAGGTGGTTCTTCCCGGCCTTGACCGCGGAGCCCAGCTCCGGCGAAAGCGGAGATACCCATGAAGGAGAGAACGTGATAGGTGGCACATACGGCAAGATCCTGCACGTCGACCTGACGGAGGGCGACGTGCACACCGAAGAGCCCAGCGAGGACATCTACCGCCTGCTGGTTGGCGGTCGGGCCTTGGTCTCCTACCTGCTCCTGCGGGATCTTCCGCTGGGGACTGATCCGCTCAGCCCGGACAACCTGCTCATCTTTGCCCCCGGCCTCCTGCAGGGCAGCAACTTGCCCGGCTCGGGGCGGCACGGTATCGGGGGCAAGGCCCCCTTGACCGGCGCGTTGGGCAGCTCCGAGGTGGGAGGCTTCTGGGGCCATGCGTTCAAGCGTGCCGGCTTCGATGGCCTGGTGATCCACGGACGAGCCGAGGCGCCCGTCTACCTCTGGATCAAAGACGGCGAGGTCGAGATTCGCCCGGCAGGTCACCTTTGGGGCAAGAAGACGGCGCCCGCGCAGGCCGCGATTCGGGAGGAGCTGGGGGACGAGAGGGTGCGCGTGGCGCAGATTGGTCCCGCCGGCGAGCGTCTGGTTCTGTACGCCAATGTCATGCACGACGTCAACCGTGCGGCGGGCCGGAACGGCATGGGCGCTCTCATGGGCTCGAAGAACTTGAAGGCGGTGGCGGTACGGGGGACGATGAGCTTGCCCATGGCGGATCGCGATCGGGTCATCCAGGTGGCGAAATGGTTGGGTCAGAACTATAAAGAGCGGATGGGATGGGCCACAGCGGGCATCGGCCGAGGGACGCAGGACAGCCTGATGGGGCTGGGCGAGACGGGCGGCCTTCCCACGCGAAACTTCAGCAAGGCCATGTTCGAAAGCCGCGAGAAGCTGAGCGGTAAGAGAAACTACGAGATGTTCTTCAAGGATCGCGACACCTGCCAGGCGTGTCCGGTCAGCTGCAAACAGGTGTTTGAGCACCAGGCTGACGACCCCTATCGCGAGCTCGATCCTGTCTACGGCGGTGCCGAATACGAAGCGATGGCAGCCTTCGGGTCTTGCTGCGGCGTGGAGGACAATCTGGCGGTGCTGAAAGCCAATGAGCTGGCCAATGCCTACGGCCTGGACGCCATATCGACCGGCATGGCGATCGCGTTCGTGATGGAGTGTTTTGAGGAGGGCATCCTGACCAGCGACGACACGGACGGCCTGACCTACGGTTGGGGCGACGCCGAGCTGTTGGTTCGGTCTGTGGAGATGATCGCTCACCGCGAGGGGTTCGGCGACGTGATGGCTGACGGCGTGGCGCGCATGAGTCAGCGCTTCGGTCCGGAGGCCGAGCCCTTCGCGCTGACGATCAAGGGCCAGGAGCTGCCGATGCACGAGCCGCGGCTCAAACACGCCATGGGCATCGGCTACGCCGTCGCGCCCGTCGGTGCCGATCACATGATGAACGCGCACGACACGTTCTACGCTGCTGAGGGCCCGAACCTCGACCGGGTCAACACGGCGCTGGAGGAGAAGATCGATCCGCTGCCGCCCGACGAGCTGAGCGAGGAAAAGATGCGTCTCTTCTGTCAGGAGGTGAACTGGAGGCATTTTCAGGACTGCGCCTTGAACTGTCACTTCTACTGCTACGATTACGAGCATCTGGCAGAGGCTCTCTCCGGCGTGACGGGGATCGAGTATGGCATTCAGGATGTCCTGGACGTGGGAGCGCGGGCACAGACGCTGGCCCGACT
>CAZEQC010000241.1:0-3250 GCA_964514285.1 uncultured Anaerolineales bacterium | reverse complement strand
CCAGGGTGACCCGCCCAGCGACCCCGAGGGTCTGCGCGTACGGGCGGCGAAGTTCGTGGCCGATTACCTGCGGGCCAACGCCGAGGCGACGGGGGCCAACTACCGCGTGGGGGTGGCCAGCTTCGGCGGGGAGGTGAGCGACGTCATCCCCCTGCGGCTGCTGCAGGACGAGACGGTGCGCGAGGCCATCCGCGCCGAGGAGATCCTCTTCACCGATTTCCACGGCCCTCTGCAGTTCGCCCTCCGTGAGTTCCGGGCCAAGAGCTTCGACACCGGAAACCAGATGGCCGTCATCCTCTTTACCGATGGCCGTCCCCAGTTGACGGCGACGTCGATGACGGAACAGGAGCTGGACGACTATTTCGACGACCTGGCGCCTTTGGTGGGCGACCTGCGGCGAGGTGGGGCGACGCTCTTCACCCTGGGCATCGGGGATGCGCAAAAGGACAGGGATAACTGGACGCAGCTCATCCCGGAGGAGCATTACATCCCCATCGACAGCACCACGGAGCTGGCCGACGTCTACCACGGCATCATGGCCGAGCTCATCGGCCTGACCGTGTCCGATGGCGAGGCCATCCCCGCCGGCCGGGCAGCGACCGTTGATCTGGAACCCTATCTGGAGCGCGTCGTCTTCTCGTTCATGAAGAGCGACCCTGACATCCGCGTCCGGTTGCTCTCCCCGTCGGGGGCCATTCTCACGCCGACCGTGGGAACGGTCGACCTCCACCACGCCATCTACAGCATCCCCGAGCCGGAGCCGGGGGCGTGGAAGGCCCTGTGGGAGGGAGAGGGGGACGTGCGGTATTGGGTCGACAGGCAGTATCCTCTCATCGAGGTGGAGCCCCTGGAGGCTACCTCTCTCGTTGGCCAGCCCATCACCATCGCGGCCCGTCTCATCCGGAATGAAGAGGCCGTTGTGGACCCCGACCTGGAGCTCCGGGCGGAGATCGGCTTGCCCGATGGTGAGGTGGTGACCCAGGCTCTATCCCACGCCGGCGGCGGCCGGTACGTCGGCCGCGTTGAGGACGTGAGGGCGGAGGGGACCTATACGGTGACGGCTAACGCGATCGTGGATGGCCGTCTCCTATCCGCGCAAGCGGTGCCGATCCGCGTCGAGGTCTTGCCCGTGCCCATCTTCCCGACGCCGACCCCGCGGCCGACCGAGCCCCCGACGCCGACGGAGGTGGCTGCGCCGGTCCCCACACCTACCCCGGTTCCTGGCGCTGGGATTCTGGGGAACGTGGGCTGGATAGCCGCTGTGGTGATACTGATGCTGGGTGCGGTCATCTTGGCGGTGGTCGTGACGGCGAGGGTGTGGAAAGAAAGACTGATTCAACTAGAAGAGAGGTTGCGCCGGAGGATCGCGGATCTGTATGAAGAACGTAGAGTCAAGCCGAGGGTGCAGAGGACGGTCAATGAATTGAGGGAGGCGGGGACCCCCGAGCAGGTAGAGGAGGCGATCAGGGAGACCAGAGAGACGGCGCAGAGACACGAGAAGTACACGCCATTGGCATTCTCGATGGAGATACTCAAGCTGTACGCCCTTGACGAAAAGGCGCGCGCCGAGAAACGGCTTACCGAGTACGCCGGCAGCGGTATCAGCGCGCAGAAGAGGGGCGCAGGCCTCGCCGTGTTCAATTGTCTGATCCGCGAGGAGCCACAGGAGCGCCTTTCAGCGCTGTATCGCTTCATCGCACTGGGATGTGGCGGTGACGTCCTGGGATATGTTGAAGATGCAATAGTGCAAGATGTGCCTGACCTGAGGGCGGTCGATGAGCAGCAGGCGCTTGAGATAAGCGAGTTGTGCTGGATCTACTCGCGCTTGCTTAAGGAGGATGAGCTTCTCCTGCCGCGGTTGGAGATGGAGGTGGAGAGGGTCTTTGAGGAGTATGGAGCTGACGATCTGCTGGCTCTTCATCGATCTATCCGGCGTTCGAGAGCGCTGAGGAAGGGTCTGCACGTTGTTCCGATCCTGGTATCGTCGGAACTGCTTGAGGGCAGGTTCTCTGACTTTCCCGGTGTGCGGTCTATCAGGGATACACTGATCCGGTTCAAAGGTGTGGAGCTCTGTCCGCTCCGCCGGGAGGATCGGAGTGGTTTCCTGGATATTCTAGACGGGGCTCAGCAGGCATTGAGCGGGTTGAGCGAAGGGGAGATGGCCTTACCTGAATGGCACATGGCGGCTTCTCTCCTTCAATCCTGGCGTGAGTTTATTGAGGAGGAGCTGGGTGAGGAGGAGACTAAGGCTTCGTTGGTGGTGAGGCCGGTTACCAGGTGGATCCCCAACAACGTGAGGCTTGACAGGGTGCACGTCGCGTGGATGCTGGAGAACGATGGCCCCGGCCCCGCGGAGGTCCATGAGATTGCCCTACGTCTGGGAAGACGGAGGCTTGGGTGTCGGACGGAAGAGAGGATCCTGCAGCCTGGAGATAGAGAGTGCATCTCGTTCCGATTGACCGAGCTTCAAGACGCTGATCTCCTCCCCGAGCTGGACCTGGAACTTGTAGTCAAAGTGAGTGACGTGTGGCGGTGTCGCACCGAACACTTTGATGGGCCTCCATCTTGCCACCCTCATTGTACGTTTGGGGCACCGACGACTTGTCGTCGAGATGTCACGTCGGAGAGGCCTGCCACCCTGCTTGGATCCACTGGTTCTCTGGATTTCGACGAGCTGAGAGCGTACTGCCTGGAGACGAAGTTGCACGTGCACTGTAATCAACTGGCCTTGCTGCGGCTGCTGGACTACTATAGTGGGGGGCACCCCTTATTTGTGCACATCTTGCTGAGCGGTCTTGCCAGGTATCTTGAGAGCGCGGCGGGATGGAGAGGGGATGGACCACGATACATCACCTGCAGACGTGTTCCGGCGGTGACCAAATACATTGTGGATTGGGCTCAGACGGCTCTCATAAAGCCCGTTGTCCAGGAATGGAGAGCTTTTGCGCCGAAAGAGCAGGATGTTGTAGGACTTCTCCTCGAGAGTGCCCGTCATGGGGATAGGCGAGTGAGCTTGGAGGAGTTTCAGACATCTCTCGATATGAAGGAACCTGTTGCCCCCGTCATCGATGGATTGGAAAGAAAGAGAGTGATAGAGAGTAGGGGGGGCGGCTATAGACTGCGGTCGAAGCTGTTCGAGGATTTACTTCTGTTATTGGCACGTTTGGACCTTTTGAGAGGAGGAGACATGGATCCCCAGACACTCCAGCTGGTGAAGGTTGTTGGTTCTTGGTTGGCGCCTAACATAGCT
>CAZEQC010000240.1:0-3276 GCA_964514285.1 uncultured Anaerolineales bacterium | reverse complement strand
CCACTGAGGCCTGAACACTCCGAGGGTATCGAACCTGAAGCGGTAGGAGCAGCGGACGAACCACAGACCGTAGTAGAAGGCGCCGCCGCGCACCACCCGGCGGGCATCTCCCTCTAGACCGTTGTCCTCCTTCGCATCGTAACCCTCATAGCTGTCAAGCCACTTGGTGGCGCACCACTCCCAGACGTTGCCGCTCAGATCCAGGCAGCCGTAGGAAGAAGCACCATCCGGAAAGATACCCACCGCAGACGTGCTTCCGATGCCCGTCTCATCGTAGTTCGCCCGATCTGGGTCGGGGTCGTCGCCCCATGGGTAGTGACGGGCAGGACGACGGTTCTCCACGAGCACAGGATCCCAAGCAGCCGGATTCACATCGCCGCTGGCGAGGAAAGTGGGCTTGTCAAGGATCCGCAGCCCACCCCGGGCGGCCTTCTCCCACTCCGCCTCGCTGGGCAGCCGCACCTCCCACCCCGCCGGCAGGGCCTCCGCCTCCTGCATACGCCAGGTCAGCCAACGGCACCAGGCCAGCGCCTCGTACCAGGTGATCATCACCGCCGGGTGGTTCGGCAAGTCGTAGACGCCGCCTCGCGTCTCCGGCTCGGTGCGATCCTTGCGCCAGGAGAGACCCGCCCGCGTCCACCAGCGGTCGTCCCGGTACCCATCGAGGTGGTCCACGAAGGCCTGGACCTGGGCGTTGGTGGTCGGGTAGCGCGCAACGGCGTAGGGATAGGGGATGTCGTACGTATGCTGTGGGATCTCGTCGTCGTAGGCCTGGGGATCATCCGCCTTACGGCTTCCCATCAGGAAGGGGCCGGGGGGCACCGGGCACCACTGCAGGTCGGGCAGCCCGGTCGCCGCGTCCACACCCACGCCGGGGCGCGGGTCGCCGCCCGCTGCATGGCCCTCCAAAGGAGCCGGCAGACGCGCCAGGGCCTGCCCGGCGGCGGCCCGTTCCGGCGGGGGCAGGTGCCCGGCGGCGATCAGCTCCACCAGCCAGGCTCGCAGCCGCTCCAGAAGATAGCGCTGGCGCTTTGGGACCCGCAAGTGCTGCTCCGTCTCGATCAGCGCTTGCGCCGCCCGCAGCGCGGCGTACCAGTCGGCCTTGGTTGGGAGCTCTGCCTCCGGAGGGGGCCAATCGTGAGGACAGAAGACGGAGAGCAACGTCCAGATCGCGTTGGGCGTGCCGCCCACTGCCTTGGCCGCCGCCAACAGCGTCGCCTCCCGCCAGCGGGCGTCGTCCTCCCGCAGCCGCTCAGCCAGCAGGTAGGGATAATCCTCCCGGGTCAGATAACACGCCGCCAGGTACTCCTGGAAGGTGCGGTGGGGAAAAGTGTAGACGTGTCCCTGCTCCCGCTCAATGAGCAGACCGGCGCGGTTCATCAGGTAGTGGATGACGCGATCGAGCCCCTCGGCCTTGCCCTTGTCCGTGGCGGCCTCGTAGAGCACCCCGGCCAGCTTGCGGGCGCGGACGTCGTGCGTGCCGGTCAGGGCGGGTTGATCCCGGTGCGCCTCGTAGGCCATCAGGTTGAGCGCGGAGCGCAGGTTCTCCTGGGGGATGCCCAGCTCGGTGAAGACGTCGTATTCCTCGCCGACCAGATTGCCCTGAGCATCGAAGATCTGCTTGGGCCGCTGCCATAGATCGATCAGCAAGATAACGCTCCGCTCATACAGCTCCTGCCGTCGCTCGGGCAATCTGCCCCCCTCGCGCCAGCGGTGCAGTGACGCCATCAGCGTGAGCAGCAGGGGGTTGGGCGCCAGCTCGGCCAGGCGCGGCCTGGTCTCTACGGCGTGGGCCAGTTGATCGGCGTAGCGGGCCGCGTTGTCCGGCCCCAGCGCCGGGTCCTTATGCCCCACGTGCTCGTACCAGCGATGGATGAAAGTCTGTACCTGCTCGGGCGTGAACGGCGCCAGTCGGCGCACCTCGAATCGAGCCAGGTGAGCGTCCGGATCCTGGTAGGCATAGGGGCGGCTGGTGACCAGGATGCGACACTGCGGGAAGTCGCGCGCGAACCGTTCGATCGCGTCCCTGAGCCGCACGCGGCAGCGATGGGCCTCCGGCACCTCGTCCACCCCATCCAGCAACAAAATCGCACCGTTCTCTCGCTCCAGGTAGGAACGGAGGATGGGAAGACAATCGCCCAGCGAACCGTTTTCCGTCTTGACCTTGCCCAGCTCCTCGCCGATGAAGGCCCACAAGTCCTGATCTCGAGGTAGGCCGCGGGCGGCGTAGTCCCGGAGGACGACACGGATGGGAAGCAGGCGACGGAGCCCCCACGCCTCCCCCAGGCGGCGCAGATCGGCCTCGGGGGCGTTGAGCCAATCGCCGGCCAGGCAGAGGGTGATGAAGTTCACCAGCGTCGACTTACCAGAGCCAGGGTCACCCAGCAGCACCAGGCGCCGATAACGCGTTAGGGCCTCCAAGGCGGGCACGCGGCGGTCGGTCTGCTCTATCTCGGTGGGAGGCTCCCCACGGTCACGTGCCTCCGATCGCCTGACGCCCACGTCGTAAATGTCCAGCTCGGTGAAGACGGCCGCCAGATTCAATTCCGCGGCCTCTCGCTGCGTGGCGACCTTAGTGTCAATGGTCGTCATCTTGAGACGCGCGCAGCGATTCATCAGTTCGCGAAGATAGTGATCGCGCAGGTCCTCGTCGGAAACCGGCCTCGGTGTGTCTTTCGATTCTTCGTCTTCGGACGGCTTGACAGACCGCGGTGAGGTTTCCTGCTGCTGCGATGCCCCTGCTTGCTTACGCAGCTCTGCATAGACGGGCAATCCGCGGGCGAAGAGATAGGCCAAGAAGGCCAGGACAACGATCAAATAGAAGAACGCTGGTCCCAAGAGATTCACCACATCGGGGGCGAAAAATCCTATGGCGACCACAATGAGCAGGTAGGCAACGGTGACGAGCAGGAACTCGTCCCTCAAGCGAGATACGATGTCCGGGATGGCGTCAAACAGGCTGGATGGCGGCTGAACGGGATCGGGGGATGAGGTGTTCATCGTGTCCTCCTAGGTGGCAGTCTGGCGCGTCCCATCCATCGGTTTTCACCGAGATATCGTCCTGAAGCCATTATAGCACAGACCGGACAACTGGGCGAAACGCGACAAAAATCTTCCCGAAAGCTTCCAGATACGAAAAACTGGGCCGAGCCCTCACCTCGAAGCACCACCTATGCACGTTCATGTCCCACTGAAGCTTTCGGGAAGGTCATCAGGTCATCGCGCAAAGTTGACCAGAGACACGATCTCTGGTATAGTAAATCTTAAGCCGGAGTG
>CAZEQC010000239.1:0-3354 GCA_964514285.1 uncultured Anaerolineales bacterium | reverse complement strand
GGGTCGACGGGCGATGGGTCGACGGGCGATGGGTCGACACAGTCACCTTCGCCCAGGCACCTTCGCCCAGGCACCTTCGCCCAGGCCCCCTCGCCCAAGCACCTTGGACTCACCCCCGACGGAGTCCTTTCAGAGGAGGCACTGTATGGTTATTGTGATCCGGGAGGCGGTGGCACGAGATTACGAGGCGCTCTGCGAGATCATCGACCATGTCGATCAGCTCCACCGCGACAAGCTGCCCGGGAGATTCAAAGCCACTGAGGGCGCGGTGCGCTCCTGGGATTTCATCCTGAGCGCGATCAGCGCTCCGGATATCGGCCTTTTCGTCGCCGAGATTGGGAACGCATTGGCGGGATTCGTCCATGTGATCGTGAGGGACACGCCCGAGATCCCCATCTTCGTGCGACGCCGCTACGCGATCGTTGATGGCCTTGCGGTGAGACAGGAACACCGACGGAGCGGTATCGGGCGAGCTCTGATGGATAGGGCACGCGCCTGGGCCAAGGCCAAAGGAGCCACGTCCATTGAGTTGAACGTGTATGCGTTCAACGAACCCGCACAAAGCTTCTACCGAAAGCTGGGATACGAGATCCTGAGTCACCGCATGAGCAAGCCTCTGGATCCGTCACAACGCAGAAGCAAGGACGGCTAAGCTCAAAGACGAACTTGCACATTTCTAGAGACATGGTATAGTATTGCCAGATAACCCTGCTGTGTTCGTGACAGCCGACTGCGTTTTGAGCCAACACCTATCAGATAGGGAGCTGTCGTCTTCCTAGGGAACTAGGGAGCAGGCACCCACTTACGAGCAGAGGCTCAACACACATACGGCGCACGGCATGGCGGGGTTGAACTTATAAGCGCCACCACGCGGTGGTGCTTTTTGTATGGTTGACGTCGGCGGTTTTTTGTGCTATTCTCTCCTGCAATTGGAAGCCATTGCGGATCCCTACAACTAGCGCGAGGTACGCCATGCTCCGTGAACGAGTGACTGACAACATTTACGTCTTCACTAGCGACCTTTATGCTCAGGTGACCGCGGGGGCTGTGGTCACCCCCGAGGGTACAGTGCTCGTAGACAGCCTCCCTTTCCCCAGCGAGACGCGCGAGATGGCATCCTTCATCCCTCGGGTCTCGCCAGAGGGTGTGCGGTACGTCATTCTCACTCATTACCACGCTGACCATGCCTATGGTAGCTATCTCTTTTCGGAGGCGGACCTGGTCTCCCATGAGCTTTGTCGCCGGCTACTGCAGGAACGAGGCTATCCAGCGCTCCAGCAGGCGAAGGCGCAAGAGCCGATGCTAGAGGAGGTCGAGATGCGCCTTCCTGACGTGACGTTCGATGGTGATGAGATGGCGCTTCAACTCGACGAGCAGCTCATTCAGCTCATCTGGGCACCTGGTCACACGCGAGATCTGGTCATGGTCTACGTTGAGCAGGACAACGTCCTGTTCGCCTCGGACACGATGATGCCTGTCCCATCCATCGTGGATGGTGAACTGGATCCGTTCAGACGCTCGCTGAAGAGGATCAAAGAACTGGAGATTGACAACCTGGTCCAGGGTCACGGGGAGGTGATCCTGGTGGGAGAGGTTGATCAGGCCGTGGACGCCAGCCTGGACTACCTGGATCGCGTCGAGGAGAAGGTCAACGACGCCATCCAGAGCGGAGAGGGTAGAGAGGCTCTGCGGAAGGACAGTATCGAATCGACTGGACTATCCCGCCTTCCCCTCCACGGTCAGGTCCAACAGATCCACATCGCGAACCTGTTAGCGCTCTATGATCGGAGAGCAGACGGTTGACCGTTGTGCCGGTCGGTGAGGGGTCAAGACGATCAGACTCCAGCGGCAACGCGCTGAGCTTGACATCTCTAGACTCTGTGGCATAATTGGGCTCACCCTCAAAAGCGTTGATGGAGACGAGTAGATGTGAGGAAGCCGCCCAAGCGAGCCCGGAGATGGTGAAAGCCGGGCGCGGAATCACCTTCGAAAATCCCTCCGGAGTTGCCGGCTGAACGGCTGGTGGACTGAAAACCAGTCCAAGTAAGCCTGGACGGGTTCATCGCCCGTTATCAGCGATGCGGCGATGCTGGTCGCCGAGAGAGCGGCCTCGCGGTGCGAGGCAAATAGGGTGGTACCACGGGAGCGTGTGACTCTCGTCCCTTTCGGGGCGAGAGTTTTTGTTTGTTGGAAAGCATATGTATGATTGACCTGGCACTAAAACGCCATAGGAGGCGAGATGTTTGAACCCGTACCCAACCCCGTTGATTTCGTCGCTCAGGAGCATGAGACCCTGGCTTTCTGGGAGGCGACCGACGCCTTCGAGAAGCTCATTGAGCTCCGCAAGGATGCCCCCCGCTGGTCCTTCATCGACGGGCCGATCACGGCCAACAACCCTATGGGCGTCCATCATGGATGGGGACGCACGTACAAGGACCTCTACCATCGCTACTGGGTCATGCGCGGCCACCAGACCCGCTATCAGAACGGCTTCGACTGCCAGGGTCTGTGGGTCGAGGTCGAGGTGGAGAAGGAGAAAGGGTTCGAGTCCAAACGCGACATCGAGGCGTACGGGGTTGATCGGTTCGTGCGGGACTGCAAGGAGCGTGTTCTGCGCTTCGCCGCGGTGCAGACCGAGCAGTCCCAGCGGTTGGGCTACTGGATGAACTGGAACGACAGCGATCGCCTGCGCTGGCTGGCCGAGCAGCTGGAGGAGCACCCAGAGGAAGAGATCACCGTCGACGGCCCCAACGGACCGGTCACCGACACCGTGGAGAACATCGTCGGTCGGCTGGGTTTGCCGGAGCTTGGGGGATCTTACTTCACGTTCTCCAACGAGAACAACTACATGATCTGGTCGATGCTTAAACGCTGCTGGGAGAATGGCTGGCTCTACAAAGGCACAGACGTCATGCCGTGGTGTCCGCGCTGCGCCACCGGCATCAGTCAGCACGAGATCGTCACCGAGGGGTATCGGGAGCTCACTCATGCGAGCGTGGTTGTCCGCTTCCCGATTCGCGGCAGAGAGCGTGAGAGCCTCCTAGTCTGGACCACGACACCCTGGACCCTGACGAGCAACGTGGCAGCCGCGGTTGGACCAGACCTAACGTACGTCAAGGCGCGGCAAGGTGACGAGATCCTCTATCTGTCCAAGGGTGCGCTGCCGATCCTGGAAGGCGGTTACGAGGTGCTGGAGGAGATGGACGGGACAGAACTCGCCGGTCTGACCTACGAAGGCCCCTTCGACGAGCTTGAAGCACAGCAGGAGATGGGAGGCCCGCAAGCTCATCGCGTTATCCTATGGGAGGATGTCGGTGAGGAAGAGGGCACGGGCATCGTCCACATCGCGCCGGG
>CAZEQC010000238.1:0-3357 GCA_964514285.1 uncultured Anaerolineales bacterium | reverse complement strand
CGGCACCGGCTCCGGCAAGTCCTTCGCCTTCGGCATCCCCATCGTCTCCGAGGCCTTGAGGATGCGAGAGCAGGGCATCGGGGGCATCAAGGCCGTCATCGTCTACCCCATGAACGCGCTGGCCAACTCCCAGTACGACGACTTCTCCCGACGGCTCCACGGCAGCGGCCTGACCATCGCCCGCTACACCGGGGATACCGCCTACGGCCCGGAGGAGGCGCTGGACCGCTACCAACGCGCCACCGGGCGAGATCAACCCTACGACAGCCAGATCCTCTCGCGCCAGGAGATCCAGGCGAACCCACCGGACATCCTGATGACGAACTACGTCATGCTGGAGCTGCTCCTCACCCGCTTTCGGGACCGAACCCTCTTCCGCAAGCCGGGCGTGCTCCGCTTCCTGGTGCTCGACGAGGTGCACACCTACACCGGCAAACGTGGGGCCGACGTGGCCGCGCTCATCCGCCGCCTCAAGCAGCACACGGGTACCGCGGGTACCCAGACTGTTGGTAAACGGACCGGGGACGGCCTTCGGTGCATCGGGACCAGCGCCACGGTGGAGAGCGCCGGTGACGTCAGCGCCGCCGAGGCGGTCGCCGACTTCGCCCAGCGCCTTTTCGGCGAGCCCTTCGCCCCCGAGAACGTGATCACGGAGTCGTACGCCCCGCTCCCTGATGATCTGCCGCCGCTTATGCGCGCCATCTTCGAGGCTCTCGAGGACGGCCCCCTCACCGTCCGCGTCCTCGCCAAGCGCCTCGGCGTAGAACCGCCGGACATCGAGAGCGCCCTTCTGTCGCCATCACCATCTCCCCTCCGTTCTCCATCCTCCCCCCTCCATTCTCCGGTGCCCAAGCTTCACGCTTTCTTCTCCCAGGGCCGCGCCATCGCCGCCTGCCTCCAGCAGGAGCCGCACCTCAACGACCGCGGCGAGCGGGTCTGCCCGGTCTGCGCCCAGGAAGGTCATGAGCGCGCCACCTTCCCGCTCGTCTTCTGCCGGGCTTGCGGCCAGGAATACTGGAGCGTGGCCGTCGACCGAGAGGGGCATCTGCACCCGGCGAATCTGGACGACGTCGAGGCGCAAGGAAGGCTGGGCTACATTCTTTCGACGGGCTCAGGACAAGGCCTGGAGGGGCAGCCCGACGTCGAGCTCCCCGACACCTGGCTGACGAAGACCGGCAGGGTGAAGGGCGGGAAGAAAGGCTATCAGGACGTGGTGCCCGAGCGTCGCACCCTCTGCCCGATCTGCGCGCGGCTCGACAGCGACTGCGAACACCAAGGCGCGAAGCGCCCCGTGACCTTTCTGCCGGCGCCCTTCCTGATCTGCCCCAGCTGCGGCATCGTCCACGACCGGCGCCCCAGGGAGTACAACAAGCTGTTCACCTTCGGCTCGGTGGGCCGCTCCACGGCCACCGACGTGCTGGTCAACGCCCAGGTCCAGTCGCTGCCCCGGCATGCGAACAAGGTGATCGCCTTCTCCGATAACCGGCAGGACACGGCGCTCCAAGCGGCGCATATGAACAGCCTCCACCGTCGATTCACCTTTCGCCAGGCGCTCTACACGGCGCTGCGCGAGGCCAACTGCATCTACGGCGAGGGTCGGGGCGCGCAGCTGGGCGAGGTGGGCCACCTGCTCTTCATGACGCAGCACCACCACGGGGTGCAGCCCAGCTTCCGGAAGAGCGAGAGCCGCTTCAAGGCCGATCATCAGGCACAGGGGCGCTACCGGCGCTACCTCGATTTCCTCACGCTCTGGGAGCTGGGGGGCACCCACCGACGCACGCACCAGAACCTGGAGGACGTGGGGCTGCTGGCCATTGGCTACCGCGGCCTGGATGCGGCGGCGGCCGCGGACGACTACTGGGCCGACGTGCCGTTGGTGGCCGACATGGAGACCGACGTGCGCTATGATCTGCTGCTGGGCTTGATGGACCTGATGCGCAAGCGGCACGCCCTACCCCTCCCTCCCATCCTGGAGCCCCTCAAGTTCAAGCAAGAGGTGATCGCCAAGCTGCACGAGGACGCGCTGATCCACGACCAGACCTTCCCCGGCCCGATCGGTTACAGCGACAGCGCAGACGATGGCTATCCGAACACGGTCTACCGGCTCACCACGTCACCGGCTACCCAACCCTTGGTCTGGACGAAACGCGTCTTCGACGCCATGGGCGAACCACTGGATCACGCGCAGGCGGTGGCACTGGTGCGACAGATCGTGGAGAAACTGGGCGATCCCAAGGCGGGCTTCCTCGTGCGGCACACCATCTCGCCCTACTACAGCAGGCGGCGCTACGACGTCTGGATGGTGAGCCCGGATCTGCAGCTTTGGGCCGACCCCGAGCAGGAGCAGTGGCGCTGCCCCAAGTGCGGGACGGTCCACCGCTTCCGCACCCTGCGCGTCTGCACCGGCTCCACCTGCCGCACCACGTTGGATCGGCGCGATCTCGAGGGGAACTACTTCCGCCAGGTCTACGCCACACCGCTGGGATCGGCCGTCCCGGTGCGCGCGGAGGAGCACTCGGGTCAGGTGGCGGGGAACGAGCGCCGCGAGATCGAGCTCCGCTTCGGGGAGGACGAGGATCCGCTCAACGTGCTGGTCTGCACGCCGACCATGGAGCTGGGCATCGACATCGGCCACCTCAACGCCGTCACCCTGCGCAATGTGCCGCCCAGCCCCTCCAACTACGCTCAGCGAGCGGGTCGGGCAGGCCGACCTGGGCGGGCCGGGCGGAGCGGACAGGCGGCCCTGATCAGCGTCTTCGCCGGGGTCGGCTCCGCCCGCGGACCCCACGACCAGTACTTCTACCGCTTCCCGGAGAAGATGATCGCCGGCGCCATCGCCGCGCCCCGCTTCCGGCTCGATAACGAGGCGCTGGTGCGCGCCCACATCCACGCCCTGGTGCTGGAGACCATGAGCCTCAAGGGGGCCGAGGGGCTGCCCAGCGAGCCGCGGCTCCTCCTCCAGATCGAACAGGAGGGCTTCCCCCTCTCCGACGACTGGCGCACCGTCTACCAGGCGGGCATCGAGCGGTATGTCGACGAGATCATCGCCGCGGTAAAGGAGGCCTTCGCGCGGGAGATGACGGGTGACGGTGAGCGGGGGGAGGGGTTCGAGTGGTTCGACCGCGCCTTCATCCAGCGCCAGGTGGCGACCTTCGTGGACGATCTGGACGCGGCCATGGACCGCTGGCGGGACGAGTACGATCGCCTGGATGCCGAGCGCCGGGCCATCAACCGCGAGCTGGGCGAGGAGCAGGTGGATTACAGCCTGAACCGCCGGCGGACGGTCATCGAAGGGAAGCTCCAGGCCATGCGCGAGGGGAAGCGTGACTGGTACCTCTACCGCTATCTGGGCGGCGA
>CAZEQC010000237.1:0-3396 GCA_964514285.1 uncultured Anaerolineales bacterium | reverse complement strand
GCACCGTAGCCGCGCCAGACACCCACGTAGGGCAGGTTTCCATACCTGCCGATGAGGGCCGCACCGTCGTCGCGCCAGACACCAACGTAGGGCAGGTTTCCATACCTGCCGATGAGGGCCGGGTCTCCGCATCCGCCGACGCCCTCGACGTCGCCATCGGCGGCGTCCCCTCCCTGCTGAACACCACCGACGTCGTGTCGGTGACGGGCCGCGCCCGCGCCGGGGCCTCCACCCTGGTCAGCCTCACCCTGACCGTCGACGGCGCCCTCCTCTACGACGCGGACTGGTCCGGGCAGGGGCTGACCGAGACGCTCTGGTCGACCGATTGGGCGCCGGGCGAGGGCCAGCACCTGCTCCGGGCCACCGTCGCCGACGCCGCCGGTGCGCGGGCCGGCGACACCATGAGCGTCACCGTCGACACCGTGCCGCCCTTGATCGCCGTCGCGCCGACGCTGATCACCGGCACCCACTATCACGAGCCGCGCACCATCGACGTCAGTGGCCTCGTCACCGACACCGGCGGCGTGGCCAGCGTCCACGTCGGCGCCGGGCGACCGGGCGAGCCGTTCGATCTGTCCGGCATGGCGAACCTGGCGAGCGGCCGGTGGCAGGCTGGCTGGCACCTGGGCGCCGGGCCGCTCCCGGACCACGCGACCTACCGGGTCGGCGCCGAGGCGACCGACGTGGCCGGCCATCGGACCCGGGTCACCGAGACGGTCACCGTCGACGTCGTGCCGCCGGCCCCCGTCGATCTGAGCATGCGCTATGACGGCCGGTCCATCGCTCCCTTCGACACCGTGACCGAGACGGGACGGGCGCTGACGCTGGCCTGGACGGCCAGCAGCGACGGGAGCGGGCTGGACGACTACCTCGTCCACTGGACGACGCAGACGTCCACGACGGCTCATCTCAAGACGGCGCAAACCGCGAGCCTCTCCGCCGCTCACGTGCCTGGCGAGGGCCAGAAAGTATCCGCCGACCTGGCCTGCAGGGACATCCACGGCCAGCAGACGTGGCAGTCCTTCGGCCCGGTCTACGTCGACGGGCCCCGGACGCCGGACGTCATCCCGCTGGAGGGCGCCGACACCTACCGCGGCTGGATGGCCTCCGGCTGCTCGCTGGTCGGCGTCGATCGCCGGATCGCTCGCGGCGCCACCGGTGGCGCCGCCCTGAAGAGCGAGCAGCGACTCCACGCCACGTGGAGCGCCGACGCCCTGCGCCTGGCCTGGACCGGGGCGGACTGGAGCAACGACGGGGACCTCTTCGTCTACCTGGACACCCGGACGGGCGGGGCCGTCGAGGCCTTCGATCCCCATCCCACCGCTGCGACGACCGTCGCCCTGCCCGATGGCATGGGGGCGGACTGGCTGGTCTGGGTGCGCGATGAGGCGACGGCCCTGCTGCTCACCTGGGACGGCGCCGCGTGGGACTTCGTCGAGGCCCTCGATCCCGCCTCCTACCGGTTCGACGCCGGCCTCAACGACGGTCAGACCGACCTCTATCTGCCCTTCGAGATGCTGGGCATCGCCGATCCCGCAGCCGCCTCGCTGGACCTGGTGGCCTTCGCCAGCGAGGACGAGGCGCTCCGCCTCTGGGCCGCGCTGCCCAACGCCAACCCGGTCAGCAGCGGCCGCGTGATCCAGACGGCGACCAGGGTGGGCGAGGATCACGACCTGGCGCTGACGCATCCCTACCACTGGGACGGCCTGGGCGCCGGCATCTGCCCCAACGGCAGCGACGCGCCGGGCTCCGGCCGTGCCTACCTCGACACGGACCTCCAGGTCGAGCTGACGGTCGACCCGCCGGGCGCGGCCTACAGCCTGCTGGGCGACGACCTCTTCTGGCTGCGCGATCTACTGGTCAACGCCCCGGCCGACGTGACCAGCCACTTGGACTTTATGAGCGCTGCCTTCCCGCCGCTCAGCGATGACGCCCCCGTCAGCTACACCCTCACCGTCCACAACCGGGGCAGCGACACGGCCTACGGCGTCGCCGCGGCGCTCAGCGCCCGCTTCGCCCTGGAGCTGCCCGGCGGCGGGACCCTGAACCTGGGCGACGTCGGGCCCGGCGAGCTCGTTGAGCACACGTTCCAGGGCCGGGTGGACGCCGGCCGGAGCGGCGAGCCCTGGGCAGCCCTGCAGGCGGAGATCTTCGACGCCGCCCACCCGCCGACCGGCGAGCCGCTGGAGTGGCTGTGGGCCCATCATCGGGTGGACACCAGCCCGCCGCTCTTCTTTGGCGTCGAGGCGCCCAGCTACCACGTCGCAGCCGGGGAGAACCGTCTCTTCGGCTACGCCTACGACGAGGCCGGGGTCTCCTCGGTCGAGGGGCGCACCGCGGGTGGGACCGCCCTCTTCGCCGCCAGCGGGTCGCAGATCAGCGCCGGACGGTGGTCGACCACCTGGGACGCCACCGGCGCGCCCCACGGCCAGACGTTCGACGTTCAGCTGCGGGCCGGCGACGCCTTCGATCAGGCCGGGGCCTGGAGCGACACCCGGCCCTTCCTGGTCGACGATCGAGCCCCCCGTCTGACGCTGGACGGCGCGGCGAGCGTCGCCGCCGACGGCGACCTGGTGCGCGCTCCGTTCACCCTGGTCGGCGACGTGGCGGACGACGACGACGCCGACAGCGGCGTGGAGCGGGTCGAGGTCTGCGTCGACGGGAGCTGCGGCGACGCGGACCTGACCCCCAGCCCGGCCCCGGCCCCGGTCAGCTACCGGGACGTGCCGTCGCCGGCGCTGGCCATCGATGCCACGACGGGCTGCAGCGGCGTGGGCCTCTCGCGCGTCTTCTCCGTCACCGAGGCCTTCGTCGTCGATCACGTCCGGCTGGGCTTCCACGCCCGTCACGCGCATCGGGACGACATCGACGTCACCCTCAAATCGCCGGGCGGCACCGTGGCGACGCTGCTGACCGACGACGGGCTCTCGGGGACGGCGTTCCAGACCTACGACGTCCTGCTCCACGACGCAGCCCCGATGAGCTACGCCGCCGGGTCATCCCCTCCGGCACCGCCCTACTACCGGCGCCGGGCGCGGCCCGCCGAGCCGCTCCGCGCCTTCCAGGGCGAGGATGCCTCCGGCCGGTGGACGCTCCGCATCTGCGACCAGAACCCCGGGGCCGACGACGGCGTCTACCACCGCAGCCGCCTGACGCTCTACCCCCGGGAGACCGGGGCCAAGGCCGCCCGCTGGTCCTACGACGTGCCGATCCCGGGCGGGTTGGATCACGTCTCCCAGACCATCGCCGTCTACGGCCAGGACCTGGTGGGGAACCGGACCGCGGAGCCGCTCAGCCTGACGGTCTGGGTCGACAACGTGACGCCGGCCATCACCGTGACTGAGGTGCTGAGCGAGGTGAAGGCCTACAGCGACGAGACGGTCCTGCGGGGCACCT
>CAZEQC010000236.1:0-3499 GCA_964514285.1 uncultured Anaerolineales bacterium | reverse complement strand
GAGGCACATCTCCCGATCGAGGATGCCCTCGCGCACGCCGTGGACGTTGGCCAGCCGGTCGTTGAGGACGCCGGTCACGTCGCCCTCGATGGTGGGCGTGAGCCGGCCGTTGGCCGAGCGGACGAGGGCCGTGGCCATCAGCGGCGCGTCCAGCGGGGCGCCGATCTGTGAGAGGATGTAGACGGTGGCCTCCTGGACGTCGTTCACCCGCTCGACGATCTCCTGCGCGGCGGAGAGGGCCAGGACGTTGTAGACCTTGCCCACGTGGGAGATGGGGTTCTTGCCGCAGGCGGCCTCCAGGCTGGTGGAGCGGAAGGGGGCGATGACGCCGTTGACTCGATTACCCCGCCCCACGGCGCCGTCGTCGCCCATCTCGGCCGAGGTGCCGGTGAGGGTCAGGTAGACGGTGTCGCTCGCCAGGTCGTCGGCGGTGTTGACCATGACGTTGACGTTACGGGGGTCGAGCCGCGAGGCGTACTCCTGGACGGCGGCCTGGGCCGCCTCCCGAGCCTCCCGGTAGGCGGCGCGGTCCTCGATCTCGGTGGCCAGGAAGGGCAGGGCGACGGTGAGGATCAGCTCGCCGTTGCGGCGCATGCCCATCACCTTGACGTCCTCCCCGATGGGGAACTCATCGATCAGCTCGTGGTTGAGGTACTGGGCGGTCTCGTAGACCGCGTGCTCCAGCCCGGAGCGGGGCCAGTGGCTGACGCCGAAGCTAGTGTCGTTGGCCGTGACGCGGTCGACGACGTACTGAAGCTCGGCGGCGCCCCTGCCGACGTAGCTCTTGATGTCCATGTGCTCGTCGGGGTCGAGGTGGCGCATCGTCTCGCGGACGTGCTGTCTAGCCGCCTCCACGGCGATGGCGTCCAAGGGGATCTCCTGGCCCTTCCAGGAGGGGACGCCGCGGCCCGCGATCTGGATCAGGATCGGCTTGACCAGCTCCCCGCCGCCGTAGCCGAGCTCGACCTCGCCGGCCACCAGCTGGACCTTGTCGAAGTTATGGTGAAGCATCACGCCGAGGTTCTCCTGGCACCAGCGGGTGTAGTCGACGGAGATGCGCTCGGCAATGCCATCGCAAAGGCTGTCGGGATGGCCGATGCCTTTCCGCTCTACGATCTCGACGGGGATCTCCTCGATCGAGGGGCCCGTCGCTTCTGTTACGACGATATTACGTGTCACGTTGTCCTCCTAAGTGTCGAAAAAACCTGGTCCCCCGGGAGACCTAAGGGTTTCCCCAGGAACCTAGCGGGCACGCAGTCACGGTGCGCCGGGGCGTTGCTCTCCGTGGAAGGGGTAGCCGGCGCCAAACCCTCGGGGTCTCAGTGTCGCGTCGCGACCAGGCAAAAAAAGACCCCTTCCTGAAAGAAGAAGGGGCGCAGCCGCACTGGCTCAAGCACCTCTCATCTTCCAGAAACACCGTTCTGCCGGAATTGGCACCTGCCTTGGCGCATCGCGCCGAAGACGGTTGCCGAGGTTTCATCGGGCCGGTCCCTCCACCTCTCTGGATAAGAGCATTGCCACGGTATTCAGTTGTGGGCTCGACGCCCGCGGCGTCAAGCTGAGGGCAATGGTACCACGGAACGGCGGGATGTCAACTTTCGCAACTGGTCGAAGTGCGTCATAATTGGTGACACTATCTAAAGACGCCGCTACAGAAAGAGGAGAAAGGAAACCCTACGATGCCGAATAAGCTACCGCTCGCTTTGATCGCCGCTGCTCTCCTGGTCGCGCTGGCCGCCTGCGCGGGGGGGACCGCGGAGCCTACCGAGACGCCCGCGCCCACCCCGACGTCCCCGCCGCAGCCGACGGCCTCACCGACGGCGGAAGAGGCGGGGTCCCTCACCGACGCCGATCGAGCGTATATGCAGTGGCTGGCCGGCCTGCACCGCCCGTTCGAGGATGTGTCCGGGAAGCTGATTGAGCTCTGGCAGGCGGGCCAGGAGGAGGGTCCGGAGAGCGTCCCAGACGAGTCGATCGAGGAGATGGCGTCGTTGGTGACGACGCTGCAGGACTACGTCGAAGAGGTCGAGAGTCGGCAGGAGATCCCGAAGGGCGTGGCCGAGATTCACGCCGTGCTGCTCAACGAGATCCATCACTGGGAGAACGCCGCTCCGCTGTTGGTGGAGAGCATGCGTGCGCTGGATGAGGGCGACCGGGAGCAGTTCCAGGAGGTGACCGAGGAGGCGGACGCGGAGCTGCGAGGGGCTGTCGAGGCGCGGCGGGAGTTGCTGAAGCAGGCTAACGCGTTGCTGCAGGCGATCCAGGAGGAGAGCAACTGATGGCGCGGCAACGCGCTATGCAAGGATTGCGGGTTTTTGGACAGGATTTACAGGATTGACAGGATGGGTGGGTCTATGGCCTCGGCGCGCCGGTGCCAACCCGGAGGAGCAACCCAGGGGCGAGGGGGAAAACAGGAGGCGGCGCAGAGTGGCAGAGGCGGCTCAGAGGAGCAACCCTCTCCCGGGGGGAGAGGGCAGGGGTGAGGGGGAAAGCGGGGTCCCAGACCCCTTGGAGCCAATGCGTGGCATGAGCGAGGCTTACTGCGACTGCACCGGCAAGCGGCCCTGGCCGGCCATGATGAGGCTGCACGGCGGCGCCCCTAACCGCTACTACCTCTGCCGTCGCTGCGGGGCCGTGCGCGAGGACGTCTACCGCGACGGCGCCATCGTCGAGCACCGCTGGCACGACGGCCCGAACGGCCGGCTGCCCGAGGGGGTATGTCAGGAGGCCCGCCAGGTGCTGGCCATGCCCCGCAGCGAGCAGCTGGTGTTGTGGCCCTGCGCCGGGAAAGAGGGTCAGCAGACGTCCTAGACCTGGTGCTCTTTCCACCCTCCGCGCCGGAATCCGAAGACGAACAGAAGACCAGGCGCCTGCCGGCGGCTGGATGCACCAACCAGGTGTCATAGACGCCGCGGGAGCGGCCGATCGGATGAAGTCGCCGGTGGAGTAAACGAAAGGTGTGTTGCCCCCAGGGGCAACACACCTTTCCGACGTGCCTTTGGCCGGTTAGGGGCGGTCTGCTATGACGCGTCGCCAGCCGCTGCCCGTTGGACGATGGCGCGCACCTCGCGGGCTGCGTCCTCTGGCAGGGGCGTTGGCTCGTGCGTCGCCAGGATCTCCTCTACGCGCTCCACGGCCCGTTCGCCCAGGCTCTTGCCGCCCTGCGCTTGCCATTCCCCATAGTCGGCCCGCTCGAAGAGGTTGGGATACCAGAGCTCTCGGAAATGGGCCATGGTGTGGTCGGTCTCAACGTAGTGGCCCTCCGGCCCTTGTTCGTGGATCAGATCCAACGCCAGCGTCTCCTCGTTGATGTCGAGGGGGCGGATGAGATGGTCGAGCCAACCCACGATTTCGTTGCAGATGGCGAGCTGAGCCAAGGAGCCACAGAGGCCCGATTCGAGGTATCCCAGGTCGTGGATCAAGTTGGCGCCGTTGAGCGTCTCGACCATCAGGGTCAGCGCGGCCTCCGCCGCGGCCTGTTGATCCACCAGCTTCGCCT
>CAZEQC010000235.1:0-3560 GCA_964514285.1 uncultured Anaerolineales bacterium | reverse complement strand
GGCCCCGGCCAGGCTGCGCCGGTGCTGCAGGGCGACCCGCGCAGCTGCGCCGTCGACGCCGCCGGTTTGAAGAGCGGCGCGGCCCTGATCAACGGCTGCCGGAAGAACGAGGCGGGCAGCGTGTTCGTCTCCTATCCCGCCATGGAGGGGATCCCCAAGGCGACGATCGACAGGGTGGTGGACGCCGTCGAGTCGATGATGAGGACGTACGGTGACGCCCAGTTCACGGCGGCCAAACTGAGCGCCAGCGCGCCGCTCCACGTGAAGATCTTCAAAGGCGGCGGAAGCCCGTACTACAAGCCCGCCAACGGCGTCATCTACCTCCCGATGGACGTGGCGAGGACGATCACGGCCGCGGGGAGCAGCGACCTCTACCACGAGATGGCGCACTGGGTGCAGGACGAGGCCTACGTCATGACGTGGGCCTTCCTGTGGGACGAGAAGACCTGGTGGCTGGAGACGGCGGCGGAGAACATGGTCATGCTGGTGGATCCAAGCTATACCGCGAAGAACCTGACCACCTACGGGACGATCTCCCTGGACGACAGCCGCCTGGACCTCCAGGCCGCCCCCTACGACTGGCGCGGGGATTCCTACGTGCAGGCCCAATTGGTCAAGCTGAATATGTGCGACGACGCCAGCGTCTGTCCGCTCAGTGAGGCAACCTTCAAGAAGGCCATCAACGAGGGAATCTACCCCTTCGACGAGGACGCGGCCCGGCAGAAGCTGAGCGCCAACCTCGACGACTACGCGCGCTACCTGCTCGGGGCGACGCCGCAGCGCGCCAATCCGGCGATCTTGGGCGACCCGGCGGTGCGGACGGGGGAGGGCTACGGCGAGAGCGTGCAGGTGGCCCGCTCGCAGCGTTACGGGGATTTCTGGCACCTGCGCGACGGCAACGAGCCACAGATGACGAAGGACACCAGCGGGGCAACGGAGGCGACGGTCATCGACGCGGCGCTGGACAAGGACGGGGTCTACCCCCTGCGGGTGGTGAGCGGCTACGGAGCGAGCGGTGGAGCGGGGCTGCCCGCCGCGCTGCGCATCGCTCCGGGGGCCCCGTTCTACTATCGCGCGGGTGACGAGGAGGTGACGTTCCACGATGGGACGGAGGAACTGGTCATCCAACCCATTCATGCCGAGATGGGGTTCCACTCGGTGCGCGTGGTGGCCATAGGTCGGCAGGGCGGCGAACGCTTCCGAGCCCGGGTGGAGCTGATCGATCTGTCGGGCGTCTGGGTCCTCAGCGGCGTTCCGATCAGCAACAACATCACCTGCAGCGAGGAGATCGCCGACGAGGGCGTCCGGATGGGCCTAGATGCCGAATCCGCGGCCGCGTTTGGTGTGGGCATTGTCGCCCTGGGCAGCCCCTTCGGTGACTATGCGCCGGATGCCGCGGGCACCCGCCTGACGTGGGGTACACGTGAAGGCCGCGCCCCGGAGGAGTTGGCGGGGGCGAGCCAGGTCTACGAAGGGAGCGTGCTGATCAAGACGGATGCCGTGCAGCTGGAGGTGGAGAGCACGTTTGACCTCATCGGCGAGGAGCAGGGCCGCCCCGTCGAGCCGGCCAGGGCCCGAGGCACTGGAGGACCGTCCCCACTGCTGGTGCTGGGTGGATTGGCGCCGTTGGCCGTCGTCTCACGCCGGGCGCGCGCCAAGGGGCAGAGAGGGATGCTCCGGCTGATCGTGGCGATGGTCGTGATCGGCGCGGCAGGGCTGCTGGTCGGCTGCTTCGGGATCGACATCTACGGCTCGGGGACGGGCGAGTTGGCGTTCAAGGAGCTGGCGTTCGTGGGTGGGGAGGAGACGGCGACGTTGACACTGGGTGCGGAGGCGCTCGTGGGTGGTGGCCTGGAGCCCGGCACGGAGCCCCTCTGGGTCCTGAGAGGTGGCGAGGGGACGTTTCAGGTCGACCTGACAACCGTTGCGGTCACGCACAACGAGGAGGGCGACGAGCTACGATCCACGCGGCGCTGCAGCGGGCCGGTGGTGTACGATATGGAAGCGGCGATCTTCAAGGATGTGGCGTTGAAGCTCGAGGAGTGAGCAGCATAGAGGCGTGAGGAGCCCCAGATTGCAGCGTGGCATTGAGGCTGTCCTGAGCCGTTGCCGCTCCCAAAGCGGGCAGACGCTAGCGCAGAAACACGACACGTCAGCCGAACGTCAGAGAGAGGGAGAACAATGTCACAGGCGTGGTACGTCTACCGGGACGAACAGCAGGAGGGCCCCTATACGTGGGAACAGCTCTGGGAGCTGGCACGCTCCGGAGCGCTCAAGCCAGCGGATCACGTCTGGACGGAGGGGATAGGCGACTGGACCCTCATGGGCCAGGTCCCAGGCCTCGCCGGAATCCCAGCGTCGGCCACGGTGCCGCCCCCGCCCCCACCCCTCGGCGCCGAGGCGCGTCCAGCGAGCCTTCCCCCCGCCCGGGGCATGGCCCATCAAGCGCCGCCCGCGAGGAGACGCACCGGGAGGCTGATCGCAGCCCTCGCCGCCGTCGTCCTCGTCATCGGGGCATGCGGCACGGCCACCATCCTCTTCCTCCGCGATCGAGGGCTGCCGGCCTTCCCGGCGGCAGTCCCCGTGCTGTCCCCGACCGCGACGGTCGTCCCGGATCTCGGTGGGACAGAGGAGGGGGCCCAGGAGGCCGTCATTGATGCTGAAGAGCCCACGGAGCAGGCGATCGCCGAGACCCCGACCGAACCAGCTGATGTCGACCAGGGAGACCAACCAACGATTGAGCTAACGCCCGAACCGACCAGGCAGCCGACGGTCCAACCGACGGAAGAACCGACCCCAGAGACAGAGGTCGAGGTCCCCTCGCCTGAGAGCCCGACCGAGACCCCCGAAGCCAGCGATGGGGATCAGCCGGGGCTCCCGTCGCCCACGGCCGCGGTGGATGCCTTCATCCGAGCCACCCTGGGGACAGTGCCGGGCGCGGCGGTCGACGACGACAGAGCCCGCTCGCTGATGACGGTGGCCTATGCCGCCGAGTTCGACACGCCAGGGTTCGTACCGCTCGCCTACGGCATTCAGGAAGGGCCCACCAGCTACGAGATAGCGAGCGAGGAGGTATCCGGCACCACCGCCACCGTCCTGGCCCTCGGCTACTGGGGCGCCGATCTGGGCCGGCAATGGCGTTTCGCGCTCCAGGAGGAAGCCGGGCTCTGGCGTGTGGCAGGTATCGAGGTGCTGGACGCCGCGGAGCCGGACGACCAGGCCGTGCCTCCGAGCCCCTTCTGGCAGTTGAACCCTGTGGTGGAGGCGTTCACCGTCTACCCAAACGGTGGCTGGGAACTGGTGGTGACCTTCGATCCGCCGGCGGAGGACATCGGGGCCGACTTCCGGATCGCATATCGCCGTGAGGACGACGGGAGCCTGGCCTACAGTCAGGAGAGCAGCGGCGTCATCGAGGCCGGTCGCGCCCGTCTGACATTGGACAGCGACTGGACCGGTTATGACCTCGCGCAGCTCGGGTTCAGGCCCGGTAGGCACCGCGTGAGCGCGATCATCGACGGCATCGAGATCGCCGCGGGTGAGTTCGTGGTGGAGTGACGAAG
>CAZEQC010000234.1:0-3576 GCA_964514285.1 uncultured Anaerolineales bacterium | reverse complement strand
AGAAGAGCCTCCGAAGGAGGGTTCCGCTGTGAGCCGGGGGGTTCCAGCCCCCGGCGGCTTGGGCTGTTCAACGCCGGGGAACGTCTGCCTTTCCCGTCCCTGGAGGGTGACGACCTACGGCCTCATCAGCCACTCTGCCAGCAGCGTCAGCAAGGATGCGATCAGCGCCAGGCCCCCGATGATGGCCACGGGCACCCACGGCTTCGCCGTGCTGGGATCGACCCCGGAGCACGTTCCGGCCGCGCTGCAGGCGTCCAGCTGTCGGATCTCTGCTCCGCCCTCGAGGCCCACACGAGGTCCAGCCTCCCACCTGTGGCACGCGTAGCTCTCGACGACGCCGATGGTCATGACCGACCCCAGGGCGATGGAGACGGCTATGACGAGATGGACGGCTTGCGTCAGGCCAGCGTTCCTGCACCGCTTTCGAGTGACCATGGAGGCCCTCCTTGATGGTCGTTGCGCGTCGTTGGTCGATCCTTCGACGCTATTGTACAACCTCCAGACCTCCTCCAATGACGACGCTATGACGGCGGTCTTACACGTTGGTTGACATCTCTGACATTCATGACGCAGCTGTGGCAACAGACCGGGGCGCGGGGTCCCAGAACGGCACGCAGGAGCAAGGGGCTTGGCGATAGAGACCCGGGGGTTCGTACGTCTCCGCTATCGCCTTTCGAGGGATGCTTCGAAGGGCGGCCCACCTGGAGCGTGATCAACGCCTGGGACTCTCTCGAGCCGTCGTTCATTCGTGTCAGACGTCATCGACATCATGCGCGTGGTGGCGGATTGGGGGGCGTGCTGTTCGTAGGGATGGGGTCCGACCGGTGCGACGCACCTGCGGGGTGCGTTGCACCTGTATGACTGAGGCGGGTGGAGCGCAGAGGCGCCTCGCACTACTCAAGTGCAAGGCACCGTGAATGGCGGGCAGGTGCCTCGCACGGCCTCACGTGCCAGGCACCGTGCGCCGCTCGCGATCAGGGGCCGCGAAGGGTGAGGGGCAAGTAGACCCGGAAGGCCGTCTCACCGGCCCCGCCGGCCCAGAACCCGCCCCCGAGGGTGTAGCCGCCTCCGCTCAGCAGCCCGGCGTCGGGCTGGCCGACGGTGGCGCCCAGCAGGTAGCCCCCGCCCCGGCCGACGGTGCAGCCTCCCCCGTCGACGGTGTGCCACGACAGATCGTAGCCGCTGTCGGATGGCGCCAGCGCCGCCGTGGACAGGAGCGTAAGGGCCACCAGGACCCAGCGAGCTCGATGGAAAGGGGAAGCCATCATCGCTCCTCCTCCTTCTCCTCCCGGCGCCGCTCGACCAAACGGTCCCGCCGCACGACCCAGACCAGGCCCGCCGCGGCCAGCAGTCCGCTTGCTCCCGGCACCAGACCACGCCGGAGGGGGCGCGGGCCAGGGGACGAGGCGCCCTCCAGGGCCGCCACCCGCGCCGCCAGCTCGTCGAGGTCGCGCTCTAGCTCGGCGTTCTCCGCCTCAAGGTCCGCGATGTGGGCCGTCTGCTCCTGCGAGATCTGGTACAGCGCCTGGATGGACGCCAGGGCGACGCCGTCGGCGTCGATGCCGCTGATGTGTCTATCATCCTCGCCCACGTCGAAGGCGGCGTGGAAGTCCTGGGCCATGGGCCCTATGTGACGCAGGTCGTCGTCGTCGGCCTTGTAGTTCCAGGTGCTGACCGGCAGCGCCGTCACCCGCGTCAGGATGGACCGCGGGTCGACTGCGACGAAGTTCTCCTTCAGGTTCCGGTCGCTCACGGGGGCGTAGGGGATCCACTGGCTGCCGCCCGAAGGCAGCATGACGCCCGTTCCCGAGCCACTGTAGAAGATGACACCCCCGCTGGCGCGAGCGATCCATTCGTCGTTGGCGTGGCAGGCCACGTCCGCGTTGGTGGAGTCCCCCCAGACGAAGCAGCCCTGGTGATTGGCCTTGGCCCGGCGTCCCGCGGCGAGGCTGAAGTGGCCATCGGCGCTGTTGTCGCGGCCTCCTAGGACGGTGGCGTAGTTGCCGGCGGCGCTGTTCTGCCAGCCGCCTCCGACCGTGGCCTGGTCGCCCCCGGCCTCGTTGCTCCAGCCGCCGCTGACGGTGGCGTAGGCCCCATCGGCGACGTTGCCGTAGCCGCCTCCGACTGTGGCCTGGTCGCCGCCGGTCTCGTTGCTCCAGCCCCCGCCGACGGTGGCCGCGACAGCGTCGGCCGTGTTGCTCAGCCCCCCGCCGACCGTGGCGCCCTGGCCGCTGGCGCTGTTCTGGTAGCCCCCGCCCACGCTGGCGTGCGGACCGGCGGCCTGGTTCTCCTTTCCCCCGCCGATGGACGCGCCGTCCCCGTCGGCCGTGTTCGCGTGGCCTCCGCTGACGACGGAGCGGGGGCCGCCCGCGGTATTGCCGTGGCCGCCGCCCACCGAGGCGTCCGCCGCGCCGGCCGTGTTGCTCACGCCGCCCGCCACGGTGGCCCGGCTGGCGCTGGCACTGTTGCCGTCGCCCCCGGCGACGGTGGCGTCGATGCCGCTGGCGGTGTTGCCCTCGCCGCCCCCCACGGTAGCCGTGCGCCCGCTGGCGGTGTTGCCTGTGCCGCCGCCCACCGTGGCGTGCGTGGCGGGCGATTGGCCGTCGCCGGCCTGGTTGTCGCTCCCCCCGCCCACCGTGCCGTAGTCGTCGGTCACGCGGTTGGCGGCCCCGGCCTGGCCGCCGCCCCCCACGGTGGCGCCGACGACGGTGGTGTCCACGCTGTTGCTGCCGTGCCCTCCGATCAGGGTGGGGCTGTCGGGGTGGGGCTCCAGGCGCAGGGCGCGCTCGCCGTTGACGCGCAGCTCCAGGGCCTGGACGTCCGTGGTGCCCAGGAAGTGCGTGCCGGGCGTGGTCCCGGCGTTCCCCGTGAGCGACCAGAAGCTGCCGGTGGTTCCGATGTCGTCGTCGCCGCAGCTCCAGGCGCCGCCGTCCCACTCGGCGATCTGTCCGTTGGCGCAGCTCTGGGGCAGGCGGTAGCTCTCCTCCAGGCCGAACGCGCCGCCGGTGAGGCGCAGCCCGGTGCCGGCGACGTAGGTGGTGTCGTCGTCGCCGTCGTCGAGGCCGGCCGGCGGGTCGGTGACCCCGCTCCAAGGCACGGCGCCCGCCGACGGGGCGTAGAGGGCGTACGGGGTTGGGGTCAGCCGCTGGCGCGGCCGGAGCGTGACCGGGCCGGCGCCGCAATCGACCGTGACCTGCAGCCACCGAGCCTCGCCCCGGAAGACGTCGCTGCCGAAGTCGAGCAGCGCGGTGAAGCGGCCTTCCTCGATGCGCTGGTCGGGCTTCGTGACGCTGCCGAGGGGCGACCCGCTGACCGGGTCGTCGTAGAGCCCAAAGGTGAGGTCGCAGGGGCCGTCGACGAGGCCGGCCTCGTCGCTCAGCTGGCCCTGGTAGGTGAAGGCGGTGCCGAGCGCCGCCTCTGTCTTCGTCTCCCGCGGAGGTGCTGTTCCCTGGGCGTAGGCCCATCCGGTGACCAGCACGAGCACCGCGACCACAGCGACGGTGAGCACGTGATACCTTTTCATCTCAGACCTCCTCAGATCATCGATAGCGGCTTCTGGACCCAGGGCGAAGGAAA
>CAZEQC010000233.1:0-3588 GCA_964514285.1 uncultured Anaerolineales bacterium | reverse complement strand
GACGTGACCTATAACCGGGCGCGGAACGAGTACCTCATCACGTACGACAACGCCGAGGACATCTTCGGCACGCGCTTCACCGGCCACGTCGACCACGACTTCGGCGGCGAGTTCGGCATCGCCGGCTGGCTCAGCGTCGAGATCCGCCCCGCCGTCGCCGCCTGCTCGGGCGCCGACCAATACCTGGTCGTTTGGCAGTCGGACCAGGAGGTGGGCAACGGCGCCATCTACGCCCGCTACATCGGGGGCGACGGCACGGTGGCCGGCGTCCAGCTGGTCGACGACACCACCAGTATGGAGCGCAATCCGGACGTGGCCTGCAGCGCCTCGGGAGACCGCTACTTGCTCGCCTGGGAGACCGAGTACACCAACGGCAAGTACGGCATCTGGGCCCGGCAGGCCCGCCCCGAGGAGGTCCTGGAGCCCTCCTTCCCGGTGATGCCGGCGGGGACGGCGGAGGACCGCACCATGCCCGTCGTCGCCGGCGGCGGCCGCTACCTGGTGGCCTGGGAGCATCAGCGCGCGGGAACCTCCCACGTGGACATCCACGGCCGGCTCTACGCGCCGCATACGGTGTTCCTGCCCCTCGTCCTCCGGGCCTCTTAGCCCCAAAGAACGGCTGAAGCCGTTACTACAACCTCCGGGCCCCCATCGTAGTAACGACTTCAGTCGTTCCACCATCAACCCGCCACCCCCGCCTCTGGCAACGGCCAAAGCCGTTACGACAACCTCCGGGCCGCTGGGGCTGACCGACCTACCTAGTACACCAGGGCGGAAGTCCTTCACCACTTCCACGCTCCCTGGTTTTCAACGGTTGGAGGCCTCCCAGCACTACAGACGGGGATCTCGGGCGACTGCGGTAAGCGGAGCGACACCCACGATCCCCTCTGAGCAGATAGACTGGATGACGATTTCCGCCGAGATGTACTAGTGCCATCTCACACGTCTAGCCCGGGCTTTTCAGTTGCTCTGAGCCCCGTCCCGGGGCGGCTTGCGCGTGCTATCGAGCCTTACCTTGGGCCAGACCGCCCTCGAGACGAGGGCTGGGAGCAGGCGGCCCAAGTCCCTTGGGCTTGGCCGAGGTCTGTTCTGTGAAGGAGCACCAGTCGCTCATTCGCCTTATCGCTTCATCGCTCAACTTGACGCCGCGCCCCCCCTGTGGCACCATGGCCTCACCATGTTCTTGCCAACCACGCCTCAAGAGGTAGCCGAGCGCGGCTGGGACCAGCTCGACGTCATCCTGGTGACCGGCGACGCCTACATCGATAGCCCCCACGTCGGCGTCGCCGTCATCGGCCACGTGCTGGCGGACGTCGGCTACCGGGTGGGCATCATCGCCCAACCCGACATCCACAGCCCGGACGACGTTTGCCGCCTGGGCGAGCCGGCCCTCTTCTGGGGCGTCTCCGGCGGCAGCATCGACTCTATGGTCGCCAACACCACCGCCCTGGGAAAGCCACGCCGTTCCGACGACTACACCCCCGGCGGGCGCAACGAGCGGCGTCCGGATCGCGCCGTGATTGTCTACACGAACTTGATCAAGCGCTACGCCAAAGGCGCCCCCATCGTGCTGGGCGGCGTCGAGGCCAGCCTGCGCCGGGTGGCCCACTACGACGCCTGGGACCGGGCCGTGCGCCGCTCCATCCTCCTGGACGCCAAGGCCGACTACCTGATCTACGGCATGGCGGAGCAGACCGTGCTCGCCTTCGCCGACGCCCTCCGCTTCGGGGAGAATCCCCGCCGCCTGCGGGGCCTCTGCTACGTCGACGGCACGCCCCAGAAGGGCTATCTGGAGCTGCCCTCGTATGAAGACGTCGTCGACCACAAGGACGCCTTCATCGACATGTTCCACACCTTCTACCGGAACAACGACCCGCGGAGCGCCCGGGGGCTCACCCAGCGGTACGCCAACCGCTACCTGATCCACAACCCCCCGGCGCCCTACATGACCCAGAAGGCGTTGGACGCCGTCTACGCTCTCGACTTCGAGCGGGACGCCCACCCTTACTATGCGAAACAAGGTCCCATCAAGGCCCTGGAGACGATCACCTTCGCGGTGAACACCCACCGCGGCTGCTACGGCGAGTGCACCTTCTGCGCCATCGGGGTCCACGAGGGCCGCACCATCCGCTGGCGCAGCCCCGAGTCGATCGAGGCCGAGGTCCGCGAGCTGGCGCGCCGGCCCGATTTCAAGGGCATCATCCAGGACGTCAGCGCGCCCACCGTCAACATGTACGGCTTCGAGTGCGCCAAGAAGCTGCGCCAGGGCCCCTGCAATGACCGCCGCTGCCTCTATCCCGACGTCTGCCCTTCTTTACCGGTCGACCACAGCCATCACCTGGAGCTGCTCCGCCGCCTGCGGAAGGTGCCCGGGGTCCGGAAGGTCTTCGTCTCCTCGGGGATGCGGTACGACCTGCTCCTGGCGGACGAGGCGCACGGCGACGACTACCTGCGCGAGGTGGTGCGGCACCACGTCTCCGGGCAGATGAAGGTCGCGCCGGAGCACAGCGAGGAGCACGTGCTGGAGGCCATGGGGAAGCCGGGCCCCGACACCTTGCTCGCCTTCCGCGAGCGTTTCCGCCAGGCCACCGAGGAGGCCGGCCTGCCCCAGTTCCTCACCTACTACATCATCGCCGCCCACCCCGGCTGCACCGCCAGCGATATGCACCGTCTGCGGGACTTCGCCGCCAGCGAGCTGGGCGTGCTCCCAGAGCAGGTGCAGATCTTCACGCCCACCCCCTCGACCTACGCCACGCTGATGTACTACACGGAGACCGACCCCTTCACCGGCGACCCCATCTTTGTGGAGAAGAGCTTCAAGGGAAAGCGACGGCAGAAGCGGATCCTGACGCAGTAGAAAGCACTTGGGGGATTTCCCCTAAGGACCTCAAGGGCAAACCCTCGCCCCCACTAGGGGAAAAGCGATTGATAAAGCTATAGTATAGCTTTATGATTGACGTGTTAACGAACTGTTAAGGCCCTGTTGTCCCATCCGCCATCGCCAACGCGTCACTCTGCATACCCGTCGTCGGGCAACGCGTGACCGGCCAAAGGAGGTGAGTCTCAGAGGAGGATAGCCATACAGAAGGTCCGTCCGCTCGCCGCACTCAGGCGCAAGAGCCGCATCCACGTAAGGTTACAAGTGAAGGTTCTAAGTGAAGATGAGAAGGAGAATACTATGCTTAAGAAGAGTTCGCTACTGGCTTTGACCGCGCTGGTCATCGCTTCCATCGCCCTCACCGCCTGCGGTGGCGGCGCCGACGAGCCCAGCGAGGGCGCAGGGTCCGGTGAGGACCTGGCGGTCGGCATCGTGCTGCCTACCAAGGACGAGCCGCGTTGGGTCCAGGACGAGACCCGCTTCCGCGCTGCGCTGGATGAGGCCGGCTACGACGCTGAGATCCTCTTCAGCCAGGGCTCCTCGGCCAAGGAGAAGGAGAACGTCGAGGCCCTGATCACCAAGGGCGTGCAGGTGCTCATCATCTGCCCGCACGACGGCACCGCCGCCGCCGCGGCCGCTACGGCCGCCGCCGAGGCCGGCGTCAGCGTCATCTCCTACGACCGCCTGATCCGCGACACCGAGGCCGTCGA
>CAZEQC010000232.1:0-3599 GCA_964514285.1 uncultured Anaerolineales bacterium | reverse complement strand
AGTAGTCCTCAATCCTGTAAATCCTGTTAATCCTGTCCAAAATGAAAAACCTGCGTCATCTGCGGATGAATCATGTTGGCAGCTCCGCACATTTGTGGTACCATTTCGCCATCGTCTCTCCTGGGCCCTTCCTCCTCGCTCCCTCGATCTCCCCATGGCCCAAGGACATATCTCTTCTCGCGCCGACCACTAACCGGCCGCGAGGACAGCATCGGGCCCCACTCGCTTAGACCCCGGGAGAGAACTCGTCGGACGAGCCGCCCACAGCGCCTCGTCCTCCAGAGAAGGAGCTGCAGATGACTGAACAGTATGACGTGATCGTCATTGGGGCCGGCGTGGTGGGCTCGATGGTCGCCCGCTTCCTCTCCCAGTACAAGCTCGACATCCTGCTGATCGACAAGGAGGCGGACGTGGGCACCGAGACCTCGGCCGCCAACAGCGCCATCGTCCACGCCGGCTACGACGCTCACGCCGGCACCCTCAAGGCGGAGATGAGCGTGGAGGGCAACCGGCTCTGGGGCACCGTGGCCCAGGAGCTCAACATCCCCTTCGAGCGCTGCGGCACCTACGTGGCCGCCATCGGGCCCGACGAGGTGCCCAAGCTCGATCCTCTGCTGGAGAACGGGCGGAAGAACGGCGTGCCCGCCCTGGACATCATCTCCGGCGAGGAGATGCGGCTGCGGGAGTCCTCCCTCAACCCGGACGTCAGCGCGGCCCTCTGGGCGCCCACCGGCGGGGTGATCGACACCTTCAACGCCACCGTGGCCGCGGCGGAGAACGCCGTGATGAACGGCGTCACGCTCAAGCTGAACACCGAGTTCCAGGACTTCATCATCGAGGACGACCGCATCGTGGGCATCGAGACGAACCGCGGCCAGTTCGGCTGCCGCTGGGTGGTTAACGCCGCCGGGCTCTACGCCGACGAAGTGATGCACAAGGCCGGCGTCCGCCCCGAGTTCGAGATCACGCCGCGCCGCGGCGAGTACTTCGTCTTCGACCCCAACATGGTCCAGGTCGGCGTGGTCCTCTTCCCCGTGCCGTCCAAGATCAGCAAGGGCATCGTCGTCACCACCACCACCCACGGCAACACCATGATCGGGCCCAACGCGGAGAACATCGACGACAAGGAGAACACCGCCGTGACCGCCGATGGGCTAAACGAGATCGCCACCGGGGCCCTCAAGCTGATCCCCTCGCTCGACCTGCGACACGTCATCGCCAGCTTCGCCGGGCTGCGGGCCGGGGGGAACGCGTCGTGCAAGAACCCGGCGGTCAGCTACGACCGCGACTTCATCATCGAGATCGCCGAGGCGGTCGACGGGCTGGTCAACCTGGGCGGCATCGAGTCGCCGGGCCTCACCTCCGCGCCGGCCATCGCCCAGCGGGTGATCGACCTGCTGGAGGAGGCCGGGGAGGCGCTGGAGGAGAAGCCCAACTGGAACCGCATCCGCCCCGCGCGACCCCGCTTCCACGACATGAGCAACGAGGAGCGGACGCTGCTGGTGCAGAAGGATCCCCGCTACGGGCGGATCGTCTGCCGCTGCGAGAGCGTGACCGAGGGCGAGATCATCGCCGAGATCCACGCGCCCATTCCGGCCTGCACCTACGATGCCATCAAGCGGCGTACCTGGTGCGGCACCGGCCGCTGCCAGGGCGGGTTCGACATGCCGCGCGTGGTCGAGATCCTCTCGGAGGAGCTGGGCGTTCCCCCGAACGAGGTCACCAAGAAGGGGACCGGCTCCGAGTTTCTGAGGCGCCCCACGAAGGAGGTTGAGGCATCATGACGAAGAAGAAATGGGACGTGATCGTCATCGGCAGTGGGCCCGGCGGGCTGGCCGCGGCCATCGAGGCGAAGAAGAACGGCGCGCAGGACGTGCTGATCATCGAGCGCGACGTGGAGCTGGGCGGCATCCTCCTCCAGTGCATCCACAACGGCTTCGGGCTGGAGCTCTTCGGGGAGGATATGCCCGGGCCGAGCTACGCGCAGACGTTCATCGACGAGGCCCTCGACGTGGGCGTGGAGACTCGGCTGGACACCATGGTGATGGAGGTGACGCCGATGCGGAAGGTCTACGTCACCAAGCGGGACGGCTTCGAGGAACTGGAGGCGCGGGCCGTCGTCCTGGCTATGGGCTGCCGCGAGCGGACGCGGCCTCAGATCCGCATCCCCGGCACCCGGCCGGCCGGCGTCTACATGGCCGGGCTGGCCCAGCAGTGGGTCAACATCGAGGGGTGGATGCCGGGCGAGCGCTTCGTCATCCTCGGCTCCGGGGACATCGGGATGATCATGGCGCGCCGCCTCACCTTCGAGGGGGCGAAGGTGGAGCGCGTTCTGGAGGTGATGCCCTATCTCACCGGCCTCATGCGCAACTACGTCCAGTGCCTGCTCGATTTCGACATCGAGCTCCAGCTGGAGCACACCGTCGGCCGCATCATCGGCCACGACCGGGTGGAGGCCGTCGAGGCGGTCCAGGTGGACAAGGACTGGAAGCCGATCCCCGGCTCGGAGGAGATCATCCCCTGCGACACGCTGCTCCTCTCCGTGGGTCTGATCCCGGAGAACGAGCTTTCGCGGCGGGCGGGCGTGGCGATCGACCCCGTCACCGGCGGGCCCTACGTCAACGAGGACATGCAGACGAACATCCCGGGCATCTTCGCCGCGGGCAACGTGGTCCACGTCTACGACCTGGTGGACTGGGTGACGGAGGCGGGCTACGTGGCCGGGCGTGGGGCGGCGACCTTCGCCATCGAGCAGCGGAAGCACATCGACCGCGAGCTGCCGGTCGACACAGGGGATAACGTGCGCCACGTGATTCCCCACCGCCTGCGCAAGGACGCGCTGGTGGAGCGGGACGTGCAGCTGCAGATGCGCGTGACGAGGCCCATCGAGCAGCGGGTCTCGGTGGAGCTGGTGGACGGGCAGGAGGTGGTGGCCCGGCAGGGCGCCCGCTACGCGCGGCCCGGTGAGATGGTGACGCTGAACGTGCCCCAGAAGGCCTACGACGCGGTCAACAAGGCCGAGCGTCTCAGCGTTCGTGTGCGAGAGAGGTAGGAGAGATCATATGGCGAAGGAAACGACGGAGCTGATCTGCATCACGTGCCCCATGGGCTGCACGCTGGACGTGACCCACGAGGGCGACACCATCGTCGACATCGAGGGCAACACCTGCAAGCGCGGCGAGGACTACGCCCAGGAGGAGCTGACGGATCCCCGCCGCATGGTGACCACCACGGTGCGGGTGGCCGGCGGCCTCCATCCGCTGATGCCGGTCTACACCTCGGCGCCGATCCCCAAGGCGCGCATCTTCGACCTCCTGAAGGCGATCCGCGAGGCGGAGATCCAGGCGCCGGTCCGGATGGGGGACGTCGTGCTGGAGGACGTGGTCGACACGGAGGTGGACGTCCTGGCCAGCCGGGATATGCCGGCGGTCTAATCCACAGATTACTCAGATTGGTCGACGGATCCAGCGGCTTTTCTGGACAGGATTTACAGGATTAACAGGATTGATGGATCGGTCTCGGTCCGTTGATGATCATGGAGCCGAGCAGGCCGACGGCGTGCCGCTGCCTATCCCTCTCCCCTGGGGAGAGGGTAAGGG
>CAZEQC010000231.1:0-3651 GCA_964514285.1 uncultured Anaerolineales bacterium | reverse complement strand
GAACAAGGACGGGGTCCAGAGCCTGACCATCTCCGCGAAGGGCTTCAACGGCGAGAGCGACCCCATCCACCTGGACGTCCTGGCGCCGCGCGGCCTGCGCTGGGCGCTCAGCGACGACGTGGTCGACCCGAACGGTGACGTCACCCTGGAGGTCACCGACACCTTCCTGGTGGGGCACGGGCAGTACGAGGTGCACATTATCGGCCGCGATGGCGAGCACGAGGTCGACCTCGTCGTGCCGCTGGAGATCATCGAGCCCGGCTTCGACCTGATCAGCGACCCCAACCGCCGCTGGGTGCTCGTCGGCGACCAGGTGGTCTACCCCATCCAGGTCAGCCCCCGATATGGCTGGACCGACCCGGTGACGCTGACCTTCGACGCGGCGTGGTTGCCGCCGCACAGCGCGGGCGGCTTCACCACCACGCTGGGCGGCCCGCTCCAGACGGAGGTGGTCGTCACGCCGCCGGACTCGGTGGAGCTGATGGTCGACACGGCGGCGAACACGCCGGAGGATCTCTACCTGCTGCCCGTCGACGGCGAGAGCGGTGTGGAGCGGGACGACCTCGACCTCCAGCTCGGGGTGGTCAGCGAGGGCGCCGATCTGGCCGTGGAGAAGGTGGTCGACGACCGGACCCCGGGCATGGGCTGGACCATTGTCTACACCGTCACCGTGACCAACAACGGGCCCGAGGACGCCACGGGTGTGATCGTCAGCGACACGCTGCCTGCCGGCCTCTCCTACCAGGCCGACGACGGGAGCGGCGGGTACGACAGCGCCAGCGGCGCTTGGAGCGTGGGCGGCCTGGGCGTTGGCGAGAGCGAGACACTGCACATCACCGCCAGAGTTGACGCCGCTGAGGGAACCCTCCTCGTCAACACCGCCGTCATCAGCGCCTCGGATCAGACGGAGCTGGACGGGACCAACAACCGGGCGCAGGCGGCCCTGGCCGTGGCCGGTGCCGACCTGGCCGTGGAGAAGAGCGTCGACAACCCCACGCCCCGGGAGGGGGAGGCCGTCATCTACACCGTGAACGTGGCCAACCAAGGCCATCCATCCACCGTCGTGATCCGGGACGTGCTGCCAGACGGCGTGAGCTATCTCTCCGATGACGGCGCCGGCGCCTACGACGCTGCGGCCGGGGCCTGGGACCTGGGCAGCCTGGGGGAGGGCGACGCTGCCACCCTGCGCATCACGGCCCAGGTCGACGCGGACACGGCGGGCTCGACCATCGTGAACACGGCCGCCATCAGCACGTCCAGCCGCGTCGACCCCTACCCGGACGACGACGCGGACGATGCGCCCATCGCCGCCCAGGACCCCGACGCGGTGATCATCACGGTCACGCCGGGAGCGGGCGGCACGCTGACCTACGTCGACGATCAAGGCTTGACCACCGAGGTCCAGGTGCCGCCAGGTGCGGTGACGGACACAGTCACCTTGATCTTCACGCCGGTCCCGACGCCGACCCATCCCAGCAACCTGCTCTTTGCCGGCCACGCCTTCGACCTGGCCGTCTACCGGGGCGCGGAGCTGCTGCCCGGCTACGCCTTCCAGAAGCCGGTCACGATCACCATCCACTACAGCGATCAGGACGTCCAGGGCATCACGGAGACGGCCCTGACGCTCTATCGCTGGGACGACGGCGCTTGGCATGACGCCGCCTGCGATCCGTACGTCCGGCATCCTGATGAGAACTGGTTGAGCGTCCCGATCTGCCACCTGAGCGCCTTCTCGCTGATGGGGCCTGCCATACCCGTTGGGGGTTCCACGCTCCCGCCGGGCTTGCTGGGGCTCTGGGCGTCCCACCGAGCCCTGATCCTCCTCATCGGCCTGGTGAGCGCGCTACTTCTGCCGGCCGCGGCCGTGTTTGCCGTCAAGCGGTGCACGAGGGCGCGGAGGCCCAGACACAAACCGAAGGTTTCGTGAATCAGTTCACGGTCGAGAGGCGAATGGGGCCTGCCGTTCGGCAGACCCGTGCAGATCGTAGCGCCTCTCGACCCTACCTCGACGTTCGTAACCTGGCTCTACAACGTCACGTCGAACGACGACAGACGTCCAACGCTTCGTTGGCTGATGAGAGACTTCGGACGTCTGTCGGTTCACACGTCACGTGGTAGGGCCAGGCCAGTAGAAGGAGGTCCCCGAGTGCGACTCTCGCTCCGACGTCAACGCCCGTCACGGTCATCGGCCAACCCCTGGCTGGTGCGCATCTTCCTCGTCACCCTCGTTCTGCTCCTGGCAGCTGTCGCTTTCGCCCCTCGCTTCTCTCGTGCCGAAGGAGATCCGCCGGCCGCGGAGGTAGTGCAGCAGGCCTGGCGCAAGGCCCAGCAGGCCGGTCGCTACCACTTCTCCACCGAGATCGTGCAGACCACCTACCCGGCGCCGGCCCTGGTCAACGTGGGCCGCAGCAGCCGCGAGGAGCAGCTCTACCTGCGGGGGGAGGCCAGGTCTTCCGGGCCTCAGGCCCGCGGTGGGTCGCAGCGGGACCTCCATCTGACCCTTTGGAAGGACGGAGGGAGCATCCTCAACCCTCAGGACGGCCTTGAAATCCGCATCGAGGATGGCGAGGCGTATGGTCGGCAGGGGAAGGGGCGGTGGCAGGCGATCGACGACGTCTCCAGCGCCTTCGCCCCGGGGCAGGATCTGATGAGCTATCTGGCGGGCGCCACCAACATCCGCCGGGTCGGCGATGAAGCCCGCCAGCTCCCCGACGGGTCTGACGCCGTCCGCCTGACGCACTACGTCTTCGACGTCGACGGCCCGGACTTCGCCAGCCACCTGCGGGACCAGCTGGAGGCCTACTATCGCCAGCAGGGCGAGCTGCCCATGGGCCTCAGCCTGGAGTCGCCGCGCGAGATCCAGGGCGTGACCGGTCAGGGCGGGCTGTGGATCGATCAGCGCGGCCTGCCGCGCCGCCTGGCCGTCCACCTGGTCTACCCCCCGCGGCGCGACGGGCAGCGGGTGGAGGCGGACGTGACCACCGATTTCTCCCGCTTCGCCTCGCCCGACCTGGCGTCCTGGCCCGCCGGCTCCCAAGGGCCCGCGCAGCGGCTGAAGACAGCGCTCGGTCTGCCGCGGGCGCGCCAGAGCTGGGCCGAGGTGGCCCAGAGCGCGCTGTTGGCCCTCGGCTCCGTGAGCCTCCTCGTCTCGGTCGTCCTCAATCGGCGCTCGCGGTACGTCTACACCGTCGTCGCCATGGCCATGATCCTGGCCATGGTGCTGGGGCCGCTGCTCCAGAGCCACCACGTCCACGCCTTCTCCCGGCGCCTGGCCCAGGAGCGGGCCGAGCAGGAGGAGGACGAGAGGGCCGATGAGATGGCCCGGCAGCGGCGGGAGTCGCTGCTGAGCACCGACTGGGACCCCCACCGCGACCCCCTGGCCGATCCCGTTCAGTCCCCGTCCCAGGCAGGTCAGGTTTCCCTAGCTGGCGAAAACGTGGGTCGGATCGCCATACCCCAGACCACCGCTGCCGACGACGCCGAGCTCTTCAACCCCACCGGCGACGACGATGGCGACACGCTGTCCAACCTGGCGGAGAAACGCCTGGGCACCGACCCCGACAACGACGACACCGACGGCGACGGCATCACCGACGATGCCGAGGTGCACGGCTTCCAGGCCCTCGATGGGACGATGTACTACCTCGATCC
>CAZEQC010000230.1:0-3655 GCA_964514285.1 uncultured Anaerolineales bacterium | reverse complement strand
ACGGCCTGGATCTGGCGATCCAGGCTGAGCGAAGATGCCAAATGCGATTACCCTGACCGTTGACATCGATGCCGTTGACTTGGGCACCTCGATGAGGTATACTATCTATGGGACATGTGATTTGGACGAGCTATCCCTATGACGCTTTTGGTCTGTGAACTGATGTGCCAAGGATCGCGAGGCTGGACTGATGAGTGAGACAGTACTTGTTGTGGAGGACGAGCCCACCCTGGTGGAGACGTTGGAATACAATCTATCCCGTCAAGAGTACGAGGTCTTGACGGCGATGGACGGGCAGAGCGCTATCGATCTGGCCAGGAAGGAGCGACCTGACCTGATTGTGCTCGATCTTATGTTACCCGGTCTCGACGGCATTGAGGTCTGTCGAGTCCTGCGCCAGGAGATGAGCGTGCCCATCTTGATGCTCACCGCCCGCGATGAGGAGGTCGACAAGGTGGTTGGCCTCGAGGTCGGGGCCGACGATTACATGACGAAGCCCTTCAGTATGCGGGAACTCATGGCGCGGGTCAAGGCCTTGCTCCGTCGCGAGCGGCTGATTCGAGAGGAGATCTCGGCCGAGAACGGCGTGATAGACGAACAGACGCTGATCTTCGGCGACCTGCGGATCGACAAGTCCCGTCGGGAGGTGACGCGGGAGGGTGAGAACCTTCACCTGAAACCCAGGGAGTACGATTTGCTCACCTTCCTGGCACGACACCGCGGCATGGTGCTCTCGCGAGATCTGATCCTTGAGCGGGTCTGGGGCTGGGACTACGACGGTGGGAGCCGGACCGTCGATGTTCACGTCCACTGGCTTCGGGAGAAGATCGAGCCGGATCCCAAGGACCCGACCCGGATCGTCACAGTGCGGGGGGTCGGCTATCGCTTCGAAGGCTAGATTCTGTGGTCCTCTGGACAGCCCTTGTCCATTGCTCAGCGCCTCTCCTTGAGCGGAAGAACAACCATCCTCTTTCTTCCCTGCGTTTCGTGGGCGCACAAAGCCATTCATTGATTTGGACGCCGAATCCCTACAAGGCGGGAGGGACGTAGGTGTTTCGTCACCTCCGCTGGCGTATCGCTGTTCCTTATCTACTTCTGATCCTGCTGGCTATGGGTGGTATAACCATCCACCTCTCAAACCTGATTCGCCAATCCTATCTCGAGGACTTGCGAGGAAAACTGACGGCCGAAGCCACCTTGATCGGCGATGCAGTGGAGGACATCTCAGATTGGGAGGCGACCGGGGGCCGATTCGACGGTCTGGCTCAGCACTACGCGGACCTGCTTGATGCTCGTGTGACCTTCATCGACGCCGGTGGTAGCGTATTGGGGGATTCCCACGCCGATTGGAGACAGATGGATAACCATCTACGTCGTCCGGAGGTGCAGGTGGCTATCAAGGAAGGGAGGGGGGTCACCACACGGCTGAGCCGCACGGTGGGGTACGAGATGATGTACGCCGCGGTCTCGGTGAGCTCCGGTTCAGGAATACGAGGATTTGCGCGCGTTGCTCTTCCGCTCAGTCAGGTCGAGGCGCAGGTGGCGCGCCTGCGCCGGGTCATCCTGCTGGTTGATTTCCTGGTTCTCTTTGGCGCGGCGGTTCTAGCTGTCTTCATCGCTGAGCGGATTGCGCGGCCTGTGCGTCGGTTGACCGAGGTTGTCCGTCGCACGACGGCCGGAGATCTCAGCGCTCGCCTTCTGCCCACGACGCGAGATGAGATCGGTGAGTTGACCCGTTCTTTCAATCAGATGGCCATTCACTTGAAGAAGACGATCAACTCGCTGACCGAACAGCAAGATCAGATGTCCGGTGTACTCGATAACATGGCCGACGGGGTCCTCATCACCGATGCTCAGGGTATTGTCGACCTGATCAACCCGGCGGCGGCCAAACTCCTCGGTGCGGACAAGGAGCGTGCCCTGGGACGTTCCTTCGCGCAGGTGGCCCGCGATCATCGCATCATCGATCTCTGGCGACGATGCTACAGAGATCGGGAGGAGCAGGTCGAGCCCATCGAGATGGATCGGCACGATGCTTTCTTGCAGGTCATCGCTACCCCGCTTCGGGAGCACGATCGGGCGTGTCTCCTGATCTTGCAGGATCTGACTCGTGTACGTCGGTTGGAGACTGTACGGCGCGATTTCATCAGCAACATCTCCCACGAACTGCGGACCCCAATGGCGGCGCTGAAGGCGTTGGTGGATACACTCCGCGATGGTGCCTTGGAGGACCCGCCTGCCGCGCAGCGGTTCCTGGATCGCATGGACGTGGAGGTGGATGCCCTAACCCAGATGGTCCAGGAATTGCTGCAGCTTTCGCGCATTGAATCTGGACGGGCCCCGATCCGCATGGAGTCTGTGACTGTGGATGAAGCGGTCATCCCCCCGGTTGAGCGGCTGCGGCCTCAAGCAGAACGCGCAGGGCTGGACCTGGTCCTTACCATACCCTCGGATCTTCCCCACATCCTAGCCGACATCGACCGTATCCAGCAGGTCGTGACGAACGTGGTGCATAATGCGATCAAGTTCACGCCCCCCGGCGGACGGATCGAGGTGTCGGCCCGCACTGATGACGACCCCGCCGCGTTGACCGCGATTGGCCTGGAACCAGAAGCCCTGGCGTCTGGCGAATGGGTCTTGATCCAGGTCGAGGACACCGGTGTTGGGATCCCGACCAGCGATCTCCCACGTATCTTCGAGCGCTTCTACAAAGCTGACCGGGCGCGAAGCGGCGGTGGGACCGGCTTGGGGCTCTCGATTGCCAAGCACATTGTCCAGGCTCACGATGGCTCCATCTGGGCGGAGAGTATAGAAGGAGAAGGGACAACTCTCATCTTCGTCCTTCCTGCGTTAACCTCTCGTTAATAAAGCAGTAACAGTTCCTTAAACCCCCCTCAAAACCCCCTTAAGATCGGCGTGCTAGCATGCACCTTGTTGATGGGGCGCCCTGTCTCCCTGCTTGTAGGGCGTGCCGGTCAGCCTTTCAAGGGAGGGCGGGCCTCTGCCCGAACCTCCTGCGTGACTGTCTGTTCTGGAGGATGACGGATGGCGGGGCAGTAGATTATGACTGAGGCAAGATCGGCGTATTCATCTCGAGCTAGTCTTGAGGAACTGTTGGCCCAGGGCTGGAAGATCGAACCGCCCGTTTACGCTCGCTCAGACTGGCAGTCACCCGCGGCCTCGAAAGAGGGAAATACCTACCATTTCGTCCTCTGGCGTGAGAACAAAGTCAACTTGGTCAGCATCCGTGAGGGGCCCGAGATCCAGCAGTTTCTCGCCGACTCCGAGTTGGCCATTGACTATCTCTGACTTCAAGAGGACAGACTAGAAACCGGTTAGAGGAAAAGGAGAAGATAGTAGAAATGACTACCCGACGAAAGAAACTCAGTCTCATGCTGGCAGGGTTGTTGATTATGACCTTGCTTGCCACCGTCGTGGGGTGCCAGCAGGCGACCCCGACGGAAGAACCCGTTGAGGAACCGACCGAGGTGCCGACCGAGGCCCCTGAAGAAGAGGAAGAGACTGGCGGCGAGCTGCAGTTGGCAGGCTCGTCGACAGTGCAGCCGCTGGCGCAGGCGCTGGCGGAGGCGTTCATGGCGCAGAACCCGGACGTCGAGATCGACGTGCAGGGTGGCGGCTCCAGCGTCGGCGTGAA
>CAZEQC010000229.1:0-3681 GCA_964514285.1 uncultured Anaerolineales bacterium | reverse complement strand
AAGAGCTCCCCAGGCCCGCACACTGGGAAGCTCTCAAAAACCACCGGCAGTCTTCTCTCTCATGCCGGAGCAGAGCTTGGCGCCTTCGCACCTCAGTGACGAATCACCAGGTTGCCAATGGCCTGGCTCACCTCCAGGTCGACACGATCGTCGGCCGCATCGTAGCCCGGTGAGGTGCAGACTACCTCCTCGCAGCGGTAGTCCTCGGGCACCTGCCGCCCGGTGATCCCTGTGTCCCATCGCACGCGAGCGGCTAACGCCTCCGGAACGACAACGATGGTCTGCCCAATGGCCCCCTCAACTCGAGCCGTAAACCGTCCCTCCGGCGGCAAACTGATAACCGTCTGCCCGATGCCCAACTCTACATCCAAGGCCTCCAGCGTCAGCTCAGAAAGGTCAAGATCCATCTCTCCCACGCCAAGATTAGCCTTGAGATGCAAAGGGATCCGGGGGCTGAGCTTCAGGTCCCAAAGCCGTGTCGCAGCCCAGCCAGTGGTGAAGGGGCCAAAGGATGTGCCCTGAGTACGAAGGGTGAAGGACACCTCTTGCTCCCGAACAGTGACGTCTTGCGTCAGCCTCTCCTGACGAGCCAGGTCAACGGTGCCCTCAATCAGATTGGGCGAATCTGCAGCAGCCCCGACATCCAGCCTACCAACACCAGGGTCGATGGCCAATTCGGCCTGTTGCGCGTCGTCAAGAGGCTGAACGATCTCCTCCGTGCGGGCTGCGCGAGCGGAACTTGCTCCTGTTTGAGACAACCACAAGGCTGCCCCCAACATCGCAAACGTCAGCAGTAGAGCCAATAGTGAACCCCAGACCGAACGACGGCCCAGAATCAGGTCCAGGCCCGCAGCGATGAGGAGAACGGGCCAGAGGCGAAGGAGAATCCCCCAGACGCTCCAGCTGACGATCCCCAGGTTATTCAAGAGGAACACCACCCCCAGGGCGATCAGGATCAGAGGCCCCACCACGCCCCCGCTTCGATCATGCTTTTTATCATTCATGGCACTTTCCTCCATCACCTGAATTATTAAGACCTAAGAACGCGGTAAAGCAGATAGAGTCCCCCCAGGATCATCAGGGCAGGCCAAAGGTAGTTGATAACCTGAGCAGCGGCTGCCGTGACCAAGACCCCCATGACGAGCAACACACCAGCAGGGACGAGGGGCCACTTCATCCGGCCCTCGGGCGTGGGCAGGAACGCCAGCACGGCGAAGGTTAGCCCCAAGCCGAAGAAGAAAATACCGCCCATCTCGACGCCCTCGAGAACCTCAGAGAGTCCCGCTACCACGGCCAGCGTGAGCAACACGCCGCCCGGAATAACAGCCCACCAATACTCCGTGTTGATCAAATAGATCACCCAGAAGGCTAACGAAATCCCCCCGAGAAAGAGAGACCCACCCCAGGCCTCCCCAACTACAGGCGCAAACTCTTCGAGTGCTATCGTCCCAGTCAGGCCAAGCAGGACGAACCCGGGGATAGCGGCCCACCAGTTGCTCTGCGGCGCGGTCAGGAAGATGTACAGAAACACCAGACTGGCGATGCCGATGAGGATCGGCCAGACGATATCCCCGACGGCGACGACCCCCAAGCTCTCAAGCAAGAACAAGACACCACCAGCGATCAAGAGCAAACCCCAAAGAATCCGAAGCTCCAGCTTTCTCATAACAACTCCTTTCCTCTCATATTCATCAACCGGTAACATCAGCTCACACGAAGAGAGCCGACGCCTGCCTCAATCTCAATATCAACCTTGTTCTGTGCCGCGTCGTAATTCGGCGAAAGATAAACCTCACCGGTGCGAGGGAAGCGATTCTGATCGACATCGACGGAGGCTAGGGCGCCCTCAAACCGGACGCGTGCCGCCACATCGGAGGGAACACGGAGCGACACTGACGCCGCACCCGCCTCGACACGAACGCGGGTGCGGTCGACGCGGGCTGGCAGCATCACATTGACGGAGCTGGCCCCGGTCTGCAGTCGCAGATCGGATATGCGTAACTCAGTTAGGTCGAGACGTACGTCGCTGGCCCCGGTCTCGAGAGACAAAGCCAAGGGGACCTCATCGTTCAAGCGGAAGTTCCAGCGGAGACCTCCCTGCCCCCAGCTCCACGGGGCTATCCTATAGGGAAAACCACGAGGCGACAACTCGACGTCGAGATCGTCGCCCTTGCGTCGCGTTCGATGGCTCAGGCCGTCGCTGGACGTGCCCTCCAACAAAGTATCCGACGGGGCGCCAGCGCTCACACACAGGCGCCCTGCCCCGTGTTTGACCTGTACACGGCCGCGAACTGCACCGTCCAAAGGAATCATCACCTCCTCACCTTCAGAAGCACCGGGACCAAAAACGATACCCCAGAGAAACCCTATCCCCAAGGCAATCAGGATCACGGCCCAGACTGCGCCCCAGACGTCGACGGCGATAATCCCCAGGTTGTTGAGCAGCAGGAGCAGGCCAATCAGAAGGAGAACAATGCCCCAGAACAGACCACTTCTTCTCATAACACCTCCTTTCACAGCGAGCAAATAGCTCAATCTCTCGGTTCTCGTCTGGATCTCGATGGGATACACCCTCGTTATAGTATACTTGAAACACGCAGAAACGGAAGCGACAGACGCTCAACGAGCCGGTGGGTTCTCCTAGTTATGGATGTTTACCAGAGTACCCACATCGGCCCATTCAAATAGCCAGGCAGCTTCGGGTGTGGGCACGTTGACGCAGCCATGGCTCATAGGATGGCCGAAGTTACCGTGCCAGGTAACACCGTGAAGTCCGTAGCCCTGGTGGAAGTACATCACGTAGGGTACGTCCTCGATGTAGTAGTCGGCACCGGCCATATCATCGTAACGGAACTTAATCCAGATCCGAAACTGACCAACCGGCGTGGGCGTGTCGGGCAGGCCAGTCGAGACCAGTGTGCTGCGCACGGGCGTGTCATCCTCGTACGCCGTCAGTCGCTGGTCGGAGATATCGACATCGATCCAACGCCCCTCCAGAATCTCGTCCGGCGAAGCCAAAGACGCAACAGGCGTTGATTCAACAGACGGTGCCGTCGGGCTGGGATCCGGCGTCGAGGGAACGACAGCCGAGCGCGGCAGCGCGAGCTTCTGGCCGACGTAGACCAGATCTGGATCCGCCAGCTCATTGATAAGCACCAACTCCTCGACGGAGACGTCGTGTGCCCGAGCAATGACCGTCAACGTCTCGCCCGCCTGGACGATGTGGAAGGATAACTCGGGAGTCGAATGGAGCGTCGGACTAGACGTCACTTGAGGGGCGAGAGCCGTGGGCCCTGGCGTTGGACTAAGGGCCGGGGTAGGATAAGCCGTCGGTGGTGGAGACGTAGCTGCAATCGTAGCAATCGGTGTGGTCATCGCTTCTGCGAGCACTTCCTGCCCTGGGCGCTCGGCCATCCATTCAACGGTCACCGCCACCAGACACACAATGGCAAGGACAATCAGAACGCGCTGCAGCAGATCGATCAATGCAGTAGGCTTCAGTTTACTTCCCTTGATCTCAGACATCGGTCGGTCCCCCTTTTTGTTGGCTCCTTACACCCAGGTAACCTCTCACCTTATGGTCTCTACGCTCAAGCTGGGTCTGTGATCCGGCGATTCTGCGCCGAACACCGCGGGTCACAGCTCGTCCCGAGCCATCAGCTCAGAGCAAGGGGGCGAGCA
>CAZEQC010000228.1:0-3696 GCA_964514285.1 uncultured Anaerolineales bacterium | reverse complement strand
AAGTCCTGCGCGGCGACCTCGCCTGCCAGGCCAGAGTAGGTGAAGCCCACCTTGTCGGAGATGACGGTGTCGCGGAAGACGATGGCGACCGGAATCTCTTGAGCCCCCGTGACGGTGTAGGGCCGGTAGAGCGCGTCGGCCTCCTGAACGATGTCGTCGGTGTCTCGAGCGAATGAGTCCATTCCCAGGGATTTTGCGAGCACGCCCTCATCCGAGGCCATCCAGCGTATGCCGGCATCGCCTACCATGTTGACGATGATCTGGGCCACGGAACCCTCGGCGGGCCACATACCCAGGGGATCGGTGCCAAAGTGCTCCTGATACATAGCAACACCGCGCTCCACCTGCGCCGCCGCGTCCTCCCCATAGCGGAATGGAGGGACCGGCAGCTCGGCGGATGGCATAGCGACCTGGGCGAGATTTGTGTCCACCAGCAGCGGCAGGATTGGATGGGCAAAGGGTGTCATCGTCACCTCAATCTGCCCCGCCTCCTGCATCTCCCGATGGAGAGGAATAACGGCCCTCAGAATGCGCAAGTGCTCTTCGAGGACGACGGTCTTGTCCTCCTCGCCATAGCCCTCTCCCTTGTCGACCAAGGAGGCCAGCGGCTCCTCAGCCAGGAAACTCGGGTCAGTCCAAGCCAGGTTGAAGAGGACCTGTAGGTCGCGGAAATCTTGGGTCGACCAACGCTCGAGCGCCGTCTCCATCTCCTCATCGCTTCCCCCGGGCAGCATCGCTTGGAGCTCGATGTAGCGGGGGAAACGCTCGATGATGGTGGGGTTGATATCGAAGAAGCGACGGAGGATGAAGCGCTTCTGCTCCTCCGTCAGCTCGTCGGCAGGGATCATCGTCATCTCCCAGTACTTATCGGTCGCGCCAGCGGCGAAGTCATCCAACTGACGGATGAGACTGGGCGTAAGGTTGAATGCGGTGTGGATCTCCGGATACTCCTTGAGGATGGCGGCCATGTCGTAGTAATCCTTGGCGGCGTGCACGCGGACCCAGGGCTTGGCATAGACCCCCGTCTCCGGGTCCTTGAAGTAGACCGGTTGATGCTGGTGCCAAACAATGGCTAGGTGAATAGCGTCCTCCGAGACCCCCGTAGGAGATGCGGTCGGGCTGGGCTCCTCAGTAGACGGTGCTGTAGGCATCATCGTAGGCGTAGGTTCCGGCGTCCCGCCACAGGAGGCCAACAGAACAGCCCCCAATACGAGTGCTAGGATCGCAACAAGTCGACGTAATCGATGCGTCGTCTTCATCTCCGTTCCCTCCTCAGTCCATTATCCTTTATTCGGTACCCCGAAGAAGAGCAACTATGTTTCAGTTGATCAGCCCGCGGCCCCATGGCACGTTCGTGAAGCCACCCCATTCCGCCGAGATTAGGGGGGAATGGTAGCGATACTTGCGCGGTCCCACGATACGCGGATGCTCATTCAGGGCGAAAGCGATCTCCGTCTTGAGCGTCAGCCGCGTGCCCTCCAGAATGATCTTAGGGCATGGTTTCGAGCTCATCTTACGTGCTCCTCATAATGCACGCGCAGCTGTTGGCATGGAGTAGGACGCCCTCACACCGTCAGCACAGCACCGGAGCGCGGCGGCAATGTCGCGCCAACGACGCGACCGTCGATGACCCGCGCTTCACCGCCCGCCCAGACGTCGCGGAGGGACTGACCATTGGCGAACCACCCATCTATGTCCAGATCCAGTCTGTAGGGAGACCGGCTGTTGTTAAGCACCACGACCAGCGTCTGTTCTGCTCCGTCACGGACGAAGGCGTAGATATTGCGCTCATCATCGGCAAGCAGGCATTGGTATCGCCCACGGCGAAGTGCAGGATGTTCGCGACGCAGCGCCACGGCACGCCGAAAGACCTCCAGCAGCTCGTGGTCCCAGCGTTCCTCGTCCCACGGGAAGGCGCGGCGGCAGTCCGGATCAGATTCTCCCTTCATGCCAATCTCGTCGCCATAGTAGATGGACGGCGCGCCCGGGAAGGTCATCTGGAACAATGTCGCCAGTTTCAGCGCCTCCTTGTCCTGGTCCACCAGCGTCAGGAAGCGGGGCATATCGTGACTGCTGAGCAGGTTGAGCTGCACCAGCGTCACCTGCCAGTTGTAGAGCTCCAGTAGGTCGTCGATCTTCTTGGCAAACTCAGTGGCCTTCATCCTTTCTAGCTTGTACCCGCCAGGGCGCCGGCTGACGTCCAGTTTGTCCCCACCGAAGAAACCGAGACAGGCGCGATTGAAGATGTAGTTCATGACGGCATCAAACTGATCGCCCTGAAGCCAGCGATTGGCGTCGGTCCAGATCTCGCCCACGATGTAGGCCTCGGGGTTTGCCTCCTTGACGACGCGTCGAAACTCGCGCCAAAAGGCGTCATCGTCAATCTCGTGGGGCACGTCAAGGCGCCAGCCGTCAATGCCGAGGTCGACCCAGTGGCGCGCCACATCGAAGATGAACTGCCGCACGGCCTCGGTGTCGGTGTTGAGCTTGGGAAGGGCCGGCAATTGGTACCAGGCCCGGTAGCCCAGCTCCTTCAAAGACTCCTTCCGTCGTTGGAAGCTCGACTCCCGGGTCTCGCCGGGATAGGCTCTGAGTTGCTCATCGGCCCTCAACCGCTCCAGATCGAAATGGAACCAATCCAGATACGGGGAGTCTATCCCGTTCTCCAGGGTGTGCTGAAACTGATAGAATCCTCGGCTGGCGTGGTTGAAGACCCCGTCGAGCACCACGCGAATACCTCTCAGGTGAGCCGCGTCCAGCATCTCCCGAAACGCCGCGTTTCCGCCCAGGATTGGATCCACCTGGTGGTAGTCGTGGGTGTGATAACGGTGGTTTGACGCGGACTGGAAGATGGGGTTGAGGTAGATAGCGTTGATGCCCAGGTGGTTCAGATAGTCAAGATGCTCGACGACGCCTAGAAGGTCTCCCCCCTTGAAACCGTGGACGGTGGGCGGGGACTCCCAGGACTCCAAGTTCGATGGCTTTGACACTTGGTCGCTCTTGGCGAAACGGTCGGGGAAGATCTGATAGAAGACGGCATCCTTGACCCACTCCGGGGTACTGATCTGTGTCATTGTCTGCCTCCGCTGTATCATTGAGGGCTGCTTATGCTTGATTGCTCACCTAATCTTTCTCGGGTCTTTGAGGACGGTAGAGGCCCACACCTTCGAAGTCCGTGGCGAACCAGTATCGTCCCTGATGATCCTGAAGGATGTCGTTTACCTGAGCACTGGGCAGGCCGGAGTTGCTCGGTGCGTACGTTTGCCACGTCGGGCCATCGTAGACGTCGAGCACCGCTACAGCGCCGCCAGTGTCTGCGGATCTCTGGGTAGCTACCCAGACCCGCTGCTGGTCGTCCACGGCCAACGCGGTCACCGTGTTCCACGGCAGGCCGGATGTCCCCGCTCGATAACACGTCCAGTCCTCCTGATCGGACAGACAGAGACCTCCCCCGCCCGTGCCGATCCAGACCCCTCCCTCTGGGCTGGCCTCCAGGGTTTGAACGCCGTTGGATGGTAGGGCGGAGGAGAAAGCCGTGTATGTGGTCCAAGACGGCTCCTTGTTGGCGAGACTGAGCACGGCCAAGCCCCTGTCCGTGCCCAACCAGACGCGCTCCTTCCCGTCTACGGCGATCGCTAGCACTGTCTCACTGGTCAGGCCGGCATCTTTGGGGGAGAAAGCCCGCCATTCGGAGCC
>CAZEQC010000227.1:0-3726 GCA_964514285.1 uncultured Anaerolineales bacterium | reverse complement strand
GGGGTGGCCCAGGCCTGGGGCGCAACGGCAGCCAGAAGCACAACCATGGTGCCAGCAATGAGCAGTATCAGAAGGCCTTTACGCTCCCTCCACAAGTCCACCGCGTTCTTTCTTGCACTGTGCATCATCGCCTCCTTAGCATATAAAGGCATCTCTTTGAGCCAACGACGTTTCAATGTGCCCCGTTAAACCGATCGCCAGAGGTGCTCTACACCGCCCAGTCGGGCAGTCCAGACGTGTCAGGCTACGTAGTGCGACAAGACATGTACAGAAAAGTCCACCCGATACCCACCTCCCTGCAATGCAGCGCGCTGTCGAACCGGAAGTCGAGCCAAGAGTAGGAAAAGGGATTGAATCGCCTCATGCTCTCGGGCCGATTATAGGACAACCGCGTAGGGTTGTCAACTTCAGCATGCACTCCGCGCCTTGACAAGCGCCGCTGCACAGTGTATACTTTAGACTGACCAGTCAGTCTAGACTATATAGTCTAGTGATACTCTCATATTGGACTGTACATCACAATACCGCGTAGCCGCCAGGAGCACAAGAGGAATGGTTACCAGAGCAGCAAGGAGGTCACGATGTCTGTGCTTGTCATCTATCTGATCGTTTGGATACTTGCCGGCCTGCTGGTCGGCGCACTGGCTGGCCTGATCGCGAGCGCCCCAACCTATGGCGTGGTCGTGGATCTCGCGGCAGCCGTCCTCACCATGATTGCGGTAGGCCTGCTCGATTACACCATCCTTCCGTTGATGGGCTACGAGGGCACGATCCGCTTCATCGCTATGGTCGGCGAGCCTCTCATCGGCGCCGTGGTCGTTCTGTGGCTGCTACGTTTCATCAAGCGGCGGAGAGAGAGAGGCAACTGATTATGCCAGCGGGCAAGCACGGCCGTGGGCGAGTCCAGGGCAACAAGCGCAGCGAGATCATCCAAGCGGCGCTGCACTGCTTCACGCGCAAGGGCTACAATAATACCACCATGGATGACATCGTCGCCCGGAGTGGCCTAAGCAAGGGAACGCTCTACTGGTATTTCGAGAGCAAGGAGGAGCTCTTCCAGGCCGCGCTTCTCTCGATCTTCGAGGGATTTGGGGAGGATGTGCTTTCCATGCTAGACCGCTGTGAGACGGCGACGGAGAAGCTGCGATGCATGGGCCAGGGCACCGCTGCGTTCAGTGAGTCCGTGGGAGGGTACTTCGGCCTATTCCTTGAGTTCTGGGTGTCCAGGCCAAACCGTGATGAAATCAACAAGGTATGGTACGAGCTGCTGGAGGAGTACAAGGTGATCCTCTCAGTCATCGTGGAGGAAGGCATAGAGGCAGGTGAGTTCAGACCGGTGGATGTCGAATCCCTGGTCTGGGTCCTAATGGCGAGTTACGACGGTCTGGCCGCCTATGCAAGTTTTGTCGCAGACCTGGACCTCCAGCGCATCAGCCAAGCGTTCACCGACGTCATCCTAAAGGGTCTGACGTTCGACTCGGAGGAGTCCGCCCCGCCTGTCCTGAGCAAGGTCGATGGAATCTCATCCCACACGACGTCGAGGGATCCTTCGAAGGAGAATAGCCGGTCCGGTGGAGCATGAGGTGCCAGGGATAAAGATGACGCAGCCCATCATTGAAACTCACGGCTTGACGCGCGACTTCAAGAAGACGCGGGCGGTGGATGCTCTGACCCTGTCGATTCAGCCCGGCACGCTTTTCGGGCTGGTGGGGCCGGACGGCGCCGGCAAGACCACCACGCTCCGCCTGCTGTCGGGGCTGCTGGAGATCACCGCCGGGTCAGCAACGGTCGCAGGATACGACCTGGCACGCCAGCCGGAGGCCATCAAGGCCCAGATCGGATACATGGCGCAGCGCTTCAGCCTCTACGGTGAACTGACCGTGTTGGAGAACCTGGCCTTCTTCTCTGATCTTTACGATGTGGAAGTGAGCGAACTCCAGGCACGCACCGAGCGGCTGCTGGCCTTCGCCGGGCTGACCGAGTTCAAGGATCGCCGCGCCGAACACCTCTCCGGCGGGATGAAGAAGAAGCTGGCATTGGCCTGCACGCTGATCCACGAGCCCCCCATCCTCCTCCTCGACGAGCCGACCACGGGCGTCGATCCGGTCTCGCGACGAGAGTTCTGGGACATCCTGACCGAGCTGTATCTGGCGGGCACCACCGTCCTAGTCAGCACGCCGTATATGGACGAGGCCGATCGCTGCTCCCGCGTGGGCCTGATGTACGAGGGCCGGCTGGTCATCTGCGCCGAGCCGCAGCGGATCCGCGCCCGCATCGAGGGCGACCTGATCGAAGTGCAAGCGGAGGATTGGCAGGCGGCACACGCCTTGGCCAAGACGTTGCCCGGCGTGCTCGAGGTGCAGACCTATGGCGAGGCTCTTCATCTGCTCGTCGACTCGGCGGAGGAGCGCCTAGCAACGATAGAATCCAGTCTCGAGGCAGAAGGAATCGGTTACCGAAGCGTTCGCCGCGCCACACCACGGATGGAGGAGGCTTTCATCTCCCTGATCAAGCGCATGGAATAGGAGACGAGGAGACCTGACGTGTCACCACGCCATCTAAGAGCCATCATCCGCAAGGAAATCCAGCACATCATCCGCGATCGATCCACGTTCGTACTCGTTCTGCTGACGCCGATCACGATGCTCTTCGTCTTTGCCTACGCACTGACGGTCGATATCGAGCACGTGCCCATCGCCGTGCTGGACCACGACCGCAGCTCGACCTCACGCGCGTTCATCCAGCGGGTCACGGAGGGGAAGGATCTGGACCTATACGCCCACGTAGGGACGCTGGAGGAAGTTAACAGCTTGTTGATGCACTCCCGAATCAAGGCCGCGCTGGTGATCAAGCCCTCTTTCGAGCGCGATCTCATGTCGCTGCGCGGGATGCCCATGCAGGTCATCATCGACGGGACGGAGCCGGAGAGCGGGACCTTCGCCGTGCGGCAGATCAGCGGGCGCGCCGAGAAGTTCGCGAGCGAGCTGCTCGCGCAGCAGATGGGCTCAGCCTCGCTGGACTCCCTGCAGCCCATCGACCTGCACGTGCGCGCGTTGTACAACCCGGGCCTGAAGCCTCGCGTGGACATGGTGCCAGGGCTGATCTCCATGATGCTCGGCTTCCCGGCCCTCTCGGTGGCGCTGACCCTGGCGCACGAGCGGGAGCACGGGACGCTGGAGCAGGTGCTGGTCACGCCGGTGGGCCGCGCCGAGTTCCTGCTGGGCAAGATGATCCCCTACGTGATCGTCGGCCTGATCAACGTGGTCGTGATGCCCCTTCTGGCCCGCCTGACCTTTCACATCCCCTTCAACGGCAGCTTCGTCCTCTTCTTCGTGCTCTCGGTGGTCTTCCTGTTCGCCATATTGGGCATGGGGATCGTGATCGGGGTGTTCATGCGCACCCAACCGGCGGCGCTGGCGCTCTCCTTCCTGTTGATCTTCTTTCCCGGGTTCTTCATGACGGGAATCTTCTTCCCCCTCGCCTCCATGCCCGCCGAGGTGCGCATGGAGGCCATGAGCCTGCCCGGAACGCACTATGCCGTCATCACGCGCGGCGTCTTCCTGACCGGGATCGGCTTGGACGTGCTCTGGCCCAACGTCCTGGCGCTGCTGGGGATGGGCATTGTGTTTACGGGAGTGGCGGCGTTGTTCTTTAGGAAGAAACTGGGATAGGGATCATGCTAAAGCGCATCTGGTCTCTCGTCATCAAAGAGTTCCTTCACCTGCT
>CAZEQC010000226.1:0-3800 GCA_964514285.1 uncultured Anaerolineales bacterium | reverse complement strand
ACGAGGTCGTCGCCTCGGGCTTCGATCACCCGGTCCAGGTGACGCACGCGGGCGACGGGTCGGGGCGGCTGTTCGTGGTGGAGCAGCCGGGCCGGATCCGGATCATCGAGGACGGCACGGTCTCGTCGACGCCATTCCTCGATCTGACCGGCGTGACCAGTCGCAGCGGCGAGCAGGGCTTGCTGGGCCTCGCCTTCCACCCCAACTACGCGACGAACGGCTCCTTCTACGTCAACTATACCCGCGACAGCGACGGCGCGACGGTGATCGCTCGCTACACCGTGTCGGCGTCGGACCCGGACGTGGCCGATCCCGCCAGCGCTTTCGAGGTGCTGACCATCGCCCAACCCTACGCGAACCACAACGGCGGTCAGCTGCTCTTCGGCCCCGACGGCACCCTCTACGTCGGCATGGGCGACGGCGGCAGCGGCGGCGATCCCCAGGAGAACGGGCAGGATCCGACCACCCTGCTGGGCGCCATGCTGCGGCTGGACGTGGACGGGGGCTCGCCCTACGCCATCCCGGGGGACAACCCATACGTCGGCGTCGGAGGGCGCGACGAGATCTGGGCCACCGGCCTGCGCAACCCCTGGCGCTTCAGCTTCGACCGCCAGACGGGCGACCTGTACATCGGCGACGTGGGGCAGAACGCCTGGGAGGAGATCAGCTACCAGGCGGCGGGGACGCCGGGCGGCGTCAACTTCGGCTGGGACTGCAAGGAGGGAACCCACGCCTACGAGTTCGACCAGGCCTGCTCGGACGCCGACCTGACCGATCCCATCGCTGAATACAGCCACGACGCAGGGCGGTCGGTGACGGGGGGCTTCGTCTACCGCGGCGCGCTCTACCCGGACCTGCAAGGTCGGTACTTCTACGCCGACTACGTGAACGGGAAGATCTGGAGCCTCTACAAGACCGGGACGGACCCGGTGAGCTGGTCGACGCCGGAGCTGGAGCTCGACACGGGCTTCAACATCAGCGCCTTCGGGGAGGACGAGGCGGGCGAGGTCTATGTCTGCGACTGGAACGGCGGCACGATCCGACGGCTGGCGGACGTGGACGGGCCGACGCCCATCCTCACCTCCTCCAGCAAGGACGTCGCGCCGTCGAGCGTCGACGCAGGCGGGACGGCCACCTACACCATCGCGCTGATCAACCGCGGCGGTGCCGTCGACGGGACGCTCTACCTGACGGACACGGTGCCGGCGGGCCTGGATTACGCGCCGGGGTCGCTGAGCGCCACGGCGGGTACGGTCGACGACGCCAAGGCGCCGACGCTCCACTGGGAGGGGACGCTGGGCGCCGACACGACGCTCTCGATCACCTATCGGGTCACGACCAGCGGCGCGATCACGGGCGGCATCGTCAATCGCGCCACGGTGGGCGGTGCCGTCGACCCCTTCGAGCTGGCCGAGGCGCTCTTCGTCCCGCGCTCGGTGCTGACGTCGACGATGGCGGACCTCTTCCTCCCCGGGACGCAGCCGGAGCAGCTGAACGACCTGATCCCCGACTCGGTCGACTGCGATACCTGCCACAGCGCGCCGATCTACGACCGCTGGCGGGGGGCGATGATGAGTCAGTCCGGGCGGGATCCGCTGATGTGGGCCGCGCTGGAGGCAGCGAACCACAACGCGCCGAACGCTGGCGACTACTGCCTGCGCTGCCACGCGCCGAAGGGGTGGCTGGAGGGCCGCAGCCATCCGTCCGACGGCTCGGCTCTGGAGGGGCAGGACACGGCGAACGGCGTGGGCTGCGCGGTCTGCCACCGCATGGTCGACCCCCGACCGACGGCGAGCGAGATCGCCTCGACGGACGACGCCGTGCGGAGCGCGCTGACGGCCACGGTGCCCATGACGTACGTGGGCAGCGCCACCGTCATCGTTGATCCCGACGACAACCGGCGGGGACCCTTCGATTTCGCCAAGACGTTGCCCTACCACACCGCCTATCAGACCGCCTTCCTCGGCCAGTCGAGCGACGCCCACATCCGGGCCCGCCAGTGCGGCACCTGCCACAACGTCGACAACCCGCTTCTCTCGTGGGACGAGGAGCGGCAGGCGTTCTGGCCGAACGGGATGGACGCTGCGGCGCCGACGTCGGACCTGGAGAGCGGCGACCTCTTCCGCATCGAGAGCACGTACGACGAGTGGCGCCACAGCGCCTACGCCAACGGCGGCGTCGCGGCGCCCCAGTTCGCGGGGGAGGATCCCGACGGCGTCGTGGAGGCGTGTCAGGACTGCCACCTGTACCGCACCACGGGGGTGGCGGCCGACCCGCAGTTCGACCCGAACACGCGCGACTGCCAGACGACGGGCTGCCTGCCGGAGCACACGATGGTGGGCGGCAACACGTGGGTGCCGCAGATCCTGCAGGATCAGGACTGGCGGCTCCAGGCAGCGGGCGAGGGCGCGTACCTGGACGCGACGCTCCAGGAGGCGCAATCGATGTTGGAGAAGGCGGCCACGATGACGGCGACGCTGACGACCAGCGGCACCCAGACCATCGCAACGGTGCGGGTGACGAACGAGAGCGGCCACAAGCTGCCCACGGGGTATCCGGAGGGGCGCCAGATGTGGATCCATCTGCGGGCCTACGACGCCGGCGGCGGGCTGATCTACGAGTCGGGACGGTACGACGCGGCGGAGGACCGACTGATTCGCGACGCCGAGGCGAAGGTGTACGAGGTGAAGCAGGGCATCTCGGAGGAGCTGGCGGCGCTGGTGGGGGAGCCTGCCGGTGCGTCGTTCCACTTCATTCTCAACAACATGGTGGTCAAGGACAACCGCATCCCGCCGCGGGGGTACACCCAGGCAGGGTTCGACGAGCCGGGCCTGCGGCCCGTCGGCGCGACGTACGAGGACGGGCAGCACTGGGACGACACGATCTACGCGGTCCCAGCGGAGACCGCCAGCGTCTGGGCGCGCCTGTTCTATCAGACGGCGTCGAAGGCGTACGTCGAGTTCCTGAACGCGCGAGCCGGCGTGGATGGGAAAGCGCTGTGGGAGCTGTGGCAGAAGAGCCCCAGCCCGCCGCAGCTGATGGCGACGGCGGCCCCGGGCACCGCGGCGGAGGCGGCATTCACCGCCTCCCCCACGACGAGCGTGGCCCCGATGACCACGACGTTCACGAACGCGTCCGTCGGCCCCTACGTGGAGAGCGTGTGGGCCTTCGGCGACGGGGTGACGAGCACGGTGGAGAGCCCAACGAAGACGTACGCGGTCGCGGGCTTCTACACGGTGACGTTGAGCGTCGGCGGGCCGGGCTGGACGGAGACGCTGACGCGCACCAGCGCCATCAGCGCCTGCTACTGGGCAGACGCGGTGTGCGACTGTGCGGTGACGGCTACGGACGTGCAGACGGTGGCGGGGACCTGGCGCTGTGCGCGGGGCGAGGCGTGCTTCAGCGACCGGTACGACGTGGACGGGAATGGTGAGATCACCGTGGTGGACATCATGGCGGTGGCGGCGGCGTGGGGATGGCGGTGCTCGTGATCATCCATGCCTCACCAATAGGCTGGGTTATCCAGCGCCTTCACGCACGTGCAATTACCCGGTATCGTCTCTATTGCATCATCGGTAAGTGATTGCCCAAGCCATCCCTCAGGCTGCGAAAGCTCGAGCGGCGCTGCGATCCTATCCTGCGAAATGGGATGGAACCCAACTTTGGCGTAGAAGGATGGATCTCCATAAGTGATCACGAAGCTTACGCCTCTTCTCCGCATGTCTCGCAGGCCTTGAGTGATCAAGGCCTGTCCTATTCCCTTACCTTGATAATCAGAATGGACGGCAACGGGGGCCAGG
>CAZEQC010000225.1:0-3817 GCA_964514285.1 uncultured Anaerolineales bacterium | reverse complement strand
CAGCCTCGACCCTGCCTCCGCATCTCCCCAAAGCCGCCCGGCCCAAGAACGCTCAAACGGGATCGCCAGATCCCCCCAAGAAGGCTCAGAGGGGATCGCCAGATCCCCCCAAACTCACCCAGCCCCCCAAGAAGGCTCAGAGGGGATCGCCAGATCCCCGCTCCTGGCCAACCTCCTCTCCAAACCCCTCCTCTTCTTCCGCCGCGACCTGCAGACACAGCTGCGCTACCGCCTCTCCTTCCTCCTCCAGCTGCTCGGCATCCTCTTCTCCAGCGCCAGCTTCTACTTCGTGGCCCAGCTCCTGGGCGCCAACGCCGTGCCGCAGCTCACCCGCTACGGCGGCGACTACTTCTCCTTCGTCCTCATCGGCATCGCCTTCGTCGGCTACCAGGGCGTGGCGCTCCACACCTTCTCCGGCACAATCCGCTCCGCCCAGTCGCAGGGCACGCTCGAGGCCATGCTCGTCACCCCCACCCGCCTCGCCACCGTCCTCTTCTCCTCCAGCATCTGGAGCTTCGCCTTCACCTCCCTGCGCGTCGTCATCTACCTGCTCTTCGGCGCCCTCGTCTTCGGCGCCAGGCTGGGACAGGCCAACCTGCTGGCCGGCGCCATCATCCTTGGGCTGACCGTCCTGACGCTCAGCAGCCTCGGCATCCTCTCCGCCTCCTTCATCATGGTCTTCAAACGCGGTAGCCCCATCAACTTCCTCATCGGCAGCCTCTCGTCGCTGCTGGGCGGCGTCTACTACCCGGTGGAGGTGCTGCCCGGCTGGCTCCGCACCCTCGCCCGCCTCTTCCCCCTCACCTACTCGCTCGAGGCCATGCGCCGCGCCATGCTCACCGGGGCCGGCCTCCGCGACCTGGCGGGCACCATCGGCGCGCTCGCCGCCTTCTCCATCGTGCTCCTGCCGCTCAGCCTGCTCGCCTTCCGCCGCGCCGTCCGCCAGGCCAAGCGCGACGGCAGCCTCACCCACTTCTAGACCTTTAGGGTTTTCTCGCAGCGCACCAAGACCCCAAGAACGTCTTCACCGGGCACAACATCGCGCGCTATGAGCCGTCAACTGAAACCCTAAAGGTCTCGGACGTCCTACTCCCCCGCCCACAGGCACGCTGACACCCCGCGGCGCTGCAACACGCCCGGGTCACTGGCCCTCTTCTATCCTTCTCGTTGGAGCTGAGACGCGCGGGGTCTCCTCAGGCCGCCAGGCGCGCCTCCACGCTGGCTGCCAGGCTGCTCGGCTCGAACGGCTTGGCGTGGAACTCGCAGGCCCCCAGCGCCAGGCACCTGGCCCGCGTCTCCCGGTCCGCCTGCGCGGACGCCATGAAGACGGGGACCCTCGACAGCTGGGGATCCGCCCCAAGCCGCCGCAGCACGTCGATGCCCGAGAGACCGGGCATGTTGATGTCGAGGATGATCAAGTCCGCTTCCTGGGCCTCTAGCCGCTTAAGGAGGTCCTGACCGTCGCTGGCCGCCACCACGTCGTGGCCGTTCCTCTCCAACGTGATGCGCATCATCATCCGTAAGAGCTCGCTGTCATCGGCGATGAAGATCGTGCACATCGGTTCCTCTCCTATCTGAGACGCCGCTCCTAATACGACAACCTCATGCCTCACCTATCCTCATGATAACAGCCAGATATCAACCTGGCGTAACGGAGTTGTTAAAAATTCATTACCTTAACCCTAAAACTCTTAGACGCCCAAACCCTTGAGCCCCCGCCCTTTGTGTGCTATACTGACCCTACATGCACAGAGCACGAGTACCTGGAAGGTGATCACTCCCCTCCTGCTCCCAGCAGAGATAAGAATCCTGTCAATCCTGTCAAAAAGGACAAGCCAAGATGGCCAGAACACCACAGACGACCCGCATCGCCCTCGTTATCGCCGCCGCCATCGCCCTCTCGGCGACGACGACGCTGGCCCTGGCCGCCCCACCCCCGCCCGAGGCCCGCTTCCAATGGGTCGAGGGCCTCGACGACCGCTACCCGCGCGACTATCAGCAGGACGGCCCCCTCTCCCGCCCCGCGCCGCGGCTCCGCCCCCTGACCGACATCCCGCTCCCCGACCCCTCCTACGCCGTCGACTTCGCCCACTACCCCACCCCGTCCGAGATCATCACCTTCACCCACCAGCTCGACGCCGCCTACCCCACTCTGGTCGAGGTCATGGACGTCGGCACCTCCTGGCAGGGCCGCTCCATCGTCGCGCTCCGGCTGGGGAACGAGGCCTCGGGCGACCCCGACCGCCGCCCCGCCCTCTACCTCGACGGCCAGCACCACGCCCGGGAGGCCATCAGCAACCAGGTGGTGCTCTACGCCGCCTGGTACCTGGCGTCGCACCACGGCAGCGACCCCCTCGTCACCCGCCTGCTCGACACGCGCACCGTCTACGCCATCCCCTCCGTCAACCCCGACGGCAACCACATCTTCCTGGAGATCGACCAGGTCCAGCGGAAGACGGCCAACCCGGGGGTGAGCGACGACGACGGCGACGGCGCCTACGACGAGGACCCGCCCGACGGTTTCGGCTACGGCACCTACGACGTCTACCGCTACGAGCTGGAGCCCGACTGGGTCGCCGCCCACCCGGACGACCCCTTCACCTCGGGCTGGGGGAGCCACGTCGTGGATTCCACGTACCGGGGCGTCTACGACCGCGAGGGTCATCGCATCCCCCAGCTGGATAACGACGGCGACGGGGAGACCAACGAGGACGGCCACGGCGGTGTCGACGCCAACCGGAACTACGACAGCCACTGGTCGACGGGGGAGGACAACCCCAAGTCGATCACCTACCACGGCCCCTCCGCCTTCTCGGAGCCGGAGACCCGCGCCGTGCGCGACTTCGTCCTCGCCCACCCCACCATCGCCGCCGCCTCCACCTTCCACTCCGGCGCCGACGTCCTCCTCCATCCCTGGGGCTGGTCGAGGGACGCTGATCTCCCCGACGACTTCTGGTACGAGATGCTCTCGCGCAAGGGCAGCCAGCTCACCGAGGTCAACGGTTTCCAGGGCTCCCCCCACTGCTGGACCGCGCGCGGTCTCTACCCCGGTAGCGGCAGCACGATGGACTGGCTATACGAAGCGCGGGGCATCATGGCCTGGACCCCCGAGACCTACGGCGCCAGCTCCCTCGCCTTCACCGAGCGCATCACCACCTCCAACACCTTTAGCGTCGCCCTCAGCGTCGGCGTGGGCTTCAACCCCGCGCCCGACCAGATCCCCCTCTCCGCCGACCGCTGGCTGCGCTGGAGCCGCTACCTGCTGGCCGCCACGCCCAACCTGGGACTCAGCGCCGCGGCGGTGGATGGCGATAGCCTCACCCTCTCCATCGCCAACGACGGCCGCCTGCCGCTCGACGTGGAGGCGGCCCTGGAGATCGACGGCAGCGCCTACGCCGCCAGGATGAACGATCTGAGCGCGGAGCAGCGCACCTGGCGCATCGCCCTGCCCCCGGGCCCCCTCACCCACACCGCCACGCTCACCCTGACCGCCCGCAGCGACGTCGGCACCGGACCCGGCGCCCTCCAGGTGGAGCGGGTGGAGCTGGCGATCCATGAGGGGACGGTGGCGGTCACCGCGGGCGCGCTGGAGCCCTTCCAGGACCTGGGGGCCTTCTTCCCCGACGGCTGGTACGCCGGCCCGGAGTGGGACACGCCCGACTACCACTGGGGCCCTCCGCTCCTGATCTACGACGCCTTCCTGCCCATCACCCTGAGCCAGACGCCGTAGACCCCATCCCGATCCTGCTCGTTCGTAGTTAGACACGCCTCACTTCGCGTACCCCAGCCCGCGGAGCGGGGTTGAGCTATCAGCACG
>CAZEQC010000224.1:0-3877 GCA_964514285.1 uncultured Anaerolineales bacterium | reverse complement strand
GGGACGACGGCGCTCCAGAAGATGGGCCGTCGGGACGACGGCGCTCCAGAAGATGAGGTTCATACCTTGATTGGTCGTGCCGTCGACGCGGCTCATGGACCTGCTGGAAGCCGGAGGAGCGCGAAGGAGGGTCACCGCAAGATGAGCAGCGCAACCAGAATCGCTGCGTCGATGAGAAGGGCGATCAAACCCTGGTCGGCGAGCCGCTGCAATTGTCCATTCCAGAACACTATGACCAGGGCCGCCGAGAGCATGGCCGAACCTTCGACCGCCGGGCGCCACCAGGCTTTCCGCGCTATGATACCGGCGCCGCCGGCCACGAACCCGATGGCGGCCAGCACGCAGGCGATAGCGGCTGTGCTTCTGGTGGCCGCCAGCCGACTCGTTGCTCTATCTCCAAGGAGCTTGGCGAAGGTCCATGAACCTTCAGGCCAATCCATTCCGGGTTGAAGCTCAAGCAGCCTTTGGCTCTGTGCGGCGTACAGTAGATGAACAAGGCCGTGTAGTACGACGAATATGCCAGCAATGAATCTAAGCAAGGGGAACCCTCCATTATGCTTTACTGAGTGACGTCGGCCATCTCGGCCGTTCGACCTGTCATCCACGGATGCAAGCATGGTGGGGAGAACGATACCTAACGTGTAGGCCTACTCCGGAGGCTCGATCGTGACAGGTTGGTTGATGTCGGTGACATTGTGCTCCCAGGAGGGATGGCTCGGATTTCCACCCATCACCAAATCCTCGTCCATCAGGGCCCGCACGATGATGGGGGGTATTCCCTCTTGGTCGGCCACCCAGATCAGGCCTGTGGCGTGACCGGTGATGTGACTGCCACTCGCGCCAGTGTAGTCGAGATCAGTATCGACACTGTAACGCCTACAGTGGACGCCGTTGACCGTCTCCTCTCCATCAAGCACCATGGCGGCTTTGACGGGGACGGGGAAGATCTGGCCCGGCACCAACTCGACGCCCTCCGGCAGCGCATCCTCCAGGTCCTCCTCGATCCCCCAGAACTGGGCGAAGGACCACTGGTGCTCCCACTTGGCCCGCTCCTCCGCTGTGAGCGTCTCCTCCCTCCACGGGGTGTCCTTCATCTTGGTCCACCGTGTGTCGCCGATGGTGATCTCCTCCACGCAGGCGACCAGCATGCGGCTGGTCGGCGCCGCGGCGTTCCACTCGAAGATGAACACTTGCTGCGCCGGGCCCTCTACGTCCTCTGGCGTATCCTCCTCGGGCAGGGTCGTGACTGTGCGGATGCGGTAGCTCTGCAGGGGTGGCCACTCGGTCGCCATGTCTCCCTGGCTGCTCTCTCCCGCACCGGCGGATGCGGGCGTTGCGGTTGCTTCATCGCCGACGGGAGGCGTCGCTTCGGTGGATGAGGGGGACTCAGCCTCGTCGGTTGGGGCTGTGCTGGAGGCGCAGCGAAAGCCGTATTCCCAGTTGGGATCCGCCGCGTACCGCACGGTGCAACGGCATTTCGCCGGGCCGCCGCCAGCGTTTGCTATCGGTGCTCGGTGGACCTTCTGCTCCCCACTTGCCGGCCCGGTCGGGTTTTGGGCTGGGGAGCGGGCGTAATACTCGGCGTCCCACCAGTCTGCCACCCACTCAGCAGCATTTCCTGCCACATCCAAGACTCCATAGGGACTGACGTCGTTAGGGAAGCTGCCCACCGGCGCCGTGAACCCGTGGCCATCCGCGTCGCCGCTGAGGTTGGCCCGGTTGGCCTCGAACTCATCGCCCCACGGCCACGTGCGCCCATCGGTCCCCCGGGCAGCTTTCTCCCACTCCGCCTCCTTCGGCAGGCGAGCGCCGGCCCATCTGCAGTAGGTGTCCGCAGACTCCCAGGGGACGACGGCCGGCTGCTGATCTCCTTTGAAGTTGACGTCGGACCATGATCTCGGCTCTGCACAGACCCCGGCTTCCACACACAGACGATACTGGGCGTTGCTCACCTCCAGGCGATCGATCCAGTATGCGTCCAGGAAGACGAGATGCTCGGGTCGCTCGGGTGGAGCGGCGGCGTTGTCGTCGCCCATCAGGAACTCGCCGGCCGGGATTTGCACCATCTCCATCCCGTCGACGGAGCGGGCGACGGTTTCCGCCTGTTCCTCCTCCGGCGCCAGTGTGGCGGTCGGCTGCGGTGGGGACGTGGACGTCTCGGCGGTAGGTTCGGGAGATGGCCCTGCTTCTGTTGGTGGTTGGGTTGGCTCAGGGGCCTCCTCGCCGGAGCTGCCGGTGAGGCTGCAGGCCAACGTGACCAGAGCAACGACAGCCAGAACTGCCAACGCGCTTCTGTGCTTCATCTTTATCCTCCTACTTATCCTGCGTGCCTGGCGGGAGGCGTCTCGGAACTCCAATGCGGCACCTTTTTAGCCCTGCCTGCTTGATGTCGATGTGCAATCTGTCGCTGCTCGGAAGTATACTTCGGTTTCCTCGTTCTTGTCAAGGATCTTGAGATCGCGATCAGTGTCTTATCATCTCGTCCGAGAGGGGATGGTGATCACGCTCGGTCTACAGCGGAGTGAACGCTCATGGCAGGCAGCTACGTCTTTGCCTCAGAGTCCATAATTTAAGGTCATCGGAGTTGGCTATGGCGGCCTACGGTCATGTGGGCCGTGAGGATCTCCGGCTGCCCTGGGAGCGGGCCGACCGCGTCGGTGCGTTGATGGGCATCGGAGGCGGTGTGGACGATGCACCAGTAGGTCTCGCGGGCGAAGTAGGGGGAGGTGGCCTGAGAGGCCAGGACGACCCCCACCGTGGCCGCCAGGCGTCGCCAGCGCGCCAGTTGCCTGCGAAAGGTCCAGACGTTCAAGGCCGCCACCGCCATGTTCAAGAGACCGATGACGAAGGAGGTCTTGAGCAGGCCCAGCTTGGGGAGCAGCACGAGGGGGAAGAGGATCGAGCCCAGCAGGGCGCCCAGGTAGTCGAAGGCCAGGACGTTGGCCAGTGTGTCCTTGAGTGCCTTCCAGCCGCCGCTCAGGCGGGTCAGCAGCGGTATCTCCATCCCGATCATGCTGCCGACGAACAGGATGAGCAGCACCATCGTCATGTGGTAGAACCCGCTGGTGGCGAAGACGGCGTAGAGAAGCGCGGCTGAGGAGCCGCCGATCAGGCCAATGGCCACTTCCAGCAGGACGAACCAGCGCAAGATCGAGCGAGTGATCCAGCGTGAGGCGAAGGACCCCAGGCCCATGGCGCTCATGAAGAGCCCGATGGTCAGCGAGAAGTAGGTGACGCTGCTGCCGAAAAGATAAGAAGAGAGCGATAGGACCCGACAGGTAGATGTACACGACGGCCCAGCTGTTGGTCGGCAGTGGACCGGACTTGAGGGAGATGCGGTGCGCCCGCCTGGGCTGCGTGACCTCGAACGATCCAACCCTCGTAGCGGAGCCAGCCGATGACCTGGCATCGTTTGCCGTCGAAGGTGGCCTCCATGCCCGGCTCAATCGGGACATCGGGTCGGGCTTTCCGTGCTTGGCCGACCACGGCAGCTTGCTCCTCGCTCAGATCGAGCATGCTCTGGCAATGGCTGCAGACGAGCGTCTTGGCGGCGGCGCCGGCTTGAAGGTCCACGGTGCCGCCGCAGTTTGGGCATTTGATCGGCACCACGGTTAGCTCCGCAGGTTCTGCTGCCGGGGGCCGCTCAGGGCTCGCAGGCCCGGTCCCGGAGGGCGCTGCGGGCGCGCTGGGCCGTCGAGACGACGGCGCTCCAGCACGACGGCGCGTCGGGACGAGGGCGCTGTGGGCGCGCTAGGCCGTCGGGACGACGGCGCTCCAGCACGACGGCGCGTCGGGACGAGGGCGCGTCGGGACGAGGGCGCGTCGGGACGAGGGCGCGTCGGGCGCGCGAGGCCGTCGGGACGACGGCGCTCCGGCA
>CAZEQC010000223.1:0-3946 GCA_964514285.1 uncultured Anaerolineales bacterium | reverse complement strand
CGGGACGACGCAGGGCGCGCCGACGGACGACTTCGCCGGCCGCCCGCGCGACGCCCATCCCGACCTGGGCGCCTATGAACGCTGGGAGGCGACGGCCTGGATCTATCTGCCGCTGGCCCTCAGAAACCAGTAGGCGTCCGCCTATCCAGGCTGGACACCTGCGCGGCGTGACGTACGATCTCCTCATCAAGCCTGAGCGCGGGCCGCCGGCACGACGGGCGCAGGACGTGGGAGAGGGGATGGGGCCCTCACTCTAGCGCTCTTCCGGGGGGAGAGGGGACTTAGCCCGAGCTCTGTCAGGGGTTGAGGGTGAGTTCCGCTCCCGTCGCGCCACCTCTGCTCCCGTCGGATCCGCGATCCGACGGCGCTGCGCAGGCGCGCACCGCCTCCCGCGGCTGGTAGATGACGCATCCGCCAGAAGCATACAGAGGGCACGCATCCGCCCGGGAGAGACCAGTTCTGGGCCCGGCGGCGCGGGCGTTTGAACCACTGACCCACTGAAAACGATGATCGCACTGAGAACGACGTCAGCCGTTTCAGTGGCCTCAGTCCTTCAGTGAATCAGTGGTTCCGATGCTCCCGGTCGCGCTCGCGGACCCACCTGAGCGGCGTGGCGGCGAGGTTTGAGCATCTCGCCATGCTGTGCTATACTCGGCTCACCTGAGCGTGGCGGCCTTGAGACCCGTCATCCGTACCTCCTGAGCCGTCAGAGGCTGGAACGCACCACAGAAGAGGGACCAACTCATGGGCCAAAGATCCTGGAAGGTGGGCCAATTGCATTTGGAGGATAGGGTTGATTGCGGGTGCTTGCTGTACCGCCTTTGCTCCCTCTCACCGCCTGGATCTGGCGATCCAGGCTGAGCAAGTGTGCCACATGCGATTGCCCTGTTCTAGAAGGTGCAGCACCTTCGCGGTCAGGCTGCCGGCCAGCGGCGGAGGCGACCGTGGGAAGGCGACAGCAGGCAGGGAGGCTGGATGAGGACACTGGCGCCGGTGGCGCTGGCCCTCGCCCTCCTGCTGGCCCCGGCGCCTGGCCGCCCCGTGGCGAGGGCCGACCAGGCGGGGCCGTCGGACGGCGTGACTACGTTCGAGGACGGCCGCTCGCCCAGCACGATCATCCACGTCGCCGTCGACGGCGACGACGACAGCGGCGACGGCAGCGCCGGGCAGCCCTACCGCACCATCGAGCGGGGCGTGGACGACGCCGGCCCGGGGGCCGCTATCCGCGTCCACGCCGGCACCTACACGGAGCGGACGAACGTGGCGAACCTGGCGGGCACGGCCGAGGCGCCGATCTGGATCGGCGGCGCGCCGGGGGAGCCGCGGCCCGTCATCGAGGGGCCCAGCGAGGGCCTCCACCTCTCCCGGGTGCGCTACCTGATCGTCCACGACCTGGAGGTGCGGGGGACCGACGACAACGGCATCAACTGCGACGACGGCGGCGACTACGACGACCCGACCGCCACCCAGCACGTCATCTTCCGCGACCTGGCCATCCACGACGTGGGCGGCAGCGGCAACCAGGACTGCCTCAAGCTCTCCGGGGTCAACGACTACTACGTGCTGGACAGCGCCTTCGCCCGCTGTGGCGGCGGCACGTCGGGGAGCGGGGTCGATCACGTGGGCTGCCACCGCGGCCTGCTGGTGGGCAACACCTTCGAGGCGATGAACGGCAACGCGGTCCAGTGCAAGGGCGGCAGCAGCGACGTGGAGATTCGCGCCAACCGGATGGTCGACGCCGGGCGGCGCGCGGTCAACATGGGCGGCTCGACCGGCTTCACCTACTTCCGGCCGCCGCTCTCGACCACGGAGCCGAACGTCGAGGCCCACGACATCCGCGTGGTGGGAAACGTGATCCGCGGCGCCTACGCGCCCTTCGCCTTCGTCGGCTGCGTCGACTGCCTGGCGGCCCACAACACCGTCGTCGATCCCCAGCGGTGGCTGCTGCGCATCCTCCAGGAGACCACCAGCCAGGGCGACTACGTCTTCCTCGAATGCCAGAACAACGCGGTGGTGAACAATCTCTTCCTCTTCGACTGGGACGCGCTGAGCACCTACGTCAACGTCGGCCCCCACACCCGACCCGAGACGTTCACCTTCTCCCACAACCTCTGGTACGCCCACGACGACCCGGCGCGGTCGGAGCCGGACCTGCCGGTGGTGGAGACGGGGGGCGTGGTGGGGCAGGATCCGCTGCTGGTCGATCGGGAGGGCGGCGACGTCCACCTGCTGCCGGACAGCCCGGCCATCGACGCCGGCGTCGACGTCGACGCGTCGGCGGTCGATCTCGACGGCAACCCCCGCCCGCTGGATGGCGACGGAGATGGCGCCGCCGTGGTCGATATCGGGGCGGTGGAGTTCACCTGCGCGGCGGACCTGGACCACGACGGCGGGGTGGACGGGGTCGACGTGATGCTGGTGGCCGACCGCTGGCGCTGCCGGGCCGGCGACGACGGCTACAGCGCGCTCTACGACCTCGACGGCGACGAGGTGATCACGGTCGTCGACATTATGCAGGTGGCCGCGCGCTGGGGCGACGATTGCACGCCGGGGGACTAGCCACGAGAGGCTTCGGACGTCCTACTCGTCGGCGTCGTGGCGTCGGGCGGCGGCGTAGAGCGGGGCGACGGGGGCCAGGAGCACGGCCGAGACGACCAGGGCGGCGCGCATGGAGGCGTTGCCCACGGCGCCCACGGCCGGCCCCCCGGCGATCTGCCCGATGGCGTTGGCCTGGCCGGTCACGGAGAACATGGTGGCCCGCACCTGGGGATCGTCGATGCGGCGGTTGAACCAGGTGTTGTAGAGGGGCCCGCTGACGGTGCGCAGCGCGCCGATCATCCAGAAGAGGACCACGGCGACCCAGAAGTTGCGCACCAGGGCAAACCCCGCCAGCGCGACGGCAACCAGGAGCGCCAGGCCCATCAGCACCCGCGCGATGGGCGCCGAGCGCTCCACGTCCACCCGCTTCCGCACGATCTCCACGGCGGCGATGCCGATCAGCGCAGCCACGCCGCGGATGACCCCGAACCAGACCACGGGATCGACCGGCTCCAGCAGAGGGACGGTGAAGTTATCCAACAGGTGCGGGGTCCAGAGGCGGTCGAGCCCCTCGCTGTAGAGGCCGTAGAAGAGGCTGATGCCCAGCAGGGTGAGGAAGACGGGGCGGCGACGCACCAGGGCGCGGGCGTCCTCCACCGTGCGCACCATCATGCCCCATGTGGTGCGCTCCTCGGGCGGGGCCGGGGCGAAGCCCTCCTCCGTCATCGTCAGGGCCAGGAAGCCCGCCAGCAGGATCAGCGAGCCGCCGCCCAGGACGATGGGCAGGGCGAGCCGGGCGCTGCCCAGGGCGACGCCGGCGGGGATGGCGATCAGGGCGCCCACCCGCCCCGCCTGGGAGCCTCGCAGGAAGGCCTGACCGGCCCGCTCCTGCCCCACCTCGTCGCTGATCCAGGCCTGGGTGGCCCCGCTGGTGAAGGTGTAGCCCAGGCCCCAGAGGACCTGGGCGGCGAGCACCGTGGCGAAGGCCGGGATGGCCCCCTCCAAGATGAAGCCGAGGCCCATCAGCACGTGCCCGACGATGACGGAGGCGCGGCGGCTCTTCACGTCGGCCACCACCCCGGTGGGGACCTCGAAGAGGAACACAGCGGCCTCCAGCGTCGTGCCGACCAGCACCAGCTGGAGGGGGCTGAGGTTGACCACTGTGGCCTGGTAGACCATATCGACGGTGAAGATGAGCGAGAAGATGACGGCGCTGCAGAAGCGCAGCGTGACGTAGATGGTGAAAGGGCTGAGGGTCATCATGATGTTGGATCTCCAAGACGGGTGCGGTTTCTAGCGGAAAGCAAGTATCCTGGGCCGTTCGACTGCGCTCACGACAGGGCCGTTCGACTGCGCTCACGACAAAGCCCCTCGCGACCAAGCATCCTGAGCTTGTCGAAGGATGCGA
>CAZEQC010000222.1:2320-3964 GCA_964514285.1 uncultured Anaerolineales bacterium | reverse complement strand
GGCACCCCCTTCTTCTTCGAGGTGGTGGAGAACGGCTGGTTCCGCCCCGGCACCCGTTGGGAGGAGGTCGACATGGACCGCTCCACCGTCCTCGACTACCCCCAGCTCAGCGCCGAGGACCTCGAGCGCTGGGCCCAGCGCGCCTTCCGCGAGTGGGCCCTCCGACCCCGGCCCATGTGGACCTACCTGCGCATCCTCGTCGACAACCCCGCCCTCTGGGGGCCCGCCCTCCGCATCGGCCTCGAGAGCCTGGGCTGGGCCCGGGGGTGATGGTGGAGCGTTCCGTCGCCTCCCGCGCTCTGCTCACGCTGCGCATCGGCGCCGTGGTCGCCGCCTGGGTCTGGTGGGCTCTCCGGCCCTCCTCCGGGTGGGCGGTGGCGCTGGCGGCCCTGCCCGTCCTCGTCACCCTCGTCCGGCAGCGCACCCTCGGGCCGCCCTTCATCGCCGTCGCCATCGCCGTCTTCATGGTCACCGCCTTCGTCGCCCTCTGGGCCACCTATGACCGCCACGCCACCCGGCTCATCTTCGACCATCCCGTCGGCTGGCAGAAGCTCTGGGGCCTCGTCCTGGCCCTCCTCTTCTTCTATGCCCTGGTCACCATCCGCTCCCACCCCGGCCTCCGCTGGGCCGTCGGCCTGCTGGCCGGCTTCGGCGCCGCCGTCGCCGCCGGCTTCGTCGTCACCAACGACTGGGTCGCCCAGCCCGCCCTCTGGTCGCCCATCACCCGCTTCGGCCGGGCGCTGCAGGCTGTGGTGCCGGGCTCGCTCCCCCGCGGGGTGATCAACCCCAACGTCGCCGGCGGCGTCGTCGCCCCTCTCCTCCCCCTCGGCGTCGGCCTCGCCGTCGAGGGCCGCCGCGGCCGCCAGGCCGTCTGGGTCGTCATAGGCGTCGTCGCCGCCGCCGCCATGGGCCTGGCCATGGTCCTCACCACCTCTCGCGGCGGATGGCTCGGCCTGGTCGGCGCCCTGACCCTGGCCGCGCTCTGGCCCCTGGCCGGCCGGCTGACCCGGGCGCTGGGCCTCGATCGAGCGTCGCAGGCCGTCGTCTTCCTCGCCACCGTCCTCGTCCTGGCCGCCATCGCCGCCCTCGCCCTGGCCGCGATCCCCCCCCTCCGCCGCCTCATCCTCGCCGTGGGGCCCGTCGCCAACCGCTTCAGCATCTTCTCCCAGGCCGCCCTCCTCGTCCGCGACTATCCCATCACCGGCAGTGGACTGGGCACCTTCCCCCTGGTCCATGCCACCTACGCCGTCCTGATCCACGTCGCCGTCCTCAGCCACGCCCACGCCCTGCCCCTCAACGTCGCCGTGGAGCAGGGCCTCATCGCCGCCGACGCCCTCCTCCTCGCCTGGGCCGCCGCCGGCTGGCTCGGCCTCCGCGCCCTGGCCCTCACGAATGAGGACCGTCGTCGCCGCCCGCTCCTGGCCGCCGCCCTCCTCTCCCTCGCCGTCCTCGTCATCCACAGCCTGGTCGACGACGCCCTCTACAGCAGCCGCGGCGTCCTCCTCCTCTGGGCCCCCACCGCCCTAGTCGCCGCCGCCGCCCACCCCGACTCGCAGTCCACGTCCGCCCCCGCATCGTCCCTGGCTCGCACAGCCGTCCATCGCCTGTCCCGAGCCCAGTCGAGGGATCCATCGTCCGTCGTCC
>CAZEQC010000222.1:0-2220 GCA_964514285.1 uncultured Anaerolineales bacterium | reverse complement strand
CGCCACCGTCCTCGTCGCCGCCGCCCTCGCCACCCTAATCCGCCGCCCCGTCGCCGCCCTCTGGCACGCCAACCGGGGCGCCGTCCGCCAGACCCTGGCGGAGCTCCGCGTCTACGACTCCCGCCACTTCGGCGACCCCACCCTCGACCAGGTCCGCCGCCAGGAGGATCTCTCCTCCGCCATCGCTGCCTTCCAGCGCGCCCTGGCCCTCGACCCCGGCCAGGTCACCGCCCGCACCCGGCTCGCCCAGATCGCCCTCGCCCGCCGCGACTACGACGCCGCCCTCCGGCACGCTCAGGCCGCCTGGGACGCCGGCTACCGCGACCGCGTCACCCGCCTCGTCCTCGGCGACGCCCTCGTCGCCCACGGCCACGTCCAGGAGGCCGCCGACGTCATCCGCGGCCTGGAGCGCGCCGAATCCCGCCTCCAGGGCCAGGCATGGGCCTTCTCCCAGGCCAATGACTGGCAGCGCGTGGCCTACGCCTACCGGACCATCGTCGCCCTCGACCCCAATGACGCTGCTGCCCGCGCCGCCGCCGCCCGCGCCGAGCAAAAGGCCACCGAACCATGACCACGTGCCACCCTAGCCGCCGCACGGTTTCTTGTGAGCGTCGTGGCCTGCCGTCACTAATGCACAACTCAGTCATCCTGAGCCTGTCGAAGGATGACTTCCTTCGACAGACCCTTCTGCAAACCTGTCAACTTGCAAACCTGCAAACCTGCAAACCTGCCAACGTTCAAACGTTCAGACGCTACTGAGAGGATCTCACGCCCATGACTAAACCCCAAAGCCCCAGACTAACGCCCATCCTGCTCGCCATCGCCCTTCTCGCGCCCCTCCTCACCGCCTGCGCCGTGCCCGCCGCCCGCGCCCAGGCCGAGGATCAGGTCTGGGGCCGGGCCGTCAATCTCTCCCGCTCCGGCGCCGCCTCCCAACCCCGCGTCGTCGTCGGCGCCGACGGCCTCGTCCAGGTCTTCTGGTGGGACGCGTTCGACGGCCTCATGACCGCCTACCGCGACGGCCGCACCTGGACCGACCGCGCCGCCGCGCCCATCATCATCACCCAGATCGTGGGCGAGGGCGCCCAGGCCGAGACGGTCCGCACCCCCGTCGGCGCCATGCCCACCATCGCCGGCGGCCCCCAGCGGGCCCACGCCTTCTGGCTCGGCGAGGCCGACGAGGAGACCGGCATCCAGCCCCTCCTCCACAGCCGCCTCACGCTCGGCACCACCACCTGGAGCGAGCCGGAGGAGGTCGCCGAGACCGCCCGCGTCTGGCGCATGACGGCCGCCCCCGATGGCCTAGCGCCCCAGAGTGGCGCCCTCCATCTCCTCTACCACCGCCAGCTCCACACCGACGAGGCCCCCGCCGGCGTCTACTATCAGCGCTCCACCGACGGCGGCGCCACCTGGTCCGACCTGGCCCCTCTCTACCAGACGATCTACTTCCGCCTCGTCCAGCCCGAGGAGGCCCATTTCGCCCTCACCGCCGACGCCCAGGGCCGCGTCTACGCCACCTGGGACGACCCGCGCCGCCAGGAGACGTATATGGCCCTCTCCGCCGACGGCGGCGCCACCTGGTCCGCCCCCCAGGCCCTCAGCCCCGCCCGCGCCGCCCGCCGCGCCCGCCTCGCCCTGACGGAGGAGCGGCCCCTCCTCCTCTGGGAGGAGACCGGGGGCGTCGGCGCCAGCGCCGCCGGCTGCGCACTCTTCCAGCAGCGCCTCACCCCCCCCATCACCGGCACGCTCGCCGCCACCCAGACCGTCGATCTCGACCTCACCGAGCCGCAGTCGGTGCTGGAGGAGCTGCGCGCCTGCCCCCAGCAGCCCGCCTTCTACCGCGCCGCCGCCGGCCCGCTCATGGTCCTCACCGCCCCGGGCCTCACCGCCTCCGCCTGGAACGGCGAGCAGTGGGCCGAGCCCAAATCCCTCACCTTCAGCTTCGAGCATCCGGAGCTGGGCCGCCAGGTCTACCCGGAGCAGCTCCAGACCGCCCTCGTCGACGACCGGCTCGCCGTGGTCGGCGTCGGCGACGGGGGCGACGTCTGGTACGTGGAGAGCGCCGTCGACGCCTGGGACTGGGTCTTCGCCCCGCCGCCCCCCTGGTCCCTGCCCACCAACGTCTCCCAGAGCGCCCGCCGCCACGGCCAGCCCGCGCTCGCCGGCCACGCCCAGGCCCCCGTGCACCCCCGCAGGGGCGATCCCCCCCCCCGCCACGCC
>CAZEQC010000221.1:0-3973 GCA_964514285.1 uncultured Anaerolineales bacterium | reverse complement strand
CCGCTCGTCTACCCCGACGCGCCCTCCATATACCGCTCGAACATCATCTCCCGGAAGAAGTCCGCAAACCCCGGATCGTCGTTGAGCAGCTTGTAGAACTGGAAGCTGACGTCGACCATGTCCTGGATGTAGTCGCCGACCACGTGGTCGAAGCTGAGCCGCGCGTCCTCCCGCGTGTTGACCCGCACGCTGGCCGCCAACCCCTCGTCCTCCGCCAGACGCTGCTGGAGCTGGGCGACGAACTGCTTTCCATCCTTCTGCGGGATGTTCGCCCCGAAGCGCTCGTTGAGCAGCTCGATGATCTCGGAGAGCGCCAGCCGCTCCTCGTCCTGGGGCGCGCGCTCGCCCTCCGCTTTCTGCGGCTCCAGCTCGCCCGGCCCGCGGTCGAGGCCGATGGCCCCGTTGTGCGTCTCCCGCAGCCCGTAGGCCCCCAGCTCCACCTCGCCCAGGATCTCCCGGGGCAGCGCGCCGCGGTCCCAGGGCAGGAGCCGGAAGAGGAGCCGGGCGAAGACGTAGAACGTCTCCAGCTCCGGGTCGCTGAAGGTGATCACCTGCGAGAGGAAGGCGTAGAGCCGCACGTACGCCTTCAGCTTGCCGCGGAAGGCCTCCTGCTCCTCCTCCGAGGCGTCGCGGAAACGCGCCACCGCCGGCTGGAGCGCGTTGTGGATCTGAGCGTGCTCGTGGTAGGGCGGCTCGCTCTCCCGCCAGACGTCGAACCAGATCGCCGCCAGCTGCTCGACCTCCTCCTCGGTGTAGATGTGGAAATCCCTCAGCTCCTGCTGCAGGTCGTAGAGCAGGTTCGGGTCGGTGGCCTCGCTGAGCAGCGTGGCCTCGTAGTAGGGCTCGAAGGCCCTCTGGATCGCCTCGGCCTCGTTGGCGAAATCGAGCACCTGGGTCCGCCGCTTCTTGGGATGGGTGCGGTTGAGGCGGGAGAGGGACTGGACCGCCCGCACGCCGCCCAGCTTCTTATCCACGTACATCGCCGCCAGCAGCGGCTGGTCGAAGCCGGTCTGGTACTTGTTCGCCACCACCAGGAAGCGGTAGCCGGCCTGGCCGAAGACGTCCTCGGTGCGGCTCTGGGGGAAGCCGTTCATCCCCGCCTCCGTGTACGTAAGGCCGTCCGCCGGATCCCGCACCGTGCCGGAGAAGGCGACCAGGGCTTGGTAGGGGTAGCCCCGCTCCCGCAGGTAGCGGTCCAGGGCCAGCCTGTAGCGCACGGCGTGGAGGCGGGAGCTCGTCAGGATCATGGCCTTCGCCTGGCCGTCGATCTGGTGGGCCACCGAGGCGTGGAAGTGCTCCACCATCGTGGCCACCTTCTGGTCGATGGCGTGCTCGTGGAGGCCCACGTAGCGGGTGAGCACCTTGGTGGCCTTGCGGCGGTCGTAGCGCGGGTCGTCCTCGGCCCGCTTGAGCAGATCCCAGTAGGCCTGGTAGGTGGTGTAGTGCTCCAGCACGTCCATGATGAAGCCCTCCTCGATGGCCTGGCGCATGGAGTAGGTGCTGAAGGGCCGGAAGCTGCCGTCGGGCTGCCGGGTGCCGAACATCTCCAGGGTGCGCTTCTTCGGCGTGGCGGTGAAGGCGAAATTGCTCACGTTGGGCAGCCGCCCGCGGATCTTCATCTCCCGCACCACGCGGTCCTCCCAGTCCTCCCCCTCCTCGGCCTCCTCCGCCGCCGCCTGCTCCAGGCTGTCGGCCGCCAGGACCGACTTGAGGTGCTTCCGCATCTCGCCGGATTGGGAGGAATGCGCCTCGTCGATGATCACGGCGAAGGTGTGGCTGGGCAGCGAGGCGATCTCCTCGGAGATGTAGGGGAACTTCTGGAGCGTGGAGACCACGATGCGCTTCCCCTCCTCCAGGGCCTCCCTCAGGTCCCGGGAGGTGCCGCGGATGTTCTTCACCAGCCCGCGCACCTGCTCGAAGGCCCGCACGTGCTGCTGGAGCTGCCGGTCGAGCGCCCGACGGTCGGTGATCACCACGATGGTGTCGAAGATCGGCTCGTCGTCCCGGTCGTGGAGCGTGGTCAGCTGATGGGCCAGCCAGGCGATGGTGAAGGTCTTGCCGCTCCCGGCGCTGTGCTGGATCAGGTACCGCTCGCCCGGCCCGTGCTCCCGGGCGTCGGCGATCAGGCGGCGCACCGCGTCCAGCTGGTGGTAGCGGGGGAAGATCAGGGCCCGCTCGCCCGTCTTGTGGCCCTTGTCGTCCAGCACCTCGATCTGGTGGACGAAGTGCTCCAGCAGGTTGAGCACGCTCTCCTTGGCCCAGACCGCCTCCCAGAGGTAGGCGGTGGCGAAGCGGCCGGCCGGCGGGATGGGGTTCCCGGCGCCGGTGCCCCGGCCTTGGTTGAAGGGGAAGAAGCGGGTGGCCTCCCCCGCCAGGCGGGTGGTGAACCAGACCTGATCGGGGTCGACGGCGAAGTGGGCCAGGCAGCGGCCGAAGGCGAAGAGCGGCTCCCGCGGGTCGCGGGTGCGCTTGTACTGGCGGATGGCGTCCTGGTAGGACTGCCCCGTCAGGGGGTTCTTCAGCTCGGCGGTGAAGAGGGGCAGGCCGTTGAGGAAGAGGGCCAGGTCGAGGCTGCGGCGGTGCTTCTTGCCCCGCTCGTCGGCGCTGTAGGCCAGCTGGCGGACCACGGAGAAGAGGTTGGCCTGGTACTTCCTCTGCAGGGCGGGGTTGAGCGTGGTGGGCGGCTCGAAAGCGACCAGACGGATCTTGGCCCCGCGGTCCCTGACGCCCTTACGGAGCACGTCGACGGTGCCCCGCTTCCGGATCTCCTGGCAGAGGCGGTGGAGGAAGCGCTGCCGGGCCCGGTCGCCGTACTGACGCTGGAGCTTGCGCCACTCCTTGGGCTGGGTGGCCTGGATGAAGCGGATCACCAGCTCGGGGTCCATGCAGAGGGCCGGGTCGTAGTCGGCCGAGGCGCGCTGCAGGTAGCCGCCCAGAGGCGGGGGCGCCTCGGCGCCGTAGCGGGGCGGGGGCTCCCGGGTCACGGTGAAGCCCTCGCAGGCATCGGGCCCGCCGGCAAGGAGGGTGCACTCGATGGTCGATTCGAAGTTCTTCTCATTCGTCTTGAGCATAGGCGCTCTCCCGACTGGGCTGCGCTAGCGATGGGGACACAGAGCGACACGGAGCAGACACAGAGGGACACAGAGAGCCTCGGAGGGCCCTCTCTGTGCATCTCCGTGTCTTCTCTGTGGATCTCTGTGGTGCACTGAACCAACCCCGGTGAGACGCCCGGCTCTAGCCCGGCGCGCGCTCCCGCACGTCGATCTTGCCGGTGACCGCCGCCGAGATGAGGGCGGTGCGGTATTCCTGCAGGCGCTCGATCATGGTGTGGGCTTTGTCGATGAGGCCGTCGATCTTCGCCGTCTCGTGGTCAAGATAAGACGAAATGGCCCGTTGTTCGGCAGGGGGCGGAAGAGCAACTACCGTTTCACCGATTTGCTCGACATTGAGGTTGAGTTGAGTATTCTGAGTTGCGAGGGTCAACATCTGCTCTTTCATCACCGTCAGGTTGTAGTATAGGAAGTCCTTTTTGGCATCAGCAGACGGGACAATCCCAACGATGCTATCTGGGAAATAGGCGGCGAAATCCAGGATGGCTAAGTCACCGATATTCGCTGCGATCGACATCACCAGAGTTCCACTTGGGAATCGCTTGCTCACTCCGACACCGCGAGCATTCAATGTCTGCTGATACTCAACGATATGCTTGTCCGCAGAAGAGATGTCTCCCGTCTGAACAAAAGGGTGCTCCCCATCGTAGAAGTCTGGATCATTTCGTGGTCGATGGGAGAACTTGCCACGCTGCACCCTCGCGAGGTACTTGATTCGTCTTGCCTCCCAATGCTCGGGGATTCTCCCTAGCCACGGAATGCCGGAATCCTTCATCGGCACGTCGGGGTCGAGGCCCTTGGTGACGGCGTGGCTGATGAGGGCGGCGCGCTTCTCCTCCAGCAGCTCGATCAGCCGCTCCTGC
>CAZEQC010000220.1:0-4007 GCA_964514285.1 uncultured Anaerolineales bacterium | reverse complement strand
CCTGTTCTTTGGCTCTGTCTCGCGCCATTTAAGCTGAGCACGTCGCTGAACGGCCAAGGCTCTTCCCCATCCCTTGCTCCGGCCGCGCAGGGCGCCCCCGCGCTCTGCGCCACCAGTCACTGCCCCCCCAATCACCATTCCCGAGGCACGTTCCACCCCCGCTCCCCCGCCTCCCACTCGGCCATCAGCGCCGCCGGATCGAAGGTCTCCTCGCTCAGCTCCACGCCCAGCACCCGATCCAGCCGCAGCGAGACCGTGTGGTCGTGCTCGTAGGAGTGGGCCCAGACGTAGTCCTTGGACCGGGTGGGAACCGTCGTGCCCGGCTTGATGTCCAGCGGCGCCACGTGGTAGGTCTCCACGCCGCCGCCCTCGGGCCGGTAGCGGATGGTGCACTTGCGCTTGTCGCCGATCGCCTCCTTGATGCGGCCCACGGCCCGGGTGACGTTCAGCTTGGTGGCCAGGTCGACGGCGGCCTCTACCTGATCGGGGGTCTTGGCCTGGAGCACCTGGGCCTCCAGCGCCTGGGCCAGCTCCGGGTCCTCCAGCTCGCCGGCGTGCTCCAGCGCCTGGGCCTGGACCTCGGTCAGCGTCGCCTCCAGCCCGCCGGGGGTGACCCGGATGCCGGTCAGGCGGTCGATGGCCAGCAGGAGGAGCAGGCCCACCAGGGCGGCGATGGTGACCCAGACGCGGTTGGAGCTCAGGTCCTGATCGCCCAGGCCGAGGGTGGTCTGGAAGAGGACGAAGGCGAAGGCGGCGAAGACGAGCAGCTTGAGCACGAAGGCCGGCAGCCAGACGGTGAGGGGTTCGGCTTCGTTCTGGTTCGTTTCCGGTTTCATGGTGGGTGACGCCTCCTCGAACGTCTCTTTCCTTTTTGACAGGATCTACAGGATCAACTGGATTGATAGGATTCTTTGGTCTTCCTGTTTGGTGTTGCTGGCTTGCCCCTGCTCTTCAGGGATCACCAGATCCGGCCCACAGCGCTGGATCTGGCGATCTAGCGCGAGCGCGGTCGCAGAGGTGATGGTCTACGTCTCAGTATAGCACAGGCCGTGGGGCGTGCAAGGACTGAGCGGTCCCGCCCGTTCTCTCGTCGGGCGGACAGCCAGCGCAGGCCATCTTCCACGTGCCGGTGGCCCATGCCGGTCTCTTGGGGTATACTTGCGCCCGTTCCCGGTTGACGGCGGGGCGGTGGTCTTTGGCCGCCCCGCGAGCCGGTCGGCCCGGGGCCGCGAGGCCCTTATCAGGAGGTTCTATGGAAGAGATCTACGTCAGCACCGACGTGGAGACCGACGGCCCCATTCCGGGGCCGCATTCGATGTGCAGCTTCGCGTCGGCGGCCTTTCGAGCGGATAAGACCTTGGTCGATACCTACACCGCCAACCTGGAGCTGCTGCCGGGGGCGACGCCGGACCCGGAGCGCATGGCGTGGTGGGCGGAGCATCCCGAGGCCTGGGCGGCCTGCCGCGTCGACCCGCGGCCGCCGGGGGAGGTGATGCCCGAGTACGCGGCCTGGGTGGACGCGCTGCCCGGCACGCCGGTCTTCGTCGCCTACCCGGTGGGCTTCGACTTCGCCTTCGTCACCTGGTACCTGGTGCGCTTCGTCGGGCGGAGCCCCTTCCGGCATCACGGCGTCGACATCAGGAGCTACGCCATGGGGATGCTGGGGGAGACGTACGAGGGCGCCTCGTGGCACCACTACCCCGCCCGCTGGTTCGACGACCTGCCCCACACCCATCAGGCGCTGGACGACGCCATCCGCCAGGGGACGCTCTTCTGCAACATTCTGGCGGAGAATGCGGAGAAGGGATCGTAGCTGAACCCGCTGAACGGCCGCTGACGGGGCTGAAGCCCCTCAGCGGTCTCAGGCCCCTCAGCGCTTCAGCGCTTCCAGCGACACGGGCACCAGCGCGGCCTCCAGGCCCCCCAACAGCCCCCAGATCGACGCGATTTCCCAAATCGCGCGTCTATTTCCCAAAAAATATCCCAAATTTGCCCTATTGACAACAAGTTCCCCTGATGATATCATGGGTTGAACTTGATTCTGCTCCTGAAGATGAGGACTCGGCATCTATCGGATCGAGGTTAGGGCCCAGGATACGGGTATGGCCGTGGCGACGATTCAACTTAGCCAACCGACGTCTTCCGTCGCTTTCTCCGCGCCCGGAACGGCTGAAGCCGTTGCGAGGAGGGGAAACGGCCCGCCTGCCGGCTCGATCAGGTCTGGGGACACGTGACGCAGCCGCCCGAGCCGCCCGCCGGGGCGATCAAGCACTGGCTCTCGGATATCGGCCACTTCTCGCAGCTAATCCTGGAGCGGCCGCTCCGCGATTACCAGCTGGCGCCGGCCCGGGCGATTCTGGACTCGATCTTCGCCGGCGCGGGGCGGCGCTTCGTGGTGATGATGAGCCGGCAGGCGGGGAAGAACGAGATGGCGGCGCAGATGGAGGCCTATTTGCTCAATCTCTACCGGCGCAGCGGGGGCCAGATCGTCAAGGCCTCCCCCACCTTCAAGCCCCAGACGATCAACTCGATGCTGCGGCTGGAGGAGCACCTCAACAACAGCTGGAACAGGAGCATCTGGCGGAAGCGGCAGCACTACATCTTCGAGCTCAACGACGCCCGCTGCCTCTTCTTCTCCGCCGCCCCGCAAGCCAACGTGGTGGGCGGGACGGCCTCGATCCTCCTGGAGTGCGACGAGGCCCAGGACGTCAGCCCGGCCAAGTGGCAGAAGGATTTCGATCCCATGGGCGCATCGACCAACGTGACCACGGTCTTCTTCGGCACCGCGTGGACCTCCAGCACCCTGCTGGCGACCACCACGGCCCAGCTGGAGCAGGCCCAGCGGGAGGACGGCGTGCGCCGCGTCTTCAAGGTCGACGCCGAGCGGGTGGGCCAGGAGGTGCCGGCCTACGCCGACTACGTGCGCCAGCGGGTGGCGATGCTGGGGCGGGATCACCCGCTGATCAAGACTCAGTACTTCCTGGAGGCGATCGACGATCAGGCCGGCATGCTCCCGCCCCGGCGCCGCGCGCTGATGCGCGGCGATCATCCGCGGCAGCACGAGCCCACCGCCGGCCACCGCTACGCGCTGCTGATCGACGTGGCCGGGGAGGACGAGCAGGCCAAGGCCGGCCAGCGCGTCCCCGGCCAAGGCGTGGCCATCCAGTACCGCATGATGCTCGACAATCCACAGCGGGACGCCACCGCCCTCACCGTGGTCGACGTCGACCACAGCCACGGCTCGCTGCCCACGTACCGGGTGGTGGACCGGCGGCTGTGGCTGGGCGAGGCCCACACGGCGCTCTACCGGGAGTTGCTGGCGCTGGCCCACCATTGGCACGCGGCGTGGATCGTGGTCGACGCCACCGGCGTGGGCGCCGGGCTGGCCTCGTTTCTGGAGGAGGCGCTGGGCGCCCGCGGCCAGCCGGGCGGCCGCGTGGTGCCGGTCCAGTTCAGCCGCCGCCTGAAGTCCAACCTGGGCTGGGGCTTCCTGGGCGTGGTGGAGACCGGGCGCTACCGCGATTACGAGCCGGACGGCGCGCCGGAGACGCGGCAGTTCTGGTACGAGGTGGAGGCCTGCCAGCGTGAGGTGCGCAACGATCCCAACCACACCATGCGCTGGGGCGTCTGGGACAGCGTGGCCTACGATGGGCTGATCGCCTACGGCCACGACGACCTGCTGATCAGCGCCTCGCTCTGCGCCCTGCTGGACGACCTGGGGTGGCCGGGCCCCGCCGAGGGCGCCGCGGTGGAGACCGGCGATCCCCTGGAGGCCATCGATGCGACGGCGTGGTGAGATCCGAGCCGGGGAAGGCGTCTGGTCGCCGGGCCAGACACCCGCGCGCGTCTGTGGCGATCTCGTCGTGACGGCCTCAGCCGTCCCAGGCCCCATCGACCCATCGACTATTCGGTATCCAAGCCCCCACCCAAGGAGAGCCCTATGACCCAACCCACCGACTCCCGAGCCGCCATCCAGGAGCTCCTCGGCAGCGGCCCCATCGCCTACT
>CAZEQC010000219.1:0-4088 GCA_964514285.1 uncultured Anaerolineales bacterium | reverse complement strand
ATGTAGGGCAGGTTTCCATACCTGCCAACTGGATCAAAGCGCGCCCCGCCGCCGGGCAGGCCGGAGATAATGTAGGGCAAGCCGGAGACAATGTAGGGCAGGTTTCCATACCTGCCAACTGGATCAAAGCGCGCCCCGCCGCCGGACAAGCCGCAGATAATGTAGGGCAAGCCGGAGATAATGTAGAGCAGGCCGGAGATAATCTAGGACAGGCCGGACATAATGTAGGGCAGGTTTCCATACCTGCCAACTCTGACAGGCGGGCTGCTGCCGGCGAAGCGGCACCCGCCGACGGCCCGACGGAGAACCGGGAGGATCTGCCGCCGGTGGCGACGCTCCGCCTGGTGGGGCGGGTCCTGCCGGAGGATCAGCCCCTCGAGCTGGAGGCCGGTTGGAACTTGATCAGCTACCTGCCGGAGCAGCCGATGGAGGTGGCCGAGGCGCTGGCAGCCATCGATGGGCTGTACGACGTGGTGCTGGGCTTCGAGCCGGAGGAGGGAGCGCTCTCCTACTACCCGGACATCGATCCCGTCTTCAACACCCTGCAGCTGATGAAGCCGGGCTACGGCTACTGGATCAAGATGGAGCGGGCGGCGACGCTCCGGTACCCAAGCGGAGGAGCGGGGGAGCAAGGGAGCGGGGGAGCGAGGGAGCAGGGGAGCGAAGGAGCAGAGGAGCCTGAGAGCGGGAGCGTGGGGGGACGGAGGAGCGAGGTGGTCCCCACCAACGCCTGGGTCAATCTCTACGGCCCGGCTTGGGACGGCGACGGGGCGCCGCTGGCCGCGGGGACCACGGTGCTGGCGCTGGACCCCGACGGGATGGTCTGCGGCGCTGCGCAGGTCGCGGTGGAGGGCCGCTACGGCCTGCTGCCCTGCTACCGCGACGACCCCGCCACGCCGGAGGATGAGGGCCCCCGGCCCGGCGACCCGATCCAGCTGGTCGTCGAGGGGGCCGTGCTGGGCCAGAGCGTCTGGACGGCGCACGGCGAGCGGCAGCGGGTGGCCCTGGGCGGTGGAGCGCCCGGCTCGCACGCCATCTACCTGCCGCTGATCGTCCGCGCCGGTGGCGACCCATGAGACCCTTAAGAAAGACCCTTAAGAAAGGAGGGGATCGATGGATAAGGGAGCGAAGATGATGGAAGGGCGAGGCCACCATCTGGCCTACCTGCTGCGTCTCTGGGAGGTTCGCGACGGCGACCAACGGATCTGGCGCGCCTCGCTGCAGAGCCCTACCACGAGCGAGCGGCATGCCTTCGCCAACCTAGAGGACCTGTTCGACTTCTTGGAGGACCGCACCACAACCCTGCTGCCACCCCCCGAGCCTCGAGGTCCCTGCGACGTGCCGTAGCGGGGAGCGAAGTCTGGGTATCACTCACCCACGAATCTTATGGAAATACCGAACAAACCCTTGACAAACACTCTGAAGTATGGTATACTTTAACCATAAGACAGAAGTGTACAGCGGAACCATCTGATCGACAGATGATCCCGCTACTACAGGCGGCCCGCGGCAGCAGCGAGGTATCGTTCTTTAACAACGATATCCTTGAAGCCAGGCCGGGGCCGGCCAAGAAAGATTGGACGTGCATACGTTTGCATAGAAGGATCATACAAGGATAAGGAGTAAGTCGCGATGAACAAGATACTGCGGAACCTGCTGGTAGTAGCAGCTGTAACGCTTCTCGCCGTTGCGCCGGTGACGGCGGCGGGACATACCTCGATCGTCGACGTCGCGGTCAGCGATGGCCGCTTCGACACTCTGGTGGCGGCCGTCCAGTACGCTGGCCTGGTCGAGACCCTGGATGGGGGGGAGTGGACCGTCTTCGCGCCCACCGATGAGGCGTTCGCCAAGCTCGACCTGAACGCCGACAACATCGCCAGCGCCTTCTCCAAAGAGGACTTGACCGACATCCTGCTGTACCACGTGCTGGAGGGCAAGGTGAGCTCCGCCGAGGCGAAGGCCGCCGTGGGCGACATCACGATGGCCAACGGCGACATCGCCGGTCTCAAGTACTACGAAGGCGACCTGTACGTCAACGACGACTCGAAGGTGATCATCCCCAACGTCCTGGCCGACAACGGCTACATCCACGTCGTAGACACCGTTATTCTGCCGCCGTGGCCGAAGACGGAGGAGCCAGTGAGCGCGGAGGCCGCGGGCGGGCCGATGGTGACCGAGGAATCGTCCATCGTCGAGATCGCTGTGGCCGACGGCCGCTTCGACACACTGGTGGCCGCGGTGACCTACACCGGCTTGGCCGACGCCCTGTCCGGCGGCGAGTGGACCGTCTTCGCGCCCACCGACGCCGCTTTCGCCAAGCTCGACCTGAACGCCGATAACATCGCTGGCGCGTTCACCAAGGAGGAGTTGACCAACATCTTGCTCTACCACGCTCTGGATAGCAAGGTCAGCTCGGCCGAGGCAGAGGCGGCTGTGGGCGACATCACCATGGCCAACGGTGACATCGCGGGCCTGAAGGTCTACGAGGGTGATCTCTACGTCAACGACGACTCGAAGGTTATCATCCCCAACATCCTGGCCAGCAACGGATACATCCACGTGGTGGACACCGTCATCCTGCCGCCGTGGCCAAAGTAGCGCTATCGAGAAAGCGGGCGAGCGGCGCAACCTGAAGCGCGCCGCTCGATTAACCACCGGATCGGTTGACCCACTTGACTGACCCTCTCTGCTCGTAAGACAAAGGCCAGCGCGGAGTCTCAAGACTCCGCGCTGGCCCTTTATGTTTTACTGGCGAGGTCAGAAGTACTCGTGCAGGTAGGGCAGGCGGGGCGGAAACATGCTTCGCATCGTGGCCTGCAGCGCCGGTGGCGGATCGCCCCAGCCCCGGAAGGCGAAGTCGGCGGGGTCGTGGGTGCCGTAGATCAGGGCGGCCAGGGCCTGGATGCCCAGCTCGACGTCGGCCTGGCTGGCCGGCCCCACCCGCAGGCGCCCATCCACCGTCTCCAGCTGCCAGACCCCCTCGTTCCACGGGCAGAGGGGATCCCTCACTCGCGCCGTGAAGCGTCCCGGTCCCGTCTCCATCCCGTCGAGCTTTCTCACGTCGACCACCCGGCCCATCGGTCCCCGCGCCGGGGCCTCGGCGGAGAGCTGGATGTCGGCCCACCACGTCTCCGGCCGCTCAAAGGGAGGCAGCCAGAGCTGGACCTCGCTGGCCTGGTCCACGTGGCGCGCGATCCACTGGAGGAGCAGGTACTTGGCCCGGCTGGTGTCGTAATAGAAGCGCACGGCGCGCAGGGTGAACTCGGTGACGCGCTCGCCCTCCAGGCGGTAGACCATCAGGCCCTCCACCTTCCCGTCCACCTTGGCCAGCGCCAGCCACTGGCGTTTCTCCGCCTGCGCCCGCGTCTTCTCCCCGTGGACGAAGACGGCCATCCCGTGCGTGCGCCGCTGGAGCCGTTTCGTGTAGCACCGGTATGCGTCGTAGCCGTCGCCGATCAGCATTCGCTCCACCTCTCCCCCCAGGTCCTCCCTCAGCAGCGGGCGGAGGTCCCCCGGCTTGAAGCTCACCTTGCTGGTCAGCGGGAACTTGACGTAGCCCATCCTCTCGTAGAACGAGGCGCGGAAGGGGTAGAGGCAGGAGAGGGGCCATCCCTCGTCGCGCTGGGCGGCCATCAGGCGGGCCATAAGGCGCCGGCAGTAGCCCCGCCGTCGGGCGGCCGGGTCGGTGACCACGCCCCACACGGCGCTGGCGTCGTAGAGAGCGCCCCGCACCTGCTGGGTCATCGGCGAGCCGGCCACCGTGGCGGCCGCCACGTCGTCCTCGAACAGCGCCAGATAGAGGACGTCCTCGCGCTCGCGGATCGCCTCCTCCCACGTCTCCTGGTCCCGGAACGGCGGGGAGGCGTGGAAGGCGTAGCTGGTCAGGGGGAACATCGCCTCGGTCGTCTCCTCTGGGCTCAGGCGGCGGATGGTCGTCTCGGTCACGTTGGCCTCCAATCAATCCTCCCTTGGGCGAGCTGGTCCTCTCGATAGCTGAGAGGTATGATACTGATTTTCTTGCGGAAGGCAAATGCGAGACATGGGGTACTTTCTTACCAGAGACAGCTGTTTCATGGTATGATATCATG
>CAZEQC010000218.1:0-4175 GCA_964514285.1 uncultured Anaerolineales bacterium | reverse complement strand
CGTCTCCCTGGTCGCCAGATCCCAGGGGGCGAGCCCGGACTCGGCGTCGTGTCGGCGGCGAACAGTCCCTGGGGCCGTCTCGACGATGACCTCCAGCGCGGGGCCGACGGTCGCCTCCATCAGGCGGCCGCCCCTGGTGGTGTAATCAGAGCGTGCGACGGTGACGTGGGCGTGGACGCTGGGTGCCCCATCCTCGCCTTGGCTGAGGTCGCCGTTCAACGTCACCACCTCGACGGGTTCCTCCAGTTCCCGATGTCGGTAGGACGAGTTCTGGGCGTCGTAGTGGCCCAGGGTGACGCGCTCCAGAGCGCCGGTGGCGCGGAGGGTGCCGAACCCGATGCGGTAGGCGTCGGCGAACTGCCTCAGGCGGCTGATGACCTCCTCACCGCACTCAAGGCGTACCAGGTAGATGTCTCCCAAGCGCTTGACTTGCAAGATTGTCCTCCTATCGTTCCAGATGGCCCGGGACAGAGTGACTGTCACGTCCATTTACAACATAATAGCATAGACTGATCGGTTTGGCAATTGGGTTTGTGTCGTTGGCGTCACGTTCATTCCAGGGTCTTCTGCAACCGCCGAGCGGCGACGCCGTAGAGACCCAGGCCGAGGAGGGTTAGGGCCAGCAGCTCCGGCCCCAGATCCGTCACGTCGCTTCCCTTGAACATGACCTTGCGCACGATGGCCGTGAAGTGGGTCAGGGGGGCCAGCTGGGCTGCCAGCTGAGCTGCCCGGGGCATGTTCTCCACGGGGAGGATCTGCCCCGAGAGGATCCTTTCCAGCAGCGACAAGAAGAAGGCGGCCAGCATCGCCACGCTGGTCGCCATCGAGCCCGGGAGCCGAAAGGTCTCCTCCCGCATCTCCTCGTTGAACCAGACGCGAGAGCGTGGCTCGACCGTCGTGCTGATGGTGAGACCAGAGGCGACTGGCGCGTCCGACAGCCGTTGAGCGTACAGCGGGGCCGTCCTCTCCAGATAGGTGCTCGCCCTCGAGGCCGCGATCGGTTCCGATCCGTCCAGGAGCATCTGCACCGTGGACCCTTCCGCTCGGGCTAGGTGGCTCCGGAAGTCCGCGGGGATGATGAGGCCCGCCCTTATCCATACTGCCTTGCCCTTTCTCCCGCACCAGGGAGAGGATGGCGAAGAGTGGGGGGAAGACCAGGACGAAGGCCATCAGCCCGGGGAGAATGGTGTTCAGCGCCTTGAGTTCGCCGTTGTAGAGGGGGTGCACTCGGAAGGCGAAGGCCGATCCTCGCCCCGACGCCGTGCCAGATCGGGCCACCGTCTCCTGCTGTAGCCTCACCGAGACGTCCGACGAGACGTTCTCGGGGTTGCTCTGGATCTCCCGGGCGACGGTGGGGTCGGTGCCGTCGACGATGATCTGCACGGCGACGTTCTCGCCCGCCAAGGTGCCTCGGGCGAAGCCGGGGGCACGATGATGGCGCCACGAGCGCTGCCGGACGTCACCGCCTGGTAGGCTTCCTCGGCGTTGGAGAGCCATTGCTCGACGGCGAAGAAGGGATCGACGTCAAAGCGCCGCAGGTAAGCCCGTGACGTGGGCGTCTGGTCGCCGTCCATGATCGCGATTGGGATGTGCTCAATGTCGGCGGAGATAGCGTAGGAGAGCAGCGCCATAAGGAGAACCGTGCCCAAGGTGGCGCCGACCAGCGCGTAGGGATCACGCCCCACGTGCCAGAACTCCTTGCGTATGACGGCGAGTAACCTACGCACCGGTTGTCGTCTGCTCCTCGTCGGGCACCTTCAGACCGTCGAGCAGGAAGCTGCTGAGGGCCTCCACCAGCTGATTGCTGCCCCAGGTCGACGTCAAGATCGGGTCGTCGAGGAAGAGCAGCTCGAGCAGCCCCAAGTTGGCGGCGAGAAAGTAACGCGCGAAGAGTGGGACGTCGACGGGGCGAATGTCCCCCTGTTCAATGCGCGCTCGCAGGTGGCGTTCTAGCAGCTCCAGGGTGGGGGTGAGGCGCTGCTGGTAGTACCGCTGGGCGAAGTCGCGATTGATCAGGATTTCGGAGATCACGGCCCGAAGCATCGGCCCGTTCTCCGCCACGAACGTCTGACGCATGTGGAGCGCGTGCTCCAGGAAGTCACGCATGTCGATAGAGAGTGTCTTCTCCACCTCGCCGACTGCGTCGGGCTGGTCGACAGGATCGAGCCCGGTCACGTGGTGCTCCCCGGCGGTCAACTGGGCCATGATGTGGATCAGCAGGTCCTCCTTGCTGTCGAAGTAGTTGTAGATGGTGCCTTCGGAGACGTCAGCGGCCTGGGCGATCTCTCTCGTGGTCGCGGCGTGGAAGCCCTTGCGGGCGAACACCTGGGTGGCGCCGTCGAGGATCTGAGCCCTGCGGTGTTTGCGTCTCTCTCGGTGGGACATGGTCTTCCTCCCTGGAGAAGCGAGCGGCGCTCATGTGTGAGTGAGCACTCACTTATTCGTGAACGTGGACATCTTATCTCGATCTCTCTCTTTCTCGACAGCTGGTTCGGCCTGGGCTGCTGATGTATAATGGGCGATGATGGGCAACAGGTTCGCACCCAGGAAAAGTCGGCCTGACATCGGGGAACTGGCATACGGCCCAGCCTGAGGGCGCGGTCAGACAGAGCGAATGATAGCGATTTTCGTCCGTCGATGACGATTGTTTGCTTATACTAGAGGACGTGGCGTGCAGAGAGGTTGAGCCTTAGGAAGCGGCAAGAGACGTATCAATGGGGGGAGATGAGATGAGCTCAGAACCGAATGGTAAAGGCGACAAGCCTCGTCGAGGCAGTATGATGGGGCTCGGCATCGCCCTTGGGGCGGGGCTCGGCGTCGCGCTGGGCACGGTGTTCGACAATCTGGCGATAGGTCTCGCCATGGGTATGGGTGTGGGCGTCACGCTCGGAGCGGCACTCGAGTCTCGCATGGGCAGGAGAGAGTGAGCCCCCGACGTCTGAGTGGGCGTGACCCGGGTTGCAGACGATGGTTGGACGTCCCTTTCGGAAGACGGAAGATGTAAGGAGTCTGCAGGCCTTTCTCGCCGAGATGCGGCATCAGGTGTCGCAGGCGGCTTATTTCCAGTTCGGGGATCTGGTATGGCGCATGCACTATCCGCCCAACGGCTTCGATGCGACCAGGGATGTCCGGGTATGGGAGCGTGAGGACGGCCGGGTCGAGGGCTTCGTCTTCTATTTTACTCGCGACGACAATCCGGAGTTCTTCCTCCGACCCGAACAGTATGACAGCCGGATGGCGGACGAGATGGTCGCTTGGGCGGTGGCACGGTCCAGGGAGTGCCACGCACCATCAATAGACACCAGCTGCATCGACGGCGACGCGCGGAAGGCGGCTTTCCTGAGCCAAGCTGGCTTCCAACCGATTGACGACGTGATGGTCTTTATGGAACGCGCACTCTCCGATCCGCTTCCCGCTTGCCCATTGTCCCCGGGTTATTCGATCGTTTCCGCGCTCGACCGTCCGGATCTAGCCGGTGTGGCACGAAGTACCTTGACGCCCGACGAGCATGCGATCATCTACCAGGCACCCGGCTACCGGGACGACCTGGGGCTGCGCGTCTGTTGCGAGGATCGGGCCATCGTGGCCGGATGCATCTGCTGGTACGACGACATCGACAACTGCGGCGAGTTTGAGCCAGTGGGGACGAAGGAGGCCCACAGGCGAAAGGGCTTGGCCTCCGCCGTCATAACGAGGACGATGGAGAACTTGAGACGCTACGGCGCGGACAAGGTCTACGTCAGGACGAACGAGGAGAACGTCCTGGCTGTGCGTCTGTATCAGAAGCTCGGCTTCCGTATCACGCACGAGGACCACGGGTGGAGACGCCCGACTGTACGGTCGTAAGCCTCGCGCTTCTCATGACGGTGGGAGGGTTAGAGATGGATTTTAGAGCTCACGAACCAGGTGATTCACCGGCCATGGAAGCTCTCTTTGCTTCGGTGTTCTCCAAATCGGAAGGTGAACAGGAGGGGGCGCTGATCGGTAACCTGGTGAAGGAGATGATGGCCAGCACCGACAGGCGGGATCTGAACGGTTTTGTGGCTGTCGATGGGGAACAGGATGTCGGTGCGATACTCTTCAGCCGGTAGTCCTTCGACGAGGATATCGATGTGTTTCTCCTGGCCCCCGTTGCCGTCCATTCTGATTATCAAGGTAAGGGAATAGGACAGGCC
>CAZEQC010000217.1:0-4236 GCA_964514285.1 uncultured Anaerolineales bacterium | reverse complement strand
GGACTTGGGCCGCCTGCTCCCAGCCCTCGTCTCGAGGGCGGTCTGGCCCAAGATAGGGCTCGATAACACGCGTGAGGCGCCCCGAGACGGGGCTCAGAGCACCTGAAGAACCCAGGCTAGACGTGTGACCTGGTGTTAGGAGACGTCTTCTCTCCTCTCCAGGGCGGCGCCAATGCCCAGGCCTATGGCCAATCCAACGCCCGTGAGACTGAAGTAGAACGCCTCACCGGTCGCTATGAACATGGCTGATGCAGCCGCACTGCCGAACAACATGCCCAGCATCATGCCTCGCTCTGTGGGTCCTACCTTACGCTCGTTCATCTCTTAGCTCCTTATGTGCGTCGTGAAATCCTATAGGGTCCCGAGGCGATCACGTCCGCCTGGGTCGATGACCGTTCTCTAGAGCCCCGCCCGCAGTTCCTCGAATGGCCTGGCGAAGGACGACGGGTCTGCAGGCGTCGCGGGGCCCAGGATGCTAGTGCTCTTTCACAGAACAGACCTCGGCTTTCCCCTGCTCCCAGCCCTCGTCTCGAGGGCGGTCTGGCCCAAGGTAAGCCTCGATGACACGCGTAAGCCGCCCCGAGACGGGGCTCAGAGCAACTGGAAAGCCCAGGCTAGACGTGTGAAATGGCACTAGGCCTCCGACGGCTCCAGGTTGCCGATCAAGATCACGCTGGCAATCAGGCTGCCCACCCCGATGAAGGCCCACAGGCCCAGTTGGGCCAGGTCCTCCGTCACGCCGCGCTGCACGCCGGACACGGTGGCGGCCGAGAGCGCCAGCATGTAGACGGCGCCCTTCACGTTGAGCAGGGTCGCCAGGACGTAGCCCCAGGGGCGGCGCTGCCAGAGCAAGACCGCCGCCAGGATGAACCAGGGCACCACCAGCGAGAGATCGAGGGCGAAGACGACGTTCGTCACGTGCCCCGTCAGGGTGATGATCTCCGGGATCTGGCCGGTGGTGACGAAGCTCAGGGACATGGCGCCGTAGACGACGGTCAGGCCCAGGGCGACGAAGGCCATGAACCCGGCGATCCACCGCGCGGGCGTGGCCGGCCGGAATCGCCGACCGACGGCCGCCGCGTCCATCCGCACCAGGGCGAAGAGCAGGGCCATCATCGACAGGTCGAGGATGGCGACGTAGAGGAGGAAGAAACTGTTGAAGACGGTGCCGAAGAGGTAGTAGGCGAAGTTGTAGAGCATGTAGGCCAGCATCCCCAGCCAGACCAGGTGACCGCGCCGGGACCCCCGCATAGCCATGATCAGCGATCCGACGAACAGGGGGACGGCGACGAAGAGCGTCACCAGGTCGTTGCCGAACCAGGCGGCCTGGAGAAAGGCGTTTCCCTGATAGAGGCCGTCGATCAGCAGCCCGCCGGCCGAGGCGGTCACGGCGAGCACGGCGATGATGAAGGACAGAACGTAGGCAGCTGTGGGCTTGTCGTGCGACATACTCGTCTCCTTGGGCTAGGGCCGGCGCCACCGTCCGGCACGTTTACGATCCGTCATCCTGCTCCTTAGGCTATCACGTCGGGCGACCCGGCGTAACCGTCGCCTGGGCAGGGCCGATCCTCATCGGCTGGCCAGTCTGCCACCTGGTCAAGCGACCAGGTCGACCCCACAGGGAGCTGGCTATTGACCTCCGTCCGGAGTCGGATACGTCTCCGGCAGCACGTCCTCCCTGAGGATCCTGTGGAGCTCCTCGAAATGCTCGAAGGCCACCGAGTGGCCCGCGTTCTCGATGGCGTAGATACGCTTCTGGGGCGCCTCCAGCAGCTCAAACCACGCCAGGGCCAGGTCCCGCCGGGCGGCCAGCTCGTGTTCGGCATCCAGCACGTAGACCGGCACCTCAAGCCGCCTCACGTCCTGCCGGAAGTCGATGTCCAGCATCTGCGGCCACATCACGTCGAAGAGGTCCATCAGTCCCCGCAGCACGCCCAGCTTCTCCATGAAGCGGTACTCCTGGGCTAAGACACCCCAGGGCCCGATCCCAGCAGCCCGCCCCTTCTCCAGGTAGGCCCGCGGTGGGGTGTAGGGCGTCGCCAGGGCCTCGTAGTAGCCCATGACGTAGGCGTTCGCCATCGAATTGTGATACGGTGGCTCGCCGAAGGCCCGCATCTGCGCGGCCAGCTCCTCGTCCCCGGTCTCGGCCGCGTGCTCAAGCACGTCCTGGTGCAGCCGCCGCGTCGTCTCCAGTGGATCGACCATCTGCCCACTGGCGACGTAGCCGTGGTAGAGTTCGGGATAGCGCTGCAGGGTGAGCACGCCCAGGAAGGTGCCGTAGGACTCCCCCAGCAGGTAGATCCGCTCCTCGTCAAACCGATCGATCAAGTACCGGGACAGCTCGGCCGTGTCCTCGATGGCCCGATCGAGGGTCAGCGTCGAGACGGGGTCGAGGGCGGGATACGACTTGCCGGTGCCCCGCTGATCCCAACCGACGACGATGAGGTCCTCCGTGAGATCCTCGAAAAGGACCCGCGAGAAGGGGAGGTCGCTCTGCCCCGGCCCACCGCTCAGGTAGAGCAGCACCGGGTTGTCCGTGCTCTTACCGCGGACGGAGATCCACTGGTCGTGACCGCCGAGGCGCACCTTCTCCAGGGTGGCGATGCTACCCGGCAGCGGCTCACCATCGGAGCCGGTGAGGGGCGGCGTTCTGGCAGGCAGGAGAATCAGCACCGCCAGACCCACCGTGACCAGCGTCAGCAGGCCTGCCACCACGTAGCCCACTGCGCCCGGCGCGCCAGCGGAGCCAGGGCTCGGCAGCAGCCGCTGCCCCAGGGCCCGCCCGTAGATGGCGCCCGCGATCATGGGCAGGAAGGCCAGCAGGGCGTGGACGCCTCGGCCCAGGATGAGGGCCAACACGCCGAAGGTCGTCTGGAAGGTGGGCGCATCGACCAGGGGGCCGCTGACGCCCGATCGACCGAGCTCAAAGACCACGCCGTAGACGACCGGCGCCAGCACCATCGCCCACGGCGAGCGGAGGCCGAGCCCGGCGACGAGGCCGACGACTAACCCGGTGACCATCACGGCCAGGGCCTGCGCCGCGTCGACTGGGCCGCGGGGCATGGTCAGGGCGACCAGAAGCCCGGCCAGGGCCGGCGCCCCGACCGCGACAACCGCTCCAATCGAGCCTATCCGCCGCATCGCGCCGGACGGGCGTGACAATCCATTCTTCGATCGACTTTTCTTCAGTTGAGCCATGGTCTCTCCCGTGGTATCGCCGCCCTCCTGACGGACGTCTCGCATCTGCTTCAAACTCGAAGAGCACCTCTGTGCTCACCGATGCACATTCTACCACGGTCAGCCCATCGGCGCGCCCGCCAACCAGGCAGTCCCGATCCTTGTCAGATGACCAGGGAGCGCTGGCCGAGGGGTGGCGTGGTGGGGATCAAGCCCATTTGGGCTTCTCCACGTGCATGGTGTAGGCCAGTCGCTTGCCCAGGAAGGCCTTCTGGGTGAAGCCGGCCGCCTCGGTCAGGCGCTCCACGGGCTCGCGACGCTGAAAGTGCGGGTCGAAGATCACCTCGGTGATCGACAACACCCCGCCCGGCTTCAGGGCGTCGTAGATCTCCCTCAACGCCGCCGCCTGCTTCGGCACCTCCCCCAGGACGCTCACCAGCACGGCCCGATCCAGGCCGTCCAGCGGCAGGTCGCCCTGCCCCAGCTCGGCCTGCAGGGTGCGCACGTTCTGCAGACCAGCAGCCCCCGCCTTGACGCGGACGCGCGCCAGCATCTCGTCCTGGACGTCCAGGGCCACGACCTCACCCCGGGGGCCAACGGCCTCCGCCAGCGGTATGGTGACCCGACCCGGGCCGCAGCCGGCGTCCAGGACCGTCATTCCGGGCTCCAGCCCCAGGTGATTGACGATGAACCGGGCGTGGTTCACCCGGGTGAAGGGGTTGTCCAGCTCCACCATCCAGCCCAGCCACGACGGGCAGGGCAAGGCCTGGCGGTTAGAGAAGACCCGCCAGAGGAGGCTGACCAGGACGACCAAGGCAACAAGACCGAGAACGACGTAGACGGCGACCGTCATCACGACACCTCCTGTTAGCAGCCGCTAGGACGCCTAGAACCCCATCTCGAGCAACCAGCTGGAGAGAGCCTCCTCTCGGGCTCTCATGTCCGTGCCGTTGCCCGTATACGTGCCCAGCCGCTTCTCGGCCACGATGCGGCCATCGAGCATGAAGAGCACCCGCTCCGTCCGGGCCGCGATCTTGGGGTTGTGCGTCACCAGAAGGA
>CAZEQC010000216.1:0-4296 GCA_964514285.1 uncultured Anaerolineales bacterium | reverse complement strand
TGACATGCGCCACGAAGAAATCTAACTTATGCCACAAGAAATGACCTGTAGGGACTTGACCAAAGTCTGGTCAGGGGTACAATTGAAATGGGGTTTTCGATCTGACGACCAAGCGCATCGCTGAGGAGCCCATCACCCGCTTTTCGCAGCTCTACCTTGTCTATGAGTTCTTGTTGTGGACAGCGGACAATGACTACCGAGACCCTGAACCGAAGAACGACAGTCTACTCAAGGGAGAGACGACAGTGACGACGATGATCGAGATTCCTGACGTCCGCAGCACGGCACGCGAAGACTATCAGCACTACCACAGAAGAGGCCGTATGAAGAAATCCTGGGCCATGGGAGTTTCACAGCAGTCCGATGGCGAAGAGGGAGTGTTCATCCGAGATGGCCTCAGCTGGGGCAGCATAGGGCAGATCCTGGGCTACCTTCTCGGGGAGGTCGACGAGGACTTCCAGGATGAGCTCTATGAGAGAATGCTCGATCAATTTAGGCTCACGGATCGTGGTGAGTCCCTTCGATAGCGGACAGTCCGAGCAGAGCTTGTCCGGTGATATGTGCCCTGGAGATCTCACAAGTGAGGTGAAGACATGATCAGAGCTGAGAAACCACCGGCCCGTACAGCGGAAATCACGGAGCTCTTCGCAGGGAAGGTATTCCAAGTCTCAGACTACCGGCGAACCACACAGTTGGTAAAGCAGTTGCACGGAGGCGACCCAGACGACCAACTGCTGCCGGGTGTGATGTTCCTAGATCTGTTCTTAAGGCCCAGAATCAGGAAGGTCCGTGAGTGCCCACTGAGAATCAGGACTCTGTCAACCGAGTGACGAAGGGAAGCATCCTCGAGGGCCCCTACTGGCCCGAGCCTGTGCACGTGCTGACCACGCAGCTCCGCGATGACCGCATCGAGATCGACGCCGTCGGCGTGCGGCCCGAGCGCTACTACGCCACTCTGCCCCATCTCGACGAGTTCCGTGCGAACGTGGAGGTCACGGCCCAGCATGCAGCGCCCTCGTTTGACGCGGACCCGCTTCGCTTCCGCCTGGCTATCGAGGCGCAGCGCATGGGCCGCATCCACCGCTACGGCCAGGAGAGGGAGGTCTTCATCTTCAACCTGGTGGCCTCGGACACCCGCGAGGGCGCTGTCGTCGAGAAGTTGCTGGAAAAGCTGGACGTGATGCGCAAGGAGCTGGGCAGCGACAGCGTCTTCGACGTCATCGACGAGGTGGCCCAGGGGAAGAGCTTGGAGCAGTTGTTCCGCCAGGCCCTGGCCCGGCGACGCAGTTTCGACGAGATTTTGGCCCAGGTCGACGCTCAATACGATCCCGCCAACGCCGAGCTGGTGCGCAAGGCGCGACTGGAGGGGCTGGCCACCGACCGCAGCGACTTCAGCCGCGTGCGGCAGCGGAAGCGGGAGGCCGAGGAGCGTCGCTTGATGCCGGCCTACATCGAGCACTTCTTTGTGGAGGCCTTCGACGCCCTGGGTGAGGGCTCCCTCGAGGAGAAAGACGACGGTGTGTGGACCATCGACTGGGTGCGCACCGCGCTGGGGGCCGTGCCGCGGGCGTTCAGCCGCCGCTTCGGCCAGCCCCAGAAGCGGTACCGCCGTTTCACCTTCCACGAGGATCGGGCCAAGAACGACAGCGTCGCTTCGGACTCCGCCGAGTTCGTGGCGCCCGACCACCCGCTGTTCGAGGAGGTGTGCTATCAGGTAGAGGAGCGCTTCGCCCCCGCTCTGCAGGAGGGCGCCCTCTTCTACGACCCGGAGGGACGCCAGGGCAGGCTCTGGATCCTGCGCGGCAGCGTCCGTGACGGCCACGGTGAGGGGGTGGGGGAGCGCCTCTTTGCTGTGTTCGACCATGAGAACGGTGAGCTGGAGCAATGGTCGCTTACCTCGCTATTGAATCTGAAGGAAGCGAGTCATACGACGCAAAACGATCTCTCTGATCTTGAGGCCGATCTGATCGAGGCCGAGCGTGAGATCATCAACTGGAGCCTGGACCACTGCATCGATCCCTACCTCGAGGAGCTGGCCGAGCGAAGGCGACGGGAGGCGGCCATCAAGGAGCGCTACTTGGAACGCTCGTTCAAAGCCCGCATCTCGGCCTCGATGAAGAAGATCGGTGACTACGTGCGGCGCGAGCAAGCCGGGGCCGACATGGAGATGGCCATTCGCCGGGAGGAGATGCGCAAGGACGAGCTGATGGAGAAGCGCGAGCAGCGCCTGGCGGAGGTCAAGTCGGAGCGCTATCTCTCACGGCGCACGCCCGAGGTGGTCACCTTGGCGGCCGTGCTGTCCCAGCCGGAGGAGGAGAAGCGCGGCGGGATGCGCTCCAGCGAGAGGATCGAGCGCATCGGGATGGAGGTGGCGATGGCCTACGAGCGCCAGCGCGGCTGGCGGCTGGAGGACGTGTCGGAGGAGAACCTGGGCTTCGACGTGCGCTCGCACGGGCCGCAGGGCGAGATCCGCCGCATCGAGGTCAAGGGCCGCGCCGGGGGGGCGCCGTCCGCCTCAGCCCTAACGAATGGATGAAGGCCCAGCAGCTGGGCGAGACCTTCTGGCTCTACATCGTCGTCAACTGCGCTGGCGAACTGCAGCTCTGGGTCATGCCGGATCCGGCCTCCAAGCTGGATCCGGAGGAGGAGGTCCGGGTGACCAGTTACTTTGTGGATCGTGGAGCCTGGCGGGCCGCCGCCGAGCCCTGCGACGTGACCTACCATTGACGGTGACAGAGTCTACTCTAGTACACCAGAGCGGAAGTCCTTCACCACTTCCACGATCCCGGGTTTTCAACGGTTGAAGAGGCCTCTCAGCACCATAGACGGGGATCTGGTGATCCCCTCTGAGCAGATAGACTGGATGAAGATTTCCGCCGGGGTATACTAGAGCGAAGGACGTGGTACAATATCAGCAGGAACAGAGGAACGCGTCGTTCAAGGGAAGCAGAGGAGGTGCCCCATGACGGTTGAGATCTGTGTGCAAGTTCCGGAGGAATCTCTTATCAGCCTTAAGGAGGAGCCTGAATCCTTCGCCCGTGAGTTGCAGCTGCTGGCAGCGGTGAAGCTGTACGAGCTTGGCAAGCTGTCCTCGGGACGAGCAGCACAGCTAGCGGGGCTCACGCGAGTCGAGTTCTTGCTGGCTCTCGGACGGTATCAGGTTTCCCCCTTCGCGCTGGACGCCAAGCGGCTGGCCGAGGACGTCGCTAATGCCTGAGCGTCTCACCATCTCCAACCCGTCCCCCTTGCTGTATCTCCACTTGGTGGGGCAGCTGGACCTGTTGGCCCACCTCTATGGCGAGATCCTAGTCCCTCCGGCGGTGAGGGCTGAACTCCGCGCTGGGGCGGAGCGAGGCGTCGACGTGCCCAAGATCCCGGCCCTGCCTTGGCTCCAAGTCACGGTCTTGGCCTCCGACTCATCGATCTCCCCGGCGACGGACCTGGGAAGAGGAGAAGCCGAAGTCATCGCCTTGGGGCTGGAGCGGCCCCATAGCCGCCTAATCCTCGATGACACACTGGCCCGGCGCATTGCCCAACTCCACAGATTGGAGTTCACGGGGACCGTCGGGGTCATCGTGAAAGCCAAGCAGGTCGGGTTGCTGACCACCGTGTCGCCCGTCATCTCTGCACTGCGGGAGGCAGGCTTGTGGTTGAGTGATCCGTTGGGGGCCGAGGTGTTGTGCCAAGCCGGGGAGGCGTAACGTGGACGGCTGCTTCGTCGACCTCGATTTGCCACCTGGTGCGAGGCGATTCGAAGGACCGTGAGACGGGAGAAATCGATCCGCCACGGCCACATCAGCACTCTCCACATCTTGTGGGCGCGCCGCCCGCTGGCCGCCTGCCGTGCTGTCGTCTTCGCCACCCTAATGGACGCCCCCGAGGACGAGGCGGAGCGCAAGTGGCTGGAGGACCTCATCGCCACCATCGTCGACTGGGATCACGTCAAGGACGGCAACTCGGCCAAGATCGAGGAGGCCAAGCGACTGATCCGCGAGCAGTTCGACGGTGAGGCGCCGAAGGTGCTCGACCCCTTCGCCAGCGGTGGGGCCATCCCCCTGGAGGCCCAGCGTCTGGGCTGCGAGGCCCACGCGGTGGAGCTGAACCCCGTGGCGCACCTGATCGAGTTCTGTACCCTGGTCTACCCCCAGCGCTACGCCGACGCCAAATGTCAAGACAAGTTGACACTACCAATCACCAAGGAAGGTTATGTCCTGTTACTCAGAACCACAGTATGATTCCGGCCGAGGCACGATAGCCATTTTCCCCTTCACGGGGATCGTGGGGCAGCAGCGCCTG
>CAZEQC010000215.1:0-4305 GCA_964514285.1 uncultured Anaerolineales bacterium | reverse complement strand
CCCTCTACGTCGGCACCGGCGGCGCGGTCCACCGCCTCGACGAGGCGACGGGCGCTCTCGAGCCGCTATCGGAGGATCTGAGCGGGTCGATCGAGACTCTGTACAGCGTGGCGCCCAGCGGCATGGACCTGAGCCAGCTGGAGCGAGGGGACATCCTGCTGGTGCGGGGTCCCGGCCTGATCAACGGCCCCATAGGCTTCGTGGCCACGTGGCTGGGGGGTAGCTACTGGATACACGGCGGGATGTACGCCGGCGGGGGCGCCGTGGTGGAGAGCTCCAGCGCGGTGGCCGAGGATTTCGGTAAGGTCCGCACCAGGAGCATCACCGAGACGCTCTTCTGGGAGGAGGAGAACTACTGGGCCGTTGTGCGCGTGCGGCAGGAGGACGCACGGCAGGCGGCGACGAGCTACGCGGAGAGCCAGGAGGGGGATCTCTACAACATCGACTACCCCTTCTGGGGACTACCGGTGAAGCAGCTATGCTGGCTGCTGCAGCCTTTCTCGGGCATCGACCCGGCCGTCTGCTGCCCCCACAAGGTCACGGATCGAGAGATGGAGGACGACTGCTTCTACTGCACCCACCTTCCCTGGCGGGCCTACCACACCCAGGGCGTCGATCTGGATTCCAACGCGGCCTGGCCGGCGAACAATTACGCCCCCCAGGCGATACCGGGAGACGACCTGTATTACGACGACGACGTGACGCTGGTGGAGCAGCGGAAAGGGATGCGGGCCGTGGCGGTCAGCCTTGTGGGGAGCCCGGCCGACCTGCTGGTGGTGGATCCGCAGGGCCGGCGGACGGGATACGACCCGGACGCCGGGGAGGCGGTCAACGAGATCCCGGAGGTCACGTACGGCCGCTTCGAGCTGCCGCCGGCGGTCGATCTCCTGATGCCGGATACGTGGGCACCGAACAAACGTGAGTCGGACTTCATATCCATTCCCAATCTGGATGGGCAGTGGGAGCTACAGGTCCACGGCAGCAAGGGAGGCGAGTATGACCTGGGCGCTGAGCTGATCGATTGGCAGCACCATCGGACGCAGACGATCAACGGAACGACGGAGACCGGAGAGGTGGACGTCTTCACGCTGGTATATCCGACCAGACCGGACGGCCTGATCCTCGTGGGGTCGGAGGTCTACATGCCGTTGGTGATGCGGAGGTAGGGAGTGAGACGACGCGGTCACCCAAGGAGTACGGAGTAGAGGATCCGGGCCGCAGACGGCCCAGGCTGCGTTCCGTTCGCCGTGCGGATGACAAAGGCCCGGGGGCGTGGTACAATCGGGCCAGGACGACGGACCCGATGACTGGCCCCTGAGCGGAAAGGAAACGACCTTGCTGCAGATCTTCAGTTGGTGGCTGCTGATACAGGTGCTGGGCCTGATCGCCCTGCCCCTGACCTATCGGCTGTTCAAGTGGCTCCCCGGGCGGGGCTACGCCTTCGCCAAGCCGGTAGGGCTGCTCCTGACGAGCTACATCCTCTGGCTGGGGACCTCGCTGGGCTATCTGCGCAACACGGTGGGCGGGGCGCTGATGGCCATGGCCTTGACGGCGGGTGTCTCGCTGGCCTGGTACGCGGGGCGCCGGGCGAGGGAGCGGGAGGCGGAGCCCTCGCTGCTGACCTTCCTGCGGGAGCACGGCCGGCTGATTCTGACCGTCGAGATCCTCTTCACCGTGGGGTTCCTGGCCTGGGCCGGGCTGCGGGCCTACGCGCCGGACAAGATTATGAGCAGCGGGGGCGAGAAATTCATGGAAATCGCCTTCCTGAACGCCATTCTCCAGAGCCCGACCTTCCCACCCCACGATCCCTGGCTCTCCGGCTTCGCCATCAGCTACTACTACTTCGGCTACGTGATGATGGCGCTGATGACGCGGCTCTCAGGCGCGCTGCCGGGGGTGGGCTTCGAGCTGTACGACGCGCTGACGTTCGCCCTGACCCTGACGGGGGCCTTCGGCGTGGTCCACAGTCTGGTAGCCGGGGGCAGCGACGAGGGCCAGGCCCGTCGGTATGGCCTGCTGGGGGCACTCTTCGTGGCGGCGATGGGGAACCTGGAGGGGTTGCTGGAGGCGTTTTACGCCCGGGGGCTGCTGCCGAACGCGTTCTGGCGCTGGATCGACATCCCCGACCTGATGGAGGCGGGGCAGGTGACGGGGTCGTGGTATCCCGGGGGCGGCTGGTGGTGGTGGCGGGCATCGCGGGTGATCCGCGATCGGAATCTGATGGGCGATCCAATGGGCCTCAATCCGATCGACGAGTTCCCTTTCTTCAGCTTTCTGCTGGGGGATAATCATCCGCACGTGTTGGCGCTGCCGTTCGTGCTGGTGGCAGTAGGGCTGGCCTTCAATCTACTGCAGCGGGAGATTCGGGGGGCGGCGGATTGCGAATCCGCCGCGAGCACGTCGGAGAAGGCAGGGAGCAGCGGGGCTGCGCCTAGGGCCGCGGATCGCGGATCCGCTGGGAGTGAGTGGGGAAAGCAGGGTGCCGTCGGGAGCACGTTGGAGAAAGCCGGGGGCTGGGGTGGTAGGCAGGATGGCGGCGGGAGCCTGGGGGCGAGAAGCGGCGGGGCGTGGCGGAACCCGGCGGGGTATGCGCTGGGCGGGGACTGGGGCCTGTTCGGGGCCTATGCGCTGGGGCTGGGGGCGCTGGGGTTCCTGAACACGTGGGACCTGCCGATCTACGTGGTGCTGGTGGTGCTGGCCTATGGCGTGGGACGGTACGCGAAGGGCGACGAGGCGCTGATGGAGACTTTGCAGCGGGCGGCGGTGCTAGGGGCGGGCCTCATGCTGGCCGGCGTGGTGCTCTACTTGCCCTTCTACGTCGGCTTCAGCTCCCAGGCCGGCGGCGTGGTACCCTATCTGCTGGCCCCGACGCGCTTGCCCCAGTACCTGGTCATGTTCGGGCCGTTCATCTTCGTGGCCGTCGGATTCTTGCTGGCCCGGCTGGTGACGGCGCGGGGGCGACACAACGTCTGGGGATCGCTGGCCCGGTGGTGGGGTGCCGGCGCCGCGGCGCCGGTGCTGCTGCTGGGGCTGACCATGGGTGCGGTGGCACTGACCCAGCCCGGGCGCCAGATCGCCCAGCGGCTCCTGGCCGACCCGCGGATCCAGCAGGCGGTCGGCGAGGCGGGCCTGGGCGCCGCGCTGCGGGCGATCGTCAGAGCCCGGCTGCGCGATCCCTGGCTGTTCCTGACGCTGTCGCTGTTGATCGCCGGCGGGGCCGTCAGCACGCTGCTGCCGGGGAAGGAACAAGAGGAACCGTCGGTCGAGAGCGGCGGGGCCGGCAGCGCGCGGTTTGCCTCGCTCCTCTTCCTCTGTGGCCTGGGTCTGACGTACGTGGTGGAGTTCTTCTACCTGCGCGACAGCTTCGGGGTGCGCATGAACACGATCTTCAAGTTCTACTACCAGGCTTGGGTGATGCTGGGCTGCGCCAGCGCGTTCGGCGTCTGGTGGATACTGCGAAGCGTCGACGGGCGGATCGGCACAGCGGTGCAGACCGTCTTTACGGTGGGGATTGCACTGCTGACGGCGGGCGGCCTGGTCTATCCGCTAATGGCCAGCTACAGCCGCGTGGACGGCTTCCGGCAGTCGCCGAATCTGAACGGGGCAGCCAACATCGCCCGGAACCATCCGGACGACTGGGCGGCGATCGAGTGGCTGCGGGCCCACGCGGAGGGCGTGCCGGTGATCCTGGAGGCCCCTGGCAAAAGTTATGACTACGAGGGACGGATCAGCGCTTTCACCGGCTATCCGGCGGTCCTCGGCTGGGCGGTGCACGAGAGCCAGTGGCGAGGGAGCTACGTGGAGCAGGGTAAACGAGAGCCGGACATCGCGACGATCTACACGGCCCCGAGCCGTCAGCAGGTCCTGGATAGGCTCCACCGCTGGGAGGTGGACTACGTCGTGGTCGGGCCGCCGGAGCGTCGCTACGTGGAGGCGCTTTGTCGGGCGGAGGAGCGCACGTGTAGCGGGGCGCAGGCGCTCCAGAGGCTGGACCGGTTCCTTCAGCCGGTCTTCGAAAAGGGGCAGACGACGATCTACCGCGTGCCCCTGGGCTGATCCGACGCCGCTTCCCCTACAGACAGACGGAACGGCTGGCCGGTGCAGGACAATCGCCTATGGGTATCTATGCTCACAGACCCCACCTCGGGGTCGGTCTCGGGCCAGGCTTCCAGCTTATGCTGCCGCTTTCGCCCTCGAGGACAGGGCTACGAGCCTCCTATCCGATTACCCTGCTGGCTGGCGCGCCTCACCAGGGCAATCGCATTTGGAGAATTGGGTCGACTGTGGGCTGCTTGCTGCGCCCCT
>CAZEQC010000214.1:0-4405 GCA_964514285.1 uncultured Anaerolineales bacterium | reverse complement strand
TTGTGTATTAGTGTCAGCGACCGTCTTGCGCAGGTAGTCGAGGTCTTCCAGGGCGACCACGCCGGCGGCCTGCGCCAGCAGGTTGACGGCGAAAGGCTCCTTGACGCGGTTCAACGGCGTCAGGACCTCCGGCACGGCGATGGCGTAACCCAGGCGGATGCCCGCCAGGCCGAAGACCTTGGAGAAGGTGCGCATGATCAGCACGTTGCAGCGCCCTCGGTGAACGTAGTCCAGCGTCTGCGGATAGTCCTCGGCGCCCACCAGCTCGTAGTAGGCCTCGTCGAAGATCACCAACACATCGTCGGGCACGTGCTCCACAAAGGCCGTCACCTCGTCGGCGGTGACGATGGTCCCTGTGGGGTTGTTGGGGTTGCAGACGAAGACCAGCTTGGTTCGCGGCGTGATGGCCTCCGCCATGGCGTCCAGGTCGAGCCGGTAGTCCTTCGTCAAGGGCGTCTTCACCAGCTCGGCGCGCATAACGTGCGCATAAATGTCGTAGACGGGAAAAGAGGAGGCACTGACGATCACCTCGTCGCCCTCGTCCAGATAGGCCATACAGGTCTGCATGATGATCCCGTCAGCCCCGTTGCCCACGGTCACGAGATCCGGCCCCACGTCCAGGAACTCGGCCAGCGCCTGCCGCAGGTAGTAGCTCTGCCCATCCGGGTAGAGGTTGAGCTTGGGCAGCGCCTGGCGGATCGCCTCCAGAGCCTTGGGCGACGGCCCGAGGGGGTTCTCGTTGGACGCCAGCTTGATCACATCCTCCAACCCGTACGCCCGCTGCACCTCCTCGATCGGGGTGCCGGGGACGTACGGCTTCAGCGCCTCTAGCCCGGTTTGCGGTTCCACGCAGCAGTCATGGTCTGTCATCAGCGATGTCACTCCGTTATCACTCGAACGTCTCCCACCAGCAACCCTTCCCCCTCCCGGAAGAGGAAGACCGGGTTCAGATCGAGCTCCTGAATCGCCGGATAGCGGAAGGGAAGCTGCGAAAACCTGGCCAGCACGTCGGCCAGGGCGTCCAGATCGCGCGGCGGCTCGCCCCGCGCGCCCTCCAACAGCGGGAGGGACGTGAGCTCGCCCATCATCTCCCGCGCCTCGTCCCGGTCGATGGGCGCCACCCGCAGGGCGACGTCCTGCCAGATCTCGGTGTAGATGCCGCCCAGCCCAAAGGCGACCACGGGGCCAAACTGGGGGTCCCGGGAGAGCCCCAGGAGGACCTCTTGCCCGCCCTCGACCATGGGATAGATGACCACCCCGCGGAAATCCCTGCCGGCCCCGACCTCCGCCAGCTGCCGGAAGGCCCGGCGGGCGGCCTCGTCGTCCTCCACGCCCAGGATCACCCCGCCGACGTCGGACTTGTGGAGGATCTGGGGCGATACGACCTTCATCGCCACCGGATAGCCCAGCTCCCGACAGACCGCCACCGCCTCCTCCTCGGGATGGCGCTTGTCCCCGGGATGGCGTCTATCCCCGGGATGGCGTCTATCCCCGGTCTCGACGAAGCGGAACGGCGGCACGGGGATGTCGTTCTCCGCCAGCCACGCCATGGCCTGGGGCTCCAACATAGATCCAAGGCTCTTAGGTGCCTCGCACGTCGACGACGGCTCCGCCAAGTGCAAGGCACCTGGCTGGGCCTCAAATCGACTGACGAGGCTCAGGGCGGCCACGGCCCGCTCGCCGGTGGCGAAGTTGGGCACGCCGTGCTCCTCCAGCAAGGCCACGCTCTCCGCCACGATCTCCTCCGGCAGGAAGGCGGCCACCACGGCCTTCCTCGATCCCTCCTGCGCGGCAACCTCCTCCGCGGCGTCGATGACGCCCTGCGCCAGATCGACGTGGTCCAGATAGGGCGTGGAGACGTTGATGGCCACCGCGGCGTCGTAGGAATGACGTCTATTCCCGGAATGACGTCTATTCCCGGAATGACGTCTATCCCCGGGATGGCGTCTATCCCCCGTCTCCAACAGGGCCAACAGCGCCCGCCGGTACCACTCGCCGGTCCCCTGGACGGTCAGATCGACGGGGTTCTCCAGGGCGCAGTGCCCGGGCAGGAACGCGCTCAAGGTTTCCTGGACGGCAGGGCCGGGCCGCCGCATGTCGAGCCCCACCTCCTCGCCGCGGTCCGCGGCCAGCACGCCGGGGCCGCCGGAGTTGGTGACGATGGCCACCCGACGCCCCAAATCCGGTGGGAGGCTGACAAACGCCTTGCAGGCGTCGAACATCTCCTCCACACTCCGTACGCGGAGCGCCCCGCACTGCCGCAGCGCCGCGTCGTAGACCCGGTCGGCGCCGGCCATGGATCCGGTGTGGGAGAGGGTAGCCCGCTGCCCGGCCTCCGTGCGCCCGGCCTTGATCACCACCACCGGCTTGCGGGCCGTACAGGCGCGCACCGCCTCCATGAAGCGCCGCCCGTCGGCCACGCTCTCGATGTAGAGGGCGATGACGTCCGTCTCCGGATCGTCGGCCAGGTACCAGAGCAGGTCGATCTCGTTCAGGTCGGCCGCGTTGCCGTAGCTGACGAACTTGGAGATGCCCAGCCGGTACTGCTTCGCCCAGGCCAAGACCATGCCGCCGATGGCGCCGCTCTGGGCTACCACCGCGACGCGCCCGGCCGGCGGGCGCGTCTCCAGGGTGGGATAGAGGCCGTGGGCGGTGTTGACGATGCCGGCGCAGTTGGGCCCCACGAAGCGCACCTCGCTCCGCTGGGCGGCCTCCACCACCTGACGCTCCGCCTCGTCGTTACCGATCTCCGAGAAGCCGGCGGTGATGATGGCCGCCGCCGCGACCCCGGCCTCGCCGCAGTCGCGTAGCACGGCCGGCACGGTGGAGGGCGGCGAGGCGATGACGGCCAGGTCGACGGGCTGCTCGATCTTGGCCACCGCGTCGTAGCCCCGCGCCCCCAGGGCGCCCTGGGCTTTGGGGTTAACGGCGAAAACTCGTGGCCCTTCGGCCTCGAAGACTGGTGGGCTTTCTGACACCGTGCTGGGTCCGTCAGAGATCTGGTCGCCGCGCATCTGGCCGATCAGCTCGTAGCCCATCTTCCCCTCCGAGGCGGAGCCGATGACGGCCACGCCGCGCGGGTAGAAGAGGCGTTCCAGGCTGGCCAGCGGCTTGAGCCGCTTCGCGTCCTTGGGCCGCTGCGCTTCCTTGGCTTCGCCCGCTTCACGCCCCATCGGCGTCTACCTCGAGCCCGGCCCTGAATGCCGCCTCGTTGACCGCCGCGTATCGCTCCCAGCGGCCCGCGACCACCTCCGCCGTCGCCTCCGGGTCGAGCAAGCGCCCCAGCGCGGTGCAGCCCACCGCCGCCCCCAGGACGTAGACATTGGCCGGGAGCGGCCGCCCGTCGCGCCGCGGCAGCCGCTGGGGATCCACATCGTGCAGCTCGGCCCCTGCCTCGCGGACCTTCTCGCGCACCTGCTCCAGCGTCGGGTAGTCCGCCCGCCCCAACATCACCTTCGTCGGCTCCCAGACGTGGCCATAAAGGAGGAAATCGCCGCCCGGCCGCACATACCGCACCGCTTTGAGCGCCTCCGAGCGCTCCATGGCGATGACCAAATCCGCCTTCCGCTCCGGGATCTCCGGGCCGGCCACCTGACGCCCCAGACGGGCCTGGACCGTCACACTGCCCCCTCGCTGCGCCATGCCCTTGGTGGGATAGACGTTGACGGGCAACCCCGCCTCCATCGCCGCCTCCGCGATCAAATCCCCCAAGGTCACTACCCCCTGGCCGCCGACCCCGACGATGAAGACGTCATAGGTCGTGCTCTCCGCAGCGCGCTCCGCGTCACCTACTGCATGATCCGTAAAACGTAAACGACTCATCTCACCTCCACCTTCATCGCTTGTCCTCACACAGCGCCCAGGACAAGCTGGAACTCGCTGACTCGCCAAGCGTGCGAAGCTAAGCCGCTCGCTCTATCGCTGACTCGCCAACCCACTCAATCGCATCAAAGGGACAGACCTGTGCGCAGAGGCCGCAGCCGTTGCACAGGGCCTCGTCGATCACCACCGCGTCCTCTCCTAGACTGATGGCCGGGCATCCCGTGACGGTGATACATCGTCGACAGAGTGTACAGGCCTCGACATCCACCTCGATCTTGCCGATCTCGATCCCGCGGCGCTGCGCCTGAATGGCACACTCCCCTCGCGACAGGATCACCTTGACCCCCGGCAATCCCAGCGCCTCCTCCACCACCTCGGTGGCCTTCTCCAGCTCATACGGATCCACGACGAAGAAGTGCTCCACCCCCATCGCCGGGACCAGCTCCGCCAGGTCGACCTGACGGTTCCCAGCTGGTTGAAGCGCCTCCTCGGTGCCCGGGTTCGTCTGCATGCCCGTCATAGCCGTCCATCCGTTGTCCATGACGACCAGCGTCAGCGGCACGCGATGCTGCACCGCGTTGAT
>CAZEQC010000213.1:2762-4451 GCA_964514285.1 uncultured Anaerolineales bacterium | reverse complement strand
CAAGCCCACGCCGAGCTCCGCGGCACCTTCTGGATGAAGGACCGCCTGGCGGGCGAGGCCATCATCATCTGAGGAGGTCAACCATGCGCAAAACCCCCGACACGGAAGCCGTCGAGATGCTCCTGCGCGCCCTCTACGAGGGCACGGCCTCCGACTGCCCCTGGGTTCGCAACTGGAGCGTCGCCGGCGAGATGGAGGAACTGGCCTATCATCGGGCCACGGATGCCCTCGTCCCCTACCAGTACCTGCTGATCACCCTGGCCAGTGACCAGACGCGGGACGTCACCCGCCGGACGGCCAGAGCCGTGCGCCGGGCCGCCGACCACGTGCTGGAATTGCTCGACCGCTACCATGCGGCCCGTCAGGGCCAGCATCCGGGTTGGGCCAAGCTGATCGCCCTGCTCGAAGCTCCCTTCCCCATCAGCCCGCCCGCCGACGGCGACCTGCGGGACCCCGACGTCGTCGCCGTCATAGTCCGCGAGACCGCCTTCGATGGATCCTGGACCAAGACCCTGTGCTCGCTCTCCCAGGACGGACTTGATGCCCGCTGGCCCATCGACCGCGCCCGCGTCCAACAGCTGGCGGCCTTCGAGGAGGCCTACCAGGTGAATCTTGCCGACCTCCTCCTGCCCCCGGCGCCGGGAGACGAAAGCGGCTAGTCGGGAGACTAAACACAACGAGAAGGACACCGGTCACCGACAACTGATCACTGCCCAAGGAGCCGACTATGAAACGAGAATCGGACACCCTCCACTCCATCGTCGTCACCCTGACGCCGACGCACAAAACGAGCGTCCGCGCCTCCATGGGCCACCAGGCCCACGGCGCCTTCCTCAAGACTGTGCGCGAGGCCGACCAGGCCCTGGCCGACGCGCTCCACATCCCCAACGCGCCTGTGCGCCCCTTCACGGTCTCGATGCTCCACGGCACGCCGCCGGCCCGGGATGGACGCCTCCACCTCTCGCCCCACGAGACCTACTGGCTCCGCTTCACCACCCTCTTCGGCCCCCTCTACGAACGTTTCATGGCCCGCTTCCTCCAGGCTGGAGGCCAACCCATCATGCGCCTCGGCAGCGCCCAGCTCTTGATCAAGGAGATCTGCAGCACCCGGGAGGGGCACCCCTGGGCCGGGCACACCACCTGGTCACGCCTGGTCCGCAGGGCAGGATCCAGCGACGAGATCCGCCTCGCTTTCGTCTCGCCCACCGCCTTCGGCTTCGGGCAGAAAGCCTGGGGAAAGAAGGTGATGGTCCTGCCTCGGCCGGAGACCGTCTTCGGCAGCCTGGCGCGGTCGTGGAACCATCTGGCACCGGAGGGATTCCAGATCGACCGCCGCGACCTGCGGGCCTACCTCGAGGAGAACGTGGTGATCAAGCGCATCGACGACCTCAACACCCAGATGCTCCACCTCGGCCGCTCGCTGCAGATCGGTTTCGTGGGACGCGTCCTCTACGGCCTGATGAACGATGACAAGGCGAAGCGCTGGCAGCTCAACGCCCTGGCCAACATCGCCTTCTACACCGGCGTGGGTATGAAGACGACCATGGGCATGGGCCAGTGCCGGCGTATGGAAGGCTCGGTTGCTATTGGCGGGATCTGACGATCCCTTAGGAGCAAGGGCAAGCATGCCGCTTCGCTTATGATGCCGCTTCGCTTATGATGCCGCTTCGCTTATGATGCCGCTTCGCT
>CAZEQC010000213.1:0-2662 GCA_964514285.1 uncultured Anaerolineales bacterium | reverse complement strand
CGCTTATGATGCCGCTTCGCTTATGATGCCGCTTCGCTTATGATGCCGCTTCGCTCATGATGCCGCTTCGCTTATGGAAACGCCAGACTATCTGCCCATCTCGATGCTCAACCAGCTCGCCTACTGCGAGCGCCGCTTCTGGCTGATGTTCGTCCAGGCCGAGATGACGGTCAACGCCCCCGTCCTGGAGGGGATTCATCAGCACCGGCGGGTGCACGACGCCGGGACCGAGCGCGACGGCACGTCGATCCTCCATCGCCGCGTCTACCTCTGGTCGGACAAGCTTCGTGTCTGCGGCTTCGCCGACCTGGTTGAGGAGCAGCGAGGGCGCTTCAGACCGGTGGAGTACAAGCGCGGCAAGAGGGGCCGCTGGCTCAATGACCAGGTCCAGCTTTGTGCCCAGGCTATCTGCCTGGAGGAGCGGACCGGCCGACCGGTCGAGGAAGGCCAAATCTTCTACTGGCGCTCCCGCCGCCGGGTGACGGTCGAGATCACGCCGCAGCTGCGGGAGCGCACGCGAGCCACCGTAGCCCGCGCCTTCGAGCTGTTGAAGGAGGGCCGCATGCCGCCCCCCATCGACCAGCGCGCCAAGTGCCACGACTGCTCCCTGGAGGAGATCTGTCTTCCCCGGGAGGTGACCATGCTCTCGCGAGGCCGAGCGTGATCGTCCCCGGTGACCGCGTCGACCCGGTGACCGCGTCGACCCGGTGACCGCCTCGACCCATCCGGCCCACGCCGCAGTATGACGACGTTGGAGATATCTGGAAGTATGACGACGCTATACATCACCGAACGGCGCTCGTTGGTCAAGAAGGACGGCGATACGCTCCTGGTCCACATCCCGAAGGACGAGGAGACGGGCAAGCCGCGCCGAAAGGTGCGCGTACCGCTCATCAAGGTGACCCAGGTGGTGGTCTACGGCGACGCCACACTCACCAGCCCCGCCCTTGCAGCCCTCCTGGAGCAGGAGGTGGACGTCTGCTTCTGCTCCCATTACGGCCGCTTCCGGGGCCGCCTGGCGCCGCCCATGGGCAAGAACAGCCTGATCCGTCTGGAGCAGCACCGCGCCCACAACAACCCGACGCGAGCGCTGGAACTCGCCAAGCTCTTCGTCTACGGCAAGCTGGCCAATATGCGCACCCTCTTGATGCGCGCCAACCGCAAGCGCGACGACCCTCAGATCGCTCAGGCCGCCGAGTCCATCAAGGGGATGATGGAGCAAGTCACCCGGGTTCGTCACCCGGCGGGCTCGCCTCCCCCCGACCCATCCGACCCCCAGGCAGGCAGCGCGTACGGCACCCTCCTGGGCCTAGAGGGTGCCGGGACTGCCTCTTACTTCGGCGTCTTCCAGCGCCTTCTCAAGGACGGATGGACCTTCGAGCGTCGCAGCAAGCGCCCGCCCCGCGACCCGGTGAACGCCCTTCTCTCCTTTGGGTACGTACTGCTCACCAATCAGACGGCGTCGGCCGTCAGCCTCGTGGGGCTGGATCCCTACGTAGGCTACCTCCACTCGTCCCAGTTCGGCAAACCGGCCCTGGCGCTGGACGTGGTGGAGCCCTTCCGCCCAGTGGTGGTCGACTCGGTGGTGCTGACGCTGCTCAACAACCGCATGCTGACGGAGAGTGACTTCACGGAGCGGTTCGGCGCCTGGCGGCTGAGCGACGATGGACGGCGCACGTTCCTGACCAAGTTCGAGGAGCGGCTCAACACAGAGATCACGCATCCCACCTTTGACTACCGGGCCAGCTACCGGCGCTGCCTGGAGCTGGAGGTTCGGTTGATCGCCAAGTGGCTCAGCGGCGAGATTGACACCTTCGAGCCCTTTATGGTGCGCTGATGATGCCGCTCTGCTGATGATGCCGCTCTGCTGATGATGCCGCTCTGCTAACGATGCCGCTTTGCTGACGATGCCGCGCAGGCCAGATCGCCGGCTGTACGTGATCGCCTACGACATCCCCAGCGACCGCCGACGTCGCAAGGTGCACAAGACCCTCTGCGGCTTCGGTCAATGGACCCAGTACAGCCTATTCGAGTGCTATCTCAGCGACAAGGAGCGCCTGGCGCTGGATGAGAAGCTGGAGGCGCTCCTGGATCCGGAGGCGGACAGCCTGCGGTTCTACCCCCTCTGCGCGGCGTGCGTGGACGACGTGGAGACCATCGGTTCCGCCGCGCCGGAGGAGCGGCAGCTCTTCATCGTATGACACCCAGGAGGAAGTTCTGATCGGAGAGCTCTTTTTTTCCCGCCCGGCCTGCGAGCGGCGAAGCACCCCGGCGAGCCTGGGGAGGCGCTCGCCAGGTCGATTGGCCGTTGAGACCCCATATGTGGGTTTCGCCCTCACGCCGACCCCAATGATGGGGGCAGCGGGGGTAGAATGCCTGGCGAGCTCCAGCGGAGGCAGCGCCGACGTGCTCGCGCTCGCGAAAAGTGAGGAAGTGGTGTATCATGACCAGTATTCAGGCGGAGAGCGGGCGATCGTGGGGCATCAGACCCACAGAAACGCCACAGATCGACCCTCCGTGGAGCACACTGCCCACAAGGGCGCGAGCAGTATGAGGAGACAGAATCCCGATCGAGGGATTGAAACTCGTGGTATACTTGTTCTTGCTGGTCGGGTTTGGGTCGGTATGAGGAGACAGAATCCCGATCGAGGGATTGAAACCA
>CAZEQC010000212.1:0-4464 GCA_964514285.1 uncultured Anaerolineales bacterium | reverse complement strand
TGGAGGTACTCCAGCGTGTCGACGGTCAGCAGCAGGCTCATCCTCTCGCGCACCCGCTCTGCGGCGGCTATCATCCCCTCGACGTCGGCACCATCCTCGCGGGCCCGCGCCGCCGCCAGCACCTGCCACCCCAGCCCCATGCTGAGCGAGCGGGAGTCGACCACGTGCACGGGCACGTCGACCGCCTCCCGCGCCTGGCAGGCCGACTCGTACGTGCCGCTAAGGGCCTTGCTGAGGGCGATGACGAGCATCTCCCGGGCGTCCAGCGCCTCGAAAACGTGTAGGAAGTCCCTCGGCGTCGGCTGGGACGTCTTGGGGTGGACGGGATCATTGGGTAAGCGGGCGAAGAAAGCCTCCTCGTCGATATCCACGCCGTCGATCAGCTGGTCGTCGCCCCAGAGGACGTACAGGGGAACGACGGTCAGGCGGTACTGCTCCACCAGCTCGGGCGGTATGTCGCACGTGCTGTCGGTGACGATGGCGACGTCGTAGGTGCTGTCGGTCATGGTTCCTCCTCCTTACGCGAACACTTCGGGAATCTGCCTGTGTGTACTCGCGGGTAGAGCCCCTCACGGCTGGATGCCCGTCTTCAGACGAAGGCGTCTCCGGCAGGATGTCCGACGTCTGCTCGTCAGGTCTCTCTTCTTAGAAGCTATAGGGCAGGCGTCTATGCCTGCCGCTGGCGTCATCCTGTCGTTGGATCTCCAAGGAGGGCCTGGGGGCGGCGTGCATGGGGCGGGGAGGGCCGGCCCTAGGAAGGGCGGCTCCATGGGTAGTTCCCCAGCTCCGTCACCTCCTCCTCGCTCTCCAAGCTGCAGACCTTGGCCCGCTTGCAGTCGGGCTCGTCCATGGGTATCGACATCATCACCATCCTCGCTGAGGCCCGGGTCATTAGGTGGTACCTGTCCCACTGTCGTTCGCCATCGTCGTAGTGGCGCCACAGGACCACGTAGTTGTGACGTTCTTGATCTTCCTCTATCTTCCGCCTCAGATGGCGCTTCGCTGCCTCCAACGCGTCGAACGCGTGTTTCGTCACGTGTGAACCCTCCATCGGTATGCTGTCGCGAAAAGGCGGGTCTCCCTACCTGCCGCTATCTGCAGATGTTGAAACACGCCGTGCGGGCCTCCGTTGCGCCCGGTCAATAGACCTCCAGGTCCCGGCCGGAGACAACCGCCCCGTCGTACCTCTGCCGCAGCTCCTCGAGCAGCGCCTCCTCGCTGACGCCGTGGAAGAGCTGGTGGTAGAGGATCAGCAGGCCGGGCCGGGCCAGGGACGCTGCCTCCGCCAGCTCCTGCGCGGAGGTGTGGTAGGCCGCATGGTAGCGCCGCCATGCCGGGGAGCGCCGGGCCAGCCCGGCGGACGACTGGACCTCGTGGATCAGCACGTCGCAGCTCCGGTAGGCCGCCAGGTTCTGTTCCGGGGCCGCCGTGTCGCCGGAGATGACGATGGTCCGGTCCGGGGTCTCGAAGCGGTAGCCGAAGGCCGGCCAGGAGCCGTGCTCCACGGGGAAGGCCTCTACGGTGACGTTCTGGTCCTGGTAAACGACCCCCGGCTCGATCTCCACCGCCTGCGCACGCCAGCCGGTGGCGTTGGCCGGCTCCGGGCCCTCCAGCCGCTCACGCACGTCCTCGCGGTAGGCGGCCAGGAGGTGCTCCGTCATACGCTCGACCCCCGGCGGGCCGTAGACCGCCAGTGGCGCGCGCCGTCCCATAACCCACGGCGTGAGCAGCAGGTCGGGGAGGCCGGCGGTGTGGTCCGAGTGCAGATGGGTGAGGAAGACGCGGCTCAGTCGATCCGGCGCGAGGCCCACCATGCCCGCCTGATGGGCGGCGGCAGCGCGCCGCACCACGCCCGGCCCCGCGTCCACCAGGTAGGGCGTCCCGTCGACGACGATGGCCACGGCCGGGCCGGAGCGCGCCGGGTCGGCGTTCGGCGTCCCGGTGCCCAGGAGCACGATCTGCGATGAAGCTGGTTGCATCGTCATGTCCCTCCCTCGTTATGTCGCATCCCTACGCTTGCCGTGAACTCGCAATTCACGGGCCGCCGCATCCCCACGCTCCCCGTGGATTCGTAATCCACGGGCCGCCGCAGGCGGCAGGCTACGGTGAGCGTCGAGGGCAACCTGTCACCCTCCGACGTGTCGGACAGCCCTTGGATCACGGATCGAGAGGGAGCGGAGCGAAAGAGCGGGATTCGCGGATCCGATATCCGCCGGCTGCCGGAGGGGCGGCAGAACGGGCGCGTCTGTGCGCTCCTGCGGAGCGCCGCTGGATTGCTAATCCAGCGATAGCAGCCAGCGGGAACGGGGAAAGGAGGGCATAGCGCCGTTGGAGCGGCGCCTATCCTCACGCCTCCGGCATGCGCAGGGCGCGCAGCACCAGCCCGGTGCGCACGAGGGCCCAGACCCCGGCGAAGCTGCCACAGATCCTGGCGATCCACGAGACGTCCGGCATGAAGAGCCTCCAGAAACCCCGCATGGCGCTCAGCATGGGGATCAGGGTCAGCGCCATCAACAGATTGGGGATCAGCGGGAGCAGGACGTGGAGCCCCCACGTGCGTCCACCGCTGGGGCGGCTCGTCGGATCCTGCCGCCAGCGGCGCAGCCGCCGCAGCGTGGCGACGACACCGATAGCCTGGAGGAGCGGGATGAGCAGCAGGCCGCGCATCAACCAGGGGACGAAGCTAAGCTGCATCGGAGCGGGCTGCTCGCCGGCCAGCAGTGTGGCCAGGCCCTGCCCCACCTCGCTCGTGACGGGCTCCATCATAAAGTGGCCGGCGTTGATCAGCAGGACCACGCCCCTCTCCTGCCCGGGCAGGAGCGCCATATACGTGGAGACGTCGGGCACCGTGCCGGTGTGCCAGACGGCCTTCGTCCCGCCGATCTCGCCGACGTACCAGCCCATGCCATACCGCCCCATCGACATGCCCATCGCCACGTGCTCCGCCACCCCGCGGTGCAGCTCGGCGATGCCGGCCTCCGAGAGGATCTGAGCGTCCCCGTAGCGCCCGCCGTTCAACAGAGCGATCATATAGTGGGCCATATCCTCCGCGCTGGCGATGAGCTGGCCCGAGGGGAGGGAGCCCCGCGGCATGGGAAGATCGGGCGCGGCGACGGGGAGCCAGAACCAGAACCGGTGGCCCACCGCCAGGCCGTCTCGTCTCGCCTCGGCCTGGGAGGTGGTGCTGTGGCCCATGGCCAGCGGGGCGAAGATGTGGTCCTGGATGGTGTCCGCGTACGATTGACCGCTGACGGCCTCGACGATCAACCCCAGCAGGTTGTAGTTCGCGTTGGTGTACTCGAAGGCGGAGCCGGGCGGATGCGCGAGGTCGACCGTCGATAGCTCACGAGCCTGACGCTCGACGGCGCCCGGTCTCTCGTCGAAGTCGGCCAGGGGGATCCATCCGGACGCTGTGGAGAGGCCGCTGGTCTGGTTCAACAAGTGACGCACGGTGATCTGAGCGGACGCCTCCGGGTCCGCCACCCGGAACCAGGGCAGGTAGCGCTGGACGGGGGCGTCCAGGTCGACCTCGCCGGCCTCGACGAGCTGCATCACGGCCAGGGCGGTGAACGATTTGGTGAGGGAGCCGATGGGAAATGGCGTCTGCGGGGAGGGCGCCTCACCGCCGGGACGGGCGCGGCCGAAGCCGCGCTGATGGACGATCTCGTCGCCCTCGACGATGGCGAGAGCCGCCCCGGGCAGGTTGAGGCGGTCCATCTGCCGTTGGACGTAGGCGTCTATGTCATCATAGGAGGCCTCAGCACGGGAGGCCCTGCTGGCCTTCGCCCACGTCAGAGCGGTCTTGCCGATCGCTCCCAGGGAAACGGCCAGCACGCCGGAAAGGAGCAGCGATCTGGTGAGGTGTCTCTTCGTGTTCATCGGATCTCCTCGTTCTTGGAGGCTGCTGGTCGGCCTGTGGTACGACGCACCTCGGTGGTGCGTTCCAGCTGCAGTAAGGAAAGAGGCTGGCAACTTGCCGTCACCAGCCTCTCCAACCATTCATCCTATGGGCTCCGGCCAGGACGACCCCTTAGGGAGCCCGACGACTCACCCGTCGCTAGGCGTCCTCGCGGTGCCGCAAGGTGGCCTGGGCAGCCGCGAGCCGCGCCACCGGCACGCGGAAGGGCGAGCAGCTCACATAGTCCAGCCCGACCCGGTGGCAGAAGTCGATGGAGTGCGGCTCGCCGCCGTGCTCGCCGCAGATGCCGATCTCCAGCTCCGGCTTCGCCTCGCGGCCCTCCTCCACGCACATAGCCACCAAGCGGCCCACGCCCTCCTCATCCAACCGCTGGAAGGGGTTGAAGGCCAGGACCTGGTCCTTGATCGGCTTGCCCTGAGCGTCGACCTCGCCGGTGTCGAAGCCCTCGACGTACTTGAGGAGGAACTTCCCCTCGGCGTCGTCGCGGCTGTAGCCGTAGGTCATCTGCGTCAGGTCGTTGGTGCCGAAGGAGAAGAAGTCGGCGT
>CAZEQC010000211.1:1624-4484 GCA_964514285.1 uncultured Anaerolineales bacterium | reverse complement strand
CCGAACCTGTTTCAACAGGTTTACCGTGACAGCCGTCGGATTCATCCGATCGGCTGCTCACTCGTGATGCAGGAGCGAGCGCGAGCGTTGGCGCGATTTGGCTCCGCCTCGGTTCAGAAGAGGTAGATGAAGTACGCCAGGACGCTTTGGAGGTGCGGCAGGAAACCGTCGCGGAAGCTGCGCTCGTCTCGGAGCGCCAGCGCCACGTTCCGGTCGATGAAGCTCTGGAACACCTCGGGCAGCAGGCCCTGGTCGACCTGCGCGGCGGCCCGCTGCTTCAGGCCGGCGACATCGTCCCGCATCTCGTCGAAGCTCGCCCCTTCGTCCAGCCGGGCGTCGATGGCTCGGGCCTTGTCGAGGAGACGACGCAGCTGACGCATCGAGGTGGGTGGGTCCGCGGTGCCCAGCACCTTCGCCACGTTGATGGCAAGCTCGTCCACCACCTCCGGGCGCAGGGTCTCCCGCTCCTCGTCCTGGAAGTATCCCTCGGCGAGGTAGTCGGCGTCGATGGTGAAGCTCGTCTCTGTGGTGGCCAGCTCCGAGGCCCCGGGAACGGCCTTCTCCATGGGCTCGATCTCCTGGGCCCGCGGACCCTTGGCGTTGGTCCGGATGGTGAAGGTGACGAGCTGACCCTCCTCCAGCCGGTCGAGGCCGGCTTGCCAGACCTCCCGGATGTGGACGTAGACGTCGCTTCCTCCCTGGCGCTGGATGAAGCCGTAGCCCTTCTCTGGATCGAACCACTTCACCTGACCTTCGATTCGGTTGCCGCTCATACCTGTACCCTCCTCCCCGTCGGGGCGACCCTCGCCGGGCGCGCGTATGTAGAGCATTATACGTCTATCGAACCGCTGACGCCAGTGCGGGCTCTGGTGGGCTTTCGCAGCAGACCGTTGTCTTCTGCCACGAGAGATAACAGCTGCGCCACGTGCTGGCAGCCCCCGTCTCCGGAGGCGTCGGGCGCGGCACCTCCATCGGCACAGACCGCCCTCGAAACGAGGGCTTGGAGGAGGCGATCAGCGTCTCGACGCCAGAAGCGACCGTTGGTTGCGAGCGAATATCCCAAATTTGGCCGCTATTTCCCAAATAATATCGCAAAATTACCCTCTTGACAAACGATTGCCCATGTGGTACACTTGGCTCAGGAAGCACCGGGAAGCGCCGGGGCCAGCCCCGAGCCTCCCGGACAACCGCAGAAAAAAGGGTGCCAATCGCGTGGACGTCAGTCCACGCACGGGAGGAGCCTCCGGCCAGAGGCTGCTCCTGGGGCACCCTTTTTTCTATGCTGAGGGGGCCAGGTGCCGGGAGGATTGGCACCCTGCCCGGCCATCGGCCCCCGAAGGAGGTGACGCCATCAGCCGTCGCTGCACTGCCGATTGCCGGGATGGAACGCCCTGCCGGGCCTGGGCCGTCCACGGCACCAACCCCCCGCGCTGCGCCGCCCACGGCGGCACCGAGAAGCGTGTCGGCGCCCCCGAGGGGAACCAGAACGCCCTCAAGCACGGCTTCTACGCGGCCTCGGACCTGCCGGAGGATTGCTCCATCGATGCCATCATCGACAACCTCTACCAGCGCCAGATCCGCCTCGATGCCTACATTGAGGCCGTGCTCGAGGCTGGGGACGTGGGCATTGGCGAGCTGTCCCACCTGCTCCGCATCCACGGCCAGAACGCCAGCCGCCTGGGCCGCCTCCTGCGCGACCAGCGCGCCCTCTCCGGCGACGCCGCCGACGGCATCTCCGGCGCCGTCGCCCAGGCTTTGGACGAGCTGAGCAACGAGCTGGGGGTCGACCTATGAGCCGTTCGGCGCCGAGGGAGATGGTATGAGCGCCCATCAGCGACCCGGCGAGCGGCGGCTGCGCGAGCAGCTTCGCCGCAGCGCCCGGGCCCGCCGCCACCGCGCCCGCAGCGAGGACCCCCGTCCCTACGACGACAGCTGGGGCTGGTGGATCGAGGAGCGCATCGCCCGCCTGGAGAACGGCCAGACCTGGCTGATCCGCATCGCCATCGGCGCCCTGGTGGCGGAGATCATCCGCATCATCACCGTGACCACCGGACTGGGAGGATGAAGGATGCCCGTGATCAATCGGCAGGCTCCAGATATCGCTGTTGACGGCTCGCTTCCGGTTCCAGACCTGGCAGGTTCGAGGGCCGGGTGGGCCTTGGCGCCTGGCAGATCTCGATCCGTTGTGGGTGATCTGGCAATCAGCCGCGGAGCTTCACTGCCACCGATTCGTACGTCGCATCCAACGCCGTCGAAACCGGCGATCCACTGGAGGCCATCGATGACGCAGCTTGGTGACCAAGCAGCCATGATCCCCCTCACCCGGGCGGGCACCCCGGTGACCAAGCAGTCACTAGCCAGAGGGATGATGATGAAGCTCATTATGTCACACGTGTCAAGGGAACGCTATGACCCTGCCACCGGGTCGACGCAGTCACCCGGGTCGACGCGGTCACCCGGGTCGACGCGGTCACCCGGGTCGACGCAGTCACCTGCACATCTTCTCTCTTCTGTTGATTTGCTCTCCGCGCTGCCACGTCGCGCTCCCAGGCGCCCGCTCACCCGGCTGCCAGCGCCCACGCGACACCCGGGTCGACGCAGTCACCCGGGTCGACGCGGTCACCCGGGTCGACGCAGTCACCGGGGCCCCTTGAATCCGATCACGCCGCATCACACAGCCCAGGATCGCCCATGAACCTAAGACACCGCCTCGCCAAGCGCCTCACAGCCCTCCTCCTCGGCGACACCATCGAGGACCTGGTGCAACAGAGACTTGCCTCCGTCTCCGTCCGAGTCGACGACTCACCCGGCTGGGAATCCCTCAGCGGATCCGGACCCCACGACCGCCCCTGGGCAGACA
>CAZEQC010000211.1:0-1614 GCA_964514285.1 uncultured Anaerolineales bacterium | reverse complement strand
AACGACTTGCCAACTTCCTCTTCGCTGACGTCATCAGCGAGATCCGCACCGACGCCAACGCCGCTGCCCTTGCCGCTGTCTCCGTCCGAGTCGACGACTCCCCTGGCTGGGAATCCCTCTCCGGCTCCGGACCAGCCGACCGCCCCTGGGCAGACAAATACGCCGACCTCGAACAAACCCTCGAAGCCTGGCGCCGTAACTTCTTCATCCGCAGACTCGTCACCCTCACCCGCTCCTACGCCGTCGCCGGCGGCATCACCCTCGCCTCCGACGACCCCCACGTCCACGCCTTCATCCAGGCTTTCTGGAACCACCGCCAAAACCGCATGGACCGCCGCCTCGGGCCCCTCTGCGACGAACTCACCCGCGCCGGCGAAGTCTTCCCCGTCCTCTTCACCAACAAGGTGAACGGCATGTCCTACATCCGCTTCATCCCCGCCTCCAGGATCCGACGCATCGAAACCGACCCCGACGACTACGAAATCGAACACCGCTATGCCCAAACCCGGGAACAAACCGCCGAACCGAAATGGTGGATCGGACCCGGCCACCCCCGCGCCTTCTCCCCTCCCCCCGAGGGAGAAGCAGCTTCCCTTCCTCCCCTCATGCTCCACTTCGCCGTCAACCGCCCCATCGGCGCCACCCGCGGCGAATCAGACCTAACCCCCGCTCTCCCTTGGGCAAAACGCTACTCCGAATGGCTCAAAGACCGCGTCCGACTGAACCGCATCCGCACCCGACAATGCATCCTCCACCTCCGCATCTCCGACCCCGCCCTCGTGGAACAGAAACGCCAGCAAATCCGCACCAACAACCCCATCGAAAAAGGCATCTACGTCAGCGGCCCCGACGAAGAACTCATCGCCCACGCCCTCCGGATCGGATCCGGAGACGCAGAAGACGACGGACGCGTCCTGCGCCTCGCCTGCGCCACCGCCGGCAACGTCGGTCTCCACTTCCTCGGCGAAGGCGAAACAGTAAACTACGCCACCGCCAAAGAGATGGGAGAACCCACCACCCGCTTCTACCAGGAACGACAACAAGACCTCATCCACGCTGCCAAACAAATCGTCACCGCCGCCTACCACCGCTACTGCATCGTCCAGAAGATCGTCACCGACCAAACCCTCCCCGACCCCGCCCAGCTGCAGCTGACCGCCACCGCCGCCGAAGTCGCCCGCAAAGACAACGAATCCCTCGCCCTCGCCGCCCGCGACGTCGTCGAAGCCCTCGCCCAGATGAAAGCCCTGGGCTGGATCGACGACCAAACCGCCGTCAAACTAGCTTTCAAATTCGCCGGCGAGCCCCTAGGCCAGAAAGAAATCGACCAGATCCTCGCCGCCGCCGAACCCCTCCCCCCCAGCGGGGGGGACAAGAGGGGGGGAGAGCTTCCGTCCCAAGACCAAGAAGGTGCCCACCAATGACCCGCCGTTCAAATCCTCAGGCCGCCCCGGCCCTTAATCCTGTCAATCCTGTCAATCCTGTCAAAAAGAGAGGACACCCCATGCCATCAGAACAGCCATCCTGTCGTGAACCCGCCGAACCCACCACCCTCCAGACCGGTCACATCCACCTCGAAGGCCTCTCCCCCGACTGGCGCACCTACGACGCCAT
>CAZEQC010000210.1:0-4514 GCA_964514285.1 uncultured Anaerolineales bacterium | reverse complement strand
GACATCAGGCCGCGCCCCATGGCCAGCATCTGTTGCTCGCCGCCGGACAGGGTCCCGCCATACTGGTTCAGCCGCTCCTTGAGTCGGGGGAAGCTCTGATAGACCCGCTCGCGAGCCTGCTTGATGCCCTTCGAGTCGTCGCGGGTGTAGGCGCCCATGTCGAGGTTCTCGCTCACCGTCAGCGGGGCGAAGATCTGCCGCCCCTCGGGCACCTGCACCACGCCCATCGAGACGATGTCGTGGGCCGGCATCTTGGTGATCTCCTGTTCTTTGAACTGGATGCTGCCGCCGCGCGCCCGCACCAGGCCGGAGATGGTGTTCAGCGTGGTCGACTTGCCGGCGCCGTTAGCCCCGATGAGCGTCACGATCTCGCCCTGCTCCACGTGGAACGAGATACCCTGCAGGGCGTGGATCGCCCCGTAGAAGACGTTTAGATCGCTGACTTCCAATAGCATTACTTCAACTCCTCCGAGGCACGACTGCCGAGGTAAGCCTCAATGACCTGCGGGTTGTTCTGAATCTCCTCCGGCGTGCCGCGGGCGATGATCTCACCGAAGTCAATCACCGTGATCCACTCGCAGATTCCCATGACCACCCGCATCTGGTGCTCAATCAGCAGGATGGTCAGATCGAAACGATCGCGGATGAAGTGGATCAGGTCCATCAGCTCCACGATCTCACCGGGGTTCATCCCCGCCGCCGGCTCATCCAGCAGCAGCAGATCCGGCTCGGTGGCCAGCGCGCGGGCGATCTCCATGCGCCGCTGCTCGCCGTAGGGCAGATTGGAGGCCAGGCTGTCCTGGTACTTCTCCAGTCCGAAGACGCTGAGGAACTCCCGGGCCCGATCCGTCATCTCCTTCTCTCCGCGACCGAAGCGGGGTGACCGGAGGATGCCGTCGAAGACGCCGTAGCTGGCGTGGGGATGGTAGGCCACCCGCACGTTGTCCAGCACTGTCAGATTGGGGAAGATGCGGATGTTCTGAAACGTGCGGCCGATGCCCAGATGGGTCACCTCGTGGGCCGGCAGGTCGGTGATGTCGTGACCCTGGAAGCCGACCCTCCCGGCGCTGACCGGGTAGATGCCGGTGATCATGTTGAAGATCGTCGTCTTGCCGGCGCCATTGGGGCCGATCAGGCCCACCAGCTCGCCCTCTTTGATGTCGACGTCGAAATCGTGGACCGCCCTCAGACCGCCGAAGAACTTGGTCAAGCCGTCGATCTTGAGAACCGTCGAGTTACCGTTGGATTGCATCATGGTTCGCTCGCCTCCTCTACCCGTCCGATGACGAGGCCGTCGACTTGGACGGCACCGGTTCGGATGCGGATGCCTTCTCTGGCTCCTCTGGCGCTGCCTTGGGACGCCTCAGGAAGCCCAGCTCGTTAGTCCCCATAATACCCTGCGGCCGGAAGAGCATCACGAAGAGCAGGATCAGCGGGTAGATCACGTAGCGCCAGTCGATCAACTCGGCCGGCAGCACGCGCAGCCCCTCCAGTAGGGTGACGAAGACGTAAGCCCCCATCGTCGTGCCCGTCATACTGCCCACGCCGCCGAAGACGACCATCACGAAGGGATCGATCGACTTCAGCCAGGTGAAGTTCGACGGGTGGAGGAAGGCGTAGAGATGGGCGTAGAGCCCGCCGGCCAGCCCGGCGTAGGCGCAGCCCACGGTGTAGGCCAGCACCTTGTACTGGTAGCTGTTGATGCCCATCGTGTCGGCCGCGGTCAGGTCGTCCCGCACCGCCAGGATGGCCCGGCCGGTGCTGGAGTAGATGAAGTTGCGCATGATCACGATGGCTACCGCGAAGACGCCCAGCACCCAGGGCCAGGTCGTCAGCCGGGGGATGGCCACCATGCCGCGGGCGCCCTTCATCGTCGGGATCAGCTGATCCGCGTTGTTGAAGAAGACGTAGGTGATGATCCCGAAGCCCAGCGTGGCGATACAGAGATAGTCGTAGGTCAGGTTCAGCAGGGGCAGGCCGACGACGAAACCAACCAGTGCCGCCAAGACGGCGCCCGCGATGAGGGCAACGAGGAAGACGGCCTGCTGCGCGATGGCCTCGGGCAATACGCCGAAGACTGATGGCCCGACGGCCAACACCACCCTGCGCGCCAGCCAGCCGACGCCGCCCCCTACCACCACGAGGATCGCGCCGGCGACCAGGATGGTGAGCGTGGTGGTGAGGACTGAGGCCTCGAAAGGCGAGATCAACGCCTCCAGCCGTTCACGCAGCGCGCGGCGACGGTGGCCGATGTCGAGCACGGAGATGACGGCCACGGCGGCGATGAAGCCGGCCTCGATGCCGATCAGACCGCCCAGGCCGCCGACGGGGCTGCCGCTCCACTGCGTCGTCCAGTCCTTGGTGACCAGCGCGGAGGAGTAGGCGCCAATGCCGTAGAAGGCCGCGTGACCGATGGCGAACAGCCCTCCGTAGCCATACTTCAGGTTCAGGCCCAGCGCGGAGATAGCGAGGATGGTTCCCGCCATGATGATCTGCTGCCAGTAGGCGCTGATCACGCCCTGAGAGAACAGGATCTGGACCACCACGCCGACGACCAGGAAAAAGATCAAGGCTTGGAGCCAGGTGGGTATTGAGCGTAAAGACTTCATCGTTCCTCTCCCCTTCTACTTGATCTCCTCAAACGGATCGCCGAAGATGCCCGTGGGTCTGATGAGGAGCATCGCAATGAGCAAGATAAAGGCCACACCATCCTTCAACGTCGACCCATAGGGCACGAAGCCGACCGTCATGGCCTCGCTGAACCCCATGATGAGCGAGCCCACGAACGCCCCGGGAATGCTCCCGATGCCGCCGATGACGGCGGCCACGAAGGCCTTGAGCCCCGGCTGGAGCCCCATGAAGGTGAAGATCTGCGGATAAGCCGTGGCGTAGAGCATGGCGGCCGTCCCGGCCAAGGCGCCGGTCAGGGCGAACGTGGCGCCGATGACGGCGTTGACGTTGATGCCCATCAGCCGCGCCGTGTCCTTGTCGAAGGCGCTGGCGCGCATGGCCTTCCCGATCTTCGTCCGCCCCACGATATACTGGACGCCCAGGAAGTAGAGGATGGAGACGCCGGCGACGATCAACTGGATGTTGGTGAACCGAATGCCGCCCACCTCCCAGGCCACCAACTCGAAGGGCCTCTCGAAGGCGATGTAGTCCGGACTGAAGACGAACTTCAGGGCCGTGAAGTACTCCAGGAAGATCGACATACCGAGCGCTGTGATAAGAGCCGCGATCCGGGGGGCGTCGCGGAGAGGTTTGTAGGCCACGCGGTCGATGATGACGGCCAGGAAGACGCAGGCGATGGTGGCCAGCAGCAGGGCGGGGACGAATGAGAAGCCATACTGGGTGATGCCGAAGAATGAGACGAACGCTCCCACCATGAAAATGTCCCCATAGGCGAAGTTAATCAGCTTCACCACACCGTAGACCAGCGTGTACCCCACCGCGATCATGGCGTACATGAAGCCCAGCTGGAGCCCGTTCAACATCTGTTGCACGAAGGTCGTGGGCTGCCGGGCGATCACGCCCCCGATCACGCGCACCACGACGCCGGCAATCAGTGCCAGAACACCCCAGGCCAGAGCTCTGAGCAATAACTTGACAATCTTGTCTTTCATAATACCAGCTCTCCTCCAATCAAGGAGTCTTTGGAACCAGACGATGGCGAATTCTGAGTAATCCCCTATCTATTGGTACGCGAATCAGGTCCCTCCAAAGCTCCGGGCGTCGGGCATTGTAGTAACGACGACTCGACTGAGCTCGTCGAAGTCTTCAGTCGCTCATCCGTCCCACGGAGCGACTGAAGGCGTTACTACGACCTAGGGACTCCAGCCCATCCAAGAGATGCGGGCCTCCCGCGGTCCTGGAGAATCGGTTACGCGACCTCCCGACATCCGGCAGACACCAAAAAAGAGGAGGGGGACGGGAGCTGCCCAGCCCCCTCCTCTCGTAGGACGCAGCGCGCTACGGCGCCACGAACTTCACGAACTCTACCTCGCCGTCCACGATCTGGTTGATGGCGGCGGTCTTCTGCGGGTCGCCCACGTCGTTGAAGACGATGCTGCCGGCGACGCCCTCGTACTCGATGCCCATCAGCGCGTCCTTCACCGCTGCGGGGTCATTCGAGCCCGCCTCGGAGATGGCCTGCAGGAGCAGCCGGGCCGCGTCGTACGACAGAGCGGCCAGCGCGTCCGGCGGCTGCCCAAACTCGGCCTCGTAGTTATCCACGAAGTTCTGCACGATGGGCCGCGGGTCGGAGGGCGAGTAGTGGTTGCTGTGGTAGCCGCCGTCCACCGCCTCCAGGTCCAACAGCGGGGAATCCCAGCCGTCGGCGCCCTGCAGCGTGGCCTCGATGCCCTGCTCGTTCGCCTGCTTGGCGATCACGTTGACCTTGTTGTAGTAGTCGGGCAGGAAGAGCACGTCGACGTCGGCGTCCGCCACGTTCGTCAGCAGGGCCGAGAAGTCGGTGTCCTCCTTGGTGTAGGCCTCGAAGACGGGCACGTCGCCGC
>CAZEQC010000209.1:0-4529 GCA_964514285.1 uncultured Anaerolineales bacterium | reverse complement strand
AAGGCCAGCCCGCCCAGGTGGAGGCCGACGAGACAGCCCGCCGCGGCCATGGCCCAAGCCAGGGCCCAGGGTTTGCGGCGCACGACCAGGGTGAGCAGGGCGGTGACGAAGAGAAGCGTGACGATGGGCAGGTTCTGGGTCCACAGCTTGCGGCTTTGGAAGACGGCCCAGGGGCTGGCGGCGAAGAGAGCCGCGGCCAGGGCCCCGACGCGCCGATCGAAGAAGGTGCGCCCCAGCCAGTAGGTCGCTCCCACGGCCGCGACGCCGAGCAGGGCGAGCCAGCCGGCGGCGAGCCGGGGATCGCGAGAGAGGGCGTAGGGCGGGGCGAGCACGTAGCTCATCAGGGCCGGGTTGTGCGGGCCCGCGGAACTGACCATGCCGACGAGGGGGAAGCGCCCCTCGCGGGTTACGGCCAAGGCGGAACGGGCCGTGGTCGCTTCGTCGTACTTGAACTCGACCAGACCCAGCCGGGTGAGGCGCAGGCCGGCTGCCAGGAGGAGGATCAGGCCCAGAATGAGCCATTCGCTCCTGGAGACGGCATCTGCCTGGAGGCGCGCTGATTTCATATCGCGAGGGACCCTGCTAGCCGGTACAATGCCGGAAAGGGATTCTACTGCGCCTCTGTTTTTCGTGCAAGTTGCGGTCAGGGCGGGGGGAGGTCGATCGGCAATTGCGGGCTTGACAATTGAGGCGGATCCGGTATACTAAACACGTGATGGGCAAGGGCGCGTAGCTCAGTTGGTCAGAGCGCTACACTCACATTGTAGAGGTCCGGGGTTCGAGTCCCTGCGCGCCCACACGGAGAGAGGAGCTGCTGCCTCGAGGGGGAGGTGGGCAGCTCCTTTTCTTGTTTGTGGGGTTGATTGGGAGCAATCCTGGGTCTGCTGAGGCATGGATGGGTGCTGGCGCCATTTGACGGGCGTTGCTATGGCCGGGTGGGCATCGGCCTGCTGCCCATGCTGGTTACCGGCCAGGTGAAGACCCTGCCGGTTGAAGCGCAGATCACGTTTAACCATCCCTGCGCGTCGTTGATCTCCACCAGGGGAATCCCGCAGAAGACGGCTGTGAACAGCTAGGCCGTGCGTTGCCCTTCCAACCGCTACTCCTCAGATTCCTTATGATGAGAACGCGCCGGTCCACCGCCCGGATTCATGGATGGGGCAGCAAAATCGATCACGGACCGACATAGCAGGCATCCCCACACGCACAGCCCCAACGGGTGGCGAGCAGCATGATGTCTACCACGTCGATGTCGTCGTCGGCGTCGATGTCGTACTTGGCCTCGTAGCCCCCGCCGGGCTCGCAGCGCCAGTGGTCTGCCATCGCCTGGATGTCGGTGATATCGGTGATACAGTCACACACCACGTCGGCAGCGTGGCAGACGGTGACGTAGCGGGAGCGAGTGATCGTATCCGCACCCGCAGGGCCGTCGACCGTCAGTGTGACCGTGTAGAGACCGGGCGTTGTGTAGGTGTGCGTGGGGTTCTCCACCGTCTCCGTCGTGCCGTCGCCCAGGGTCCACAGGCTATCATCATAGTCGCCATTGGAAGTGTTGCTGAAGCTCGCGGTCAGCGCCTTGGGGCCTGAGGTGGGGCTGCCAGTGAACCCGGCCACGGGCGCCTGGTCCGCGTAGTCCCAGCTCGCGCAGGGGTCGAAGACGTTCATCACCACGATCTCCCCGTGGGTCCAGCCATCGTGCGGGCCGCCGTCGCGCCCTATGCCGAGGAAGCCCTCCCGGCCCGCCGGCCCGCCGTTGTCGTTGTAGGAAGACCAGAGGATAGCGTGGCGGTGACCCCAAGAGCAGTTCTGGTCCGTGTACATCCACATATAGATCGATTGTTCGATAGGTAGGGGGACGCTGGACCGGCTCGTCCAGAGCACGGCAAGATTCTCGGCGATCCCCAAAAAGTCGTGACAGGAGACGATGGCGGGAGGCGCGATGTCTGTATCGTCGTGAAGGCGATCCCAAGGGTCCTCGACGACGCCGTCGCCATCCACGTCGTAGGAGTGACCGAAGGCGTCGTTGTCGATCAGGTACTCGGCGTAGCCCTGTGCCACGCCGGTGACGTTGCTCTCCAGGCCGTGGAGAGGATGAACGCCTCGGTCAACGCGCTCGCGATTGATGAGCCAGAGCGCTTTCTCGCCGTCGGTTTTGGCGTCCCACTCGGCCTGGGTCGGCATGGTCAGCGGAGGGATGGAGGTACCCAGCTGTTGGTTCTCCTGATTGCGGGCTTGGTTGAAAGCGGCCTGGACGTCGCTCACGCCCGAGTAGCCGGCCGACCAGGGAATGTCGCTGGTGGGATCCTGGGGATAGTTGAGCGGGTTCGCAGGGGCCAGAGGGGCGTCAACGACCGGGGCGGGTGCCTGTCGTCGGTCGGGGGTGAGCTGAACGATCGGCTCCGGCGGCGTCGTGGGTCGGGTGCTCGCGATGACGAAGGGGACAGCAGAAAGAAGGAACCCACCCATCACAAGCACCAACGTCACGAGGAAGGCTCTATTCGTGCGCATAGTCTTGCCTCCTTGCATCATAGGGATCATCAAGGTACGGTCTCTCAGGAATTTCACATGGTACTGGCGACCTGCTCACACTATATCACATCCGCTGGCGCTTGTCTGTGGGATAAACTGGCTATTTATGATGCGGGGATAGGCTGTCCTGCTGCAACAAAAAAGGCGGGCGCCCGGTTACCGGGCGCCCGCCTTTTCTATTTCAACTGTCAACTGCGACAGAAGCAGCTAACAGTGCTTCCACCTAGAAGTCGTAGTGATCCCCCAGGGGAACGACGTCGACAGCTCTAGGTCCCTTCGGGCTCTGCTCGATCCCGAACTCGACTTTCTGACCCTCGCGGAGGGTCCGGAAGCCTGATGTCTTGATGGCCGAGTGGTGGACGAACACGTCGTCACCCTCGTCGGGTGCGATGAATCCGTACCCCTTCTCGTTGCTGAACCACTTGACCTCACCAGTCTGCTTCTGTTGCTTCTCGTCCATACTACCTGCTTTTCTCCTTATACTTAAATAGACTAAAGCGGCCAAACCGGCAGCCAGACGGCGCTGTCCCGATGCAAGGCACCTGGAACGTGTCATCTCACTGCCCGTTCTTCCGCATCCTGCTCATATTATAACGCTTGTCGCGTAGGCGTCAAGTGCATCATCGACGTGTCAAGGTGGGCTCGGGAGGGATGCGGCGCTATTGGTAGGCTTCAGTCTCCAGCCCCTCGCGGTCAAGCAACTCGATCCGCTGGCGATCCATGGTGATCAGCCCGGCGTCGACGAAGGAGCGCAGGGTGCGCCCAATCATTTCACGGACGGTGCCCAGGCGAGCGGCTATCTCCGCCTGCGTCCATTGGCGGGTGACCGACTCCGCCTCCGCCTGTCGAAGCAGGAAGCGCGCCAGGCGCCCCCGGACGGTGCGCAGCGAGAGGTCCTCCACCAGATCGGTCAGGTGGTCCAGGCGATCCGCGAAGTCCTGGAGCAAGGCCAGCGCCAGATCTGGGGAGGTGATCACCAGGTGACGGAGGTCCTCCGCCGGAATGGCGTAGAGGGTGGCGTGGTCGATGGCCTGGGCGGTGGCGTGGTTGGTACCCTGGGGGCGAAAGGGGGGCACGGTGTTGAAGCTATGCCCCGGCCCCAGCTGGGCCAGCACCTGCTCTCGCCCCTCCGGGGAGGTGCGCAGGACGCGGACGCGGCCCTCGACGACGAAGTAGGCGGCGCGACAGGGGGCGCCCTCGAGGATGACGGTCTCGTCGGGAGCGTAGGTGCGCTGGATCGACACCCGCGCGACGCGTGAGAGCGTCTCCGCAGGGAGATCGGCGAACAGGGGAATGTGCCGGAGGATCTCGACGTCTGTTTTCATGGTAAGCCGATTGTAATGTAAGGTGGGACTGAGGTCAAACGTGGGGGTATGGCGGTTGGGATGCTTGGTGGGGTCCGGGTTATGGGAGGGGGAGACTCTGGATCTGGCGATCCAGAGGGAACGGGGGAGGGAGTGGCACGGTTTGGTGATTGGGATCCAGAGGGAGGGATGGCGGGAAGCGTGGAATGGTTTCGTGATCGGGTATTTCTGGTATAATATGAGATCGTGATGAACGGGGAATGGGGTGAGGAGCGTCGTCCACGAGGTGTCATCGGCTGTTTGACTGCTGGATTTGAGATGCTCAGCCAGAACCTGCTGGTGGTCTCCTTGCCGGTGGTTCTGGATCTTGTGCTCTGGCTGGGGCCAAGAGTGTCGTTGTGGCCGCTGCTCCAGGACGTGATCCAGCTGCTCACCAGCCAACCGTCCGCTGATCCGGAGATGATGGGCCAGGTCGAGCAGGCGGTGATCCTGATGGAGCAGTTCGGCGAGCAGTTCAACTTGCTCTCCGTTCTCGGCGGCGTGCCGATGTTTCAGGTGCCGAGCCTTCTGGCCCGGCGCGCGCCTGTCGCCGGTTCCCCCCTGGGCGTGCCGCGCGTCTTCTCGGTGTCGAGCGCCTTGGCTCTGCTGCCCTGGTGGGGTGTGCTCGCTCTGGCCGGTCTGGTGTTGGGCTTCCTC
>CAZEQC010000208.1:0-4537 GCA_964514285.1 uncultured Anaerolineales bacterium | reverse complement strand
GATCACATGTTTTGCGCCTGCAGGGCTGAGAGGTATAATCTGCGGGAGTGGATGGGAGTCGAACCCACCGCGGCTTGCGCTGTGCAACCCGCCACCGGTTTTGAAGACCGGGGGAGCCACCGGGCCCCAACCACCCCCAGGTTCAGCTTAAGAATAGCTTGAATTGGCGGTTTCGTCAAGTCGATGGCGGGTGACCGTGACCAGTCGGGAGACCGGTCACAATGCTGGGTGGATGCGGCGCTCATCTTGGTGGCGCGAGCGAGAGAGGGCTCATGCCGGTTCTAATCGACGGGCACAATTTGATCGGGCGGCTGCCGGACATCAGTCTGGCGGATCGGGACGACGAGGCGCGGCTGGTCTCGCGCCTGCAGGGGTACGCAGGGCGGACGGGCAAGCGGGTGACGGTGGTCTTCGATCGCGGGCTGCCCGGCGGGCGCTCCCAGGCGCTCTCCGGCGGGCGGGTGGAGGTGGTGTTCGCCCCCACAGGACGGAATGCCGACGGGGTGCTGGTGGAGCGGGTGCGACGCTCGCGCAATCCCCACGGGCTGACGGTGGTGACGTCGGATCGGGAGGTAATCGCCGCAGCACGTCGGAGGGGCGCCCGGGTGGTCCATTCCGAGGCGTTCGTGGACGAGCTGGAGCCGTCGCCGGCGTCGCCGGGCCGTGCGAAGGAGGACGTGCATCTCTCGCCGGGGGAGGTGGAGGCCTGGTTGGAGCTCTTCGAGGATGACAGGTCCTGAGGGGGGCTCGATGGTGAGGCCGGCGGGTATGGGAACCTGCCCTACTTGTGGGGGGCGAAGCGCTGTTCGATACGATAGAGGCAGAGGGGAGTGTCGCCACGACGGCCTGAGTAGGTGACGGCTATCTCGGTGCATCCGCCCTCACATCTGTCGCCGTGGGGGCAGTCGGCGCAGAAGCCGTGGCGGGTGACCGGCCCCCGCCACGAGGCGAAGGTCTCTCCCTCCCAGATCTCCGCGAGGGAGTGTTGGCGCACGTCGGCGACCACGAAGGTATCCGGAAGGGAGAGGCAGCCCTTCACCCCGCCGTCGCTCTGAATCCCCAGCGTGTCCCGACCGGCTTGGCAGCCGTTCCATGCCTGGCCCGGCATACACAGGTCGGGGAGCCGCGTCGAGCAGTAGCCGACGTCGTGGGCGCCGATGACGGGCAGGGTGGACCAGGTGTAGGTGGCTCGCATACGGGCGATGAAGAGCGCGGCGAGGTAGAACTCCAGCGGCCTCAGCAGCTGCGTCCGCGCCAGCCGCCCGCCCGCCCCACCGGCTACCTGGATCTGCCAGCGGATGCCCCGGCCGATCAGCCGGCGGGCGATGGCCGGGAGCTCGTAGAGGTTGCGGCGGGTGAGGGTGGTGATGACGCTCACCCGCAGCCCGGCCGCCTGGAGGTCGTCGATGGCGGACCAGGTGGCCTGGAAGGCGCCGGGGACGCCGCGAATGGCGTCGTGCACCGCGGAGCACCCTCCGTCGACGCTGGTGCCGATGGTGCGAGGCTGGAGGGTCCGCAGCTGCGCAACCCGCTCCGCGGTCAGCAGCGTCCCGTTGGTGAAGATGACGACCGGCACGCTCCCTTCTCGAAGTCGCTGGGCTACGCTCAGCCAGTCGGGGCGGAGGAAGAGCTCCCCGCCCATCAACGTCACCTCTCCCGCCGATAGGGCGACCAGGTCATCGGCCACCCGCAGGGCCTCGGCGGTGGTCAGCTCGTCGGCGCGGGGCCGGCCGGCGGTGGCGCCGCAGTGCACGCAGCGTAGGTTGCAGCGCAGGGTCAGCTCCCAAACGCAGCACTCGAGTGAAGGCGCTGTCATCCGGCCCTCGTCAGGAGATCGGCGAGATCGGCCAGCGGGACGCCGAAGGTGTCGGCACGTTCAACCCGCCCGGTGACGGCGTCGAGCTCCCGCTCGAAGGGCGACCGCAAGCCCGCCGGCAGGTCGGCCTGTAGGGCTTCGTAGTGCTCCAGGGCGTCCAGGGGGCGTCCAGCACAGAGGTACACCCGGGCCAGGTTCCAGCGGGCCCAGATGAGGGCTGGATCGTAGCCGACGGCGGCTTCCAGAGTCCGGGAAGCCAGGTCCAGTTCGCCCCGGGCGAAGGCGCGCACGCCTCGCGCCGTGAGACGACGGGCGAGCCTAGCGAGCGCCGGGTGGCAGAAGACCTCGACCGTCCGGTCGGCCGGGGAGGGGCGGGCGGTGGCGGCGTCGAAGGCGGCCCTTACGTCTTCGAGCCCCTCATCTGGATGGAGGCGGGCGGCCAGGTAGAGGCTGATCTCCCGCTCCAGCGATGCCCAGGCGGCATCCGCGGTCCCAGGGAGCTTGGGCATCGCGCGCCAGCGGCAGGCGAGGCGGGCCGGGAACCTTTCCTGGTCCAGAGCGATGGCCAGGCGCCGCAGCCAGGCCAGGTCGTCGTGGGGCCACGCCGGGGAGGTGGGCAGCGCCCCCAGGACGCAAGCGGCTACGCGGGGGCTGTAGCGGGCTGAGATGCTGAAGATCTGGAGCAGGGCGTCCTGGCCCGGGGGCTGGGCCAGCTGCGCAGCTCTCTCGCAGAGGCCCTCCAGCGCGCTGAGGTGCTGTGGGATGTCGGTGGGCTTGACCAGGCTAGAGAGGATGAGGGCGCGATGGAGCCGGTTGGCGAAGCGGAGTTCCGGCGTGTCGGGGGCCCGGCGAGCGGTGAGGCGCAGGGTGGGGTGGGCCGGCGGGCCGGGGACGAGCTCTGCCCTCAAGTTCACGAAGCCGGCTTTGGCCGCCAGCGCGGTCAGCTCGTCGGCCGAGAAGAGGTAGCAATGGATGAGCCCCTGTTCCTCCAGGCCGAAGAGCCAGGGCAGACTGGCCTCGCGGTGTTCTTGGGAAAGGGCGGCCCGCAGGGTGGCGTCCCGGTCCGGCGTCTCGATCCGCAGCATGCCGCCGGGAACCAGGATCCGCGCCCACTCGTGGAGGGCGTAGGCCGTGCCGACGTGGCCGAGATGCTCGGTCAACTGGAGGGCACGGACGGCGTCGGCGGAGCGATCGGGGAAAGGAAGCAGGATGGCGTCCGCCAGCAGGTCGGCGGCGTCGGCCGTATGGCGGTCGAGGTTGATCCAATCAGGACGGTGGACGAGACCGCAGCCGAGGTGGAGGCGGAGGCCCACAGCCCACCTCAGGGCGCGGCATAGCGGGTGCCGGTCGTGTAGCGGCCCATGGCGTGGTCGACGGTCTGGGCCAGCTTCAGCGCTTCGGTGACGGTGAGGGTCCCCTCATCGACCGCGCGCTGGAGGCTTGGCCAGGCGCTGAGGGCTCGGTAGGTGGTCTGCCATCGAGGGTCGTGCATCTCCTCAGCCTCTGCCCGATCCGTGGGCTCGCTCTCCGGTGGCGGTGGCTCTCTCTCCACAGGGGGACGCTCCCCGATGACCATGTTGCGTACCACGGCGGCAGCGCGCGGTGGCAGCTGTTCCATCACGTGGTCGAGCGAGAGCGCGCCGCGCTGCACAGCACGGCGAAGGGTTTGTTCTGGCGCATCAGGCAGCAGCGCGCGTTCTTCCTCATTCAGGTCTGGATGTGGTGTATGGAGCATACCTACCCGACCTCCCTTTGTGTCGGACGCCTGGCGGGTTTGGGCTATCCTGGCGAGAACCGACCTCGCTTCGAGGTGATTATATACCCGGGTGGGGGGTTGGCAAGCGGAGGGGCGAGGCTCAGCCGCCGGCGATGACGGCAAGGAGTTTGATTTCGTCGTCCTCGTCAAGTATGTCGTCCTCGCGGATGACTTTTTCGTCGCGGATGGCGAGCAGTCTCTCGGGGGAGAGGCCGACTTTCTCGATGGCCTCGCGGAGGGTGTGTTGGCCCTCCAGGTGCCAGGTTTGGTCGCGGAAGGTGATTTTCATTGGTTTGGTTCTTCGGTCATCAGTCAGGGCTTTGGTTCGACCCTCACCCAACCCTCACCCAACCCTCTCCCTGCCAGGGAGAGGGCTAAGGCGAGGGCCCTTCGGCCCTCGCCTGTTGTTCCAGCCCAGCCGGTGTTTGCTTTCTGCAGCCCAGCCGGTGCCTGCTTCTGCAGCCAGGGGGCTGCTCACCGGGCTGGGGGGTTGCTTTCACCAGGCCGGGGCTATTCGCACGCCGGCACGTCGGGTAGCTGGCACATGGCGTCCTTAATGGCTTGCTCAGGATGCTCGTAGTCCTCCAGCTCGTCGGCGAAGTAGGCCTCGAAGGCGGCCATGTCGAAGTGCCCGTGGCCGCTGAAGCCGAACAGGAGCACGCGCTCCTCACCGGCCTCCTTGGCCTTCAACGCCTCCTCGATGGTGGCAGCGATGGCGTGGGAGGTCTCCGGCGCCGGGATGATGCCCTCGGTGCTGGCGAACTGGAGGCCGGCATCGAAGGCGGTGAGCTGCGGATAGGCGCGCGGCTCGATGTACCCCTCACGGTGGAGGGCCGAGATCAGCGGCGCCATGCCGTGGTAGCGGAGGCCGCCGGCGTGGATGCCCGCGGGCACGAAGGTGTGGCCCACGGTGTCCATCTTGGCGATGGGGGCCATGTGCGCCGTGTCGCCGTAGTCGTAGGCGT
>CAZEQC010000207.1:3723-4577 GCA_964514285.1 uncultured Anaerolineales bacterium | reverse complement strand
CTGGATCGCCCGGTGGCGCTCCCGGGTCAGCGGATAGCGCCAGGCCACCACGATGGCGCCCAGAAGGATGACGGCTGGCACAATCGCAATCAGGAGCCGGATCACGGTCAACGTCTCCGGCGTCTGCGTCGCCGCCTGCTCGACGTAGCCTGACCAGGCCAGGACTGGCCCGATGGCCGCCAGCACCAGCTTGGTGGACAGCTTGCGGACGAAGACCTCGAACCCGGCGTAGACGCCCTCCTGGCGTTGGCCGCTGTTCAGCTCGTCCACGTCGAGAGTGTCTGCGCTCATCGCCGTCGGCAGGGCGTGAGCGGCGGCGACGCCCGGCCCTACCAGGGCAGCGATGGGATAGACCAGGCCCTTGGCGCCCTGCGGGACCAGCAGTAGGCCCACCATGACCACGGCCCAGGACCCGATGGCGGCGATGAAGGCTGTCTTCTTCTCCCAACGGCGCGTCATCCACAGCACCAGGGGCAAGCTCAACGCGGCGCTGGCCAGCAGGGCCGCCTGGACCAGTGACGCCTCCATCGGCTTCATCCGGATCCAGTAGATTAGGTAGTAGGCGAACACGGCCGACGCCACGTCCACCGGTATCCAGCTCAGAATGCGCATGCCCAGCGTGTACCACCAGTCGCGGTTCTGGAACACGAAGTGCAGGCTCTGGAGCGCCGACGGCGGGGTCTCGACCTGGAAGCCGACGCGCTCCCGCGTGCCGAGAAAGGCGACCAGAATGGTGCCGACGAAGAGCCCGCCCGCGACGAGCCCCATGGTGCGGAAGGCGGCCTGCTCGTTTGGCGCCGCGTCGAGCACCAGCGCGAACCCCAGCGCCGCCGCCAGCCCCGCCACGATGGAGA
>CAZEQC010000207.1:0-3713 GCA_964514285.1 uncultured Anaerolineales bacterium | reverse complement strand
TGGAGATGAACATGCGGTACGACGTGAGGGACGTGCGCTCGTCGTGGTCGAGGGTCAGCTCCGGCGTCAGGGCGTAGTAGGGGCAGCTGACGGCCGTCATTGCCGTGTCGAACAGGATGTAGATCCCGGCGTAGTAGAGGCAGGTCAGGATCTGGCTCTCGATGGGCGGCACCAGCCACATCAGCATAAAGGTGACGCCGTAGGGCAGGGCGCCGAAGAGGAGGAAGGGACGCCGGCGGCCCCAGCGGCTCCGCGTGCGATCGGACAGCAGTCCGATCAGGGGATCGTTGACCGCGTCCCAGATGCCGCCGATGAGGATGGTCAGGCCGGCCAGGTCGGGCCTCAGGCGGGCCACGTCGGTGAGGAAGAAGAGGTACCAGAAAGGGAGAATGGTCCCCGGACCCACGGAGTGAGCGATGTCCCCCAAGCCGTAGGTCAGCTTCTCTCGAACGGATAGTTTCTCTGGATGGGCCTTCTTACGCTTGGTCTCGCGCTCGGTAGACATGGCCTTGTGCCCTCCTGCGGTCTGAATGACTGCCGCGCCATAAATGTGTCGATAGCTATTGGCTTACGCCGACACAGAGAACCTCAGCGTCCGTCTCTTCGTGTCTCTTTGTGCTTACCTGTGCCTCTCTGTGCTCCGTTAGCCCAGATCCAGGAAGGCGGCCAGCGCCTCCTGCCAGGGCCGCGGACGGATGCCCAGCGCGGCGGCTGCGGTGTTCGCCAGGGGGGCGAAGCGCGGCGGCGTGGAGTCGCGCTCGAAGGCGTCGAGCGTGATTCGCTCCACGGGCACGTCCTCGCGCCCGCTGATGCGCAGGATCTCCCGGGCGAAGTCGAAGCGCGAGGCGTACCCGGCGTTCGTCAGATGATAGACGCCGTAGGCCTCCGTCTCGATTAGTTGGGCCAGCGCCTCGGCCAGATCCGGCGCGTAGGTGGGGTTGCCCACCTCGTCGGTGACCACCTGGAGCGAGCCAAGCTCGTCGGCCAGCTCGATGATGCGATGCGGGAAGTTGCTGCCGCCGGGCGCGTACAGCCAGGCTGTGCGCACGATGTAGAAACGGTTCATCAGGTGGCGTGTGAACCATTCCCCGGCGGCCTTCGAGCGGGCGTAGGGGTTGATGGGGTGGGGCGGGTCCCACTCCCGGTAGGGTCGCTCGGCGGTCCCGTCGAACACCTCATTGGTGCTGATGGTGACCAGGGCCGCGTCCGTCGAGGCGCACGCCAGGGCCACGTTCTGGGTGCCCATGGCGTTGACCCGGTAGGCCTTCTCCGGATCGCGGGCGCAGCCATCGACGTCGGTCCAGGCGGCGGTGTGAATCACGACGTCCGGGGCAGCGTCGATGATGACGCCGGTGATCGCTCCTCGGTCGGTGATGTTTGTCTCGGGTAGGTCGCAGCCTGTCAGGGTGTGGTCCGCCAGCGCGTCGTTCAGCGCCCGGCCGAGCTGTCCTTTACATCCGGTGATGAAGACTCTCATACCTAACCTCGCCTCGGGTTCTCGATGTCCCGGTGATGCAGACGATGATGACCGTTCTCCCCTCGCGCCCCTGGCGGAGCGGGAGGGGCGTCCGATGTGCGCCTGGCACGATTGTACAAGATAGCGCGTCGGAGGGCAACTGCGCCTTGACATAGAACGTATGTTCTTCTATAATGGGGCTATGGAAGCAGTCTAGCAAGGAGGCCGATGATGGGGAAGCACATCTCGAAGAAGCAGCGCCGGATCCTGGCATTCGTTGGCGAGTACATCGATGACAACGGCTATCCGCCCTCGATGCGGGAGATCTGCTCTGCGCTGAACATCAGCTCGACGTCGGTGGTGAGCTACAATCTGGACCGTCTGGAGGAGGCCGGGTACCTCGCCCGTGACCGCGAGGTGTCCCGCGGGCTGCGGTTGGCGGAGGCGGCCCAGCCCCATCTGATGCCGGACGAGGTGCTGCGGCTGCCGCTGCTGGGGCGCATCGTGGCCGGAGAACCGGTGCCGGTACCCAGCAGTGACTTCGCCCTGATGGGCGATGAGACGCTCGAGGTGTCTCGGGACCTTCTGGGGGATATGGAGGGCTTGTACGCTTTGGAGGTCGAGGGCAACTCGATGGTCGATGCGCTGGTGAACGACGGCGATATCGTGATTATGCACCACCAGCGGCGTGTCGAGAACGGTGAGATGGCGGCGGTTTGGCTGCGGGGCGAAGGAGAGGTGACGCTCAAGCATTTCTACCAGGAGGAGAGCGGCAGGATCCGCCTGCAACCGGCGAATCCAACGATGGGCCCCATCTACGTCGACGACCCCAGCCGGGTGGAGGTGCAGGGCAAGGTCGTGATGGTGATTCGTAAACTGGATTGAGGAGCGCACTTGGCAGTCGTCGAGCCCAGCCCACAGGGCTGGGCTTTTTTGATGCCACAGGGTGTCTGTTTGGGAAAAAAGAAGAAGGTTTGGGTTAAGTTGGGAAATCTCCTCCTTGACGTAGGCCCCCAATTCTGATATCATAGAGACTATATTAGAACATACGTTCTACTACCCTCAAAAAGGTGGATAGTTGCCGGTCCGTCATCCCTTAGGATGCTACGATGGGAGCGTGAAGCGATGGTTGATAAAGACCGAGAGAAAGCCCTGGATCGGGCGCTAGATAGCCTGACCAAACGATTTGGCGATGGGGCCATTATGTGCCTGGGAGAGGCCACCCACCTGGATGTCGACGTAATCCCCACCGGTTCCCTGTCCCTCGACCTCGCCCTCGGCGTAGGGGGCGTGCCGCGGGGCCGGGTCACCGAGATCTATGGGCCGGAGGGGGCGGGGAAGACCACGCTCGCCCAGCACGTGGTCGCCGAGGCGCAGAAGATGGACGGCATCGCTGCCTTCATCGATATGGAGCACGCTCTCGACCCGGCCTACGCGCGACGATGCGGGGTGGACACCGATTCGCTCCTCATCTCCCAGCCGGATACCGGAGAGCAGGCGCTGGAGATCGCCGAGACGCTGATCCGCTCCGGCGCCGTCGACATCATCGTCGTCGACTCCGTGGCCGCGCTGGTGCCCCGCGCTGAGATCGAGGGGGAGATGGGTGACTCGCACCCCGGCCTCCAGGCCCGTTTGATGAGCCAGGCGCTGCGCAAGTTGAGCGGAGCGATCAAGCAGTCGAACACCGCTCTGATCTTCACCAACCAGCTCCGTGAGAAGATCGGCGTGATGTTCGGCAACCCGGAGACCACCTCCGGTGGACGGGCGCTTAAGTTCTACGCCTCGGTCCGGCTCGACATTCGCCGCGTCACCTCGATCAAGGAGCACGGTGAGTTGATCGGGACGCGCACCCGGGTGCGGGTGACCAAGAACAAGGTGGCACCCCCCTTCCGGGTGGCGGAGTTCGACTTGATGTACGCCGAGGGCATCAGCCGGGAGGGCGATCTGCTGGACGTGGCCGTGGACTTGGGCGTTATGGACAAGCGTGGTTCCTATTATTACTATCAGGATGAGGACAACTACCTGGCGCAGGGCCGGGAGAATACCAAGAGCGTTCTGCGCGAGCAGTCTGATCTCGCCGCCGAGATCGAGGCCGGGGTGCGGAAGACCCTGGCCCCCAACGGGTCTGAGGGGGACGATGAGCCCTCCGAGGACGAGGTAAGCGACGAGGCCGATGACTGAGCCGACGACGGACGAGGAGCTGCGGCATGCGTGAGAAGCTGGAGTTCCAGGCGGATCGCATCGAGATGGTGCTGGA
>CAZEQC010000206.1:0-4613 GCA_964514285.1 uncultured Anaerolineales bacterium | reverse complement strand
CCGCCGTGCTGCTCGTCCATCCCGGTACCGCCGTGCTGGGTATCGTCGCCGTCGCCCCCATCCTGCAAGTCGTTGCCATCACTGCCGTGTTGCGTGTCGTTGCCAGCACCGCCCTCCTGCAAGTCGCCGCCAGTGCCACCGTCCTGCCAGTCGTCCCCGTCCCCGCCGTGCTGCTCGTCCATCCCGGTACCGCCGTGCTGGGTATCGTCGCCGTCGCCCCCATCCTGCATGTCATCGCCGGAAAATCCGAACTGGGTGTCGTTGCCCTCCCCGCCGTACATCTTGTCGCCGAACTCACTCCCGGCCATAACGTCGTTGCCGGCTCCTCCGTACATCTCGATGTCCCCATCGGATAGACCGGGGAAGTCCCATCGAGCAATGCCGCTCAGATCCAATTCGTTGTCACCGGATCCGCCGTACACCACGATCTTGGTGATGTCCGAGCAGTTGACCGGTCCCGTGTCTGGGGGAGTCCCGTTGATCCATAGCTTACCATCGCTGCACCAGATCCTGATCTTGTCGTTGGCTTCGCCGGTAACCAGGAGCACACCTTGTTCGTCAACTGTGGACCTGACGATGGCCAGGGCGATGGGGCTAACGGCCAGGCTACAGATCAGAGTCAGCAGCAGTGTCACCACGCGCGGGGCTCGTTTCCCCAGACCGTTCTCCATATTCATAATCCTGGATGTTCTCTTCCTCTTCATCGTCTCACTCCTTCTCCTCTGCGCCTCTACTTCCCTGCTTCCATGCTTCGCCCGCTTTCGTCTCTGCCTCCAGGAACGCCGTCAACTCGTCAAGACTCCCAAAACCGAGCCTTTGATCGGCACGGGTGTCCTCCAGGCTGAAGCGCCAGACGGCTGGGCGTTCGGGGGAAGCCGGTCGTTCCTGCCAGCCGATGAGCACGTAGACGAACCGCTTGCCTCGATTGTGCATGAACCTCGCTTCTCCTCGTGCTGTTGCTGTGCTATACTAGGATATCACCCTTCCGTTGATTCAGCGTCGATTTTCGGACGTGAGAGGTGCCGATGGCCGAGGGACGGGACGAAGAAACGTCAATATCTCATGACCATATCCCAGGTCCCGAGGGGCAGGGAACAGATGCATCCCCGGCGCTGACCGTGAACACACTGGGCCGTCTGGAGCTACGCTGGAACGGGCGTCCCTTGGAGGGAAGCAATCTGCGGAAGACCGAGGCTTTATTGATCTACCTGGTCCTAAACCCCGATCAACAAGGCCGGAGCCGCCTGGCCGGGCTGCTGTGGGGTGACTCGCCGGAGAATCGCGCCCGAGCCAACCTGCGCCACGCCCTGTGGGATCTGCGCCGCAAAGTCGACCCTGCAGCCTTCGAGAGTGACCGTCGTTCGATCGGTCTGAACCCCAGCGTCACCTGTCATGTCGACGTTCTTCAGTTTGAGGCTGAGATCGAGGGCGCCGCGGGATGCAGGCAGCGTGGCGAGGTTGCGGCGATGATCGACCACCTGGAGGCGGCCCTGGTCCTCTATGGGGGAGACTTCTTGGAGCACTTCGACCTGCCGGATTGCCCCGAGTTCGACGAATGGGCCATACGACGGCGGGTGTGGCTGCGGGAACGCGCCCTGGAAGCTTTGACGGGCCTGGTGACCCACTACACGAGACAGGGGGCTTACGATGAGGCCCTCCGGCACGCCCGACGACAGGTGTCCCTCGATCCGTGGCGCGAGGAGGCCCATCGGGACGTGATGCACCTCCTGGCGCTTACCGGGCAGCGCAGCGCGGCCCTGGCCCAGTACGAGACCTGCCGCCAGCTACTGGAGACGGAACTGGGTCTGGAGCCCTTGGAGGAGACCTCAGCGCTGTATGAACGATTGGTGGACTGGGAAAGCAGCGGATTGGTGCAGGGGGATGCTAGTCTGCCCAACCATCGATCCACCGAGGTGCCCGTCTATCGGTCTGGGGCTTTGCCATTTGCCGGGAGAGGCGAAGAGCACCGGGCCCTCCTTGACTGGTGGGAGACCTCGCGGCGCGGCGAGGGGAAACTGACGCTGGTGGAGGGTGAGGCTGGGATAGGGAAGACGCGTCTGGTGGAGGAGGTGGCCCGCTACGCGGATGCGGAGGGGGTGTCGGTGCTGCGGGGTCAGTGCTATGAGTTCACCACCGCCGTCCCTTACCAGCCGATCGCGGAGGCGCTGCGCTCTTCGCCCCTCCCTCTCTCCCTGCCTCCCGTCTGGCTTTCTGAGCTCTCTCGTCTGCTGCCGGAGCTGCGGTGCATGGTCTCTGATCTTCCGGGGCCCATGCAGGTCGCCGGTGAAGCTGCGCGCCAGCGCCTTTTCGAGGCGGTGGCGCGTTCTCTGAAGCGAGATACGGATAGTGCGTCTCGTGCCTCAGCTTCTGCATCTTGTCTCCTGTTTCTTGACGATCTCCATTGGGCCGATCCGTCCACCCTCGATCTCCTCCACTACCTGGTGCGTCAATTGAGGGGTGCGTCGCTCTGGATCGTGGGCACGTACCGACCGGAGGAGGTGGGGCTCAGCCATCCGCTGAGCCGTTTGCGGCAGGGCTTGGGACGCGATCGCCTGGTCGACCATCTGACCCTGAAGCCGCTTGGCCCTGCGGCGGTGGAGAAGATCGCCCGCTCGTTGGTCGGTGAGAAAGAGGGAACTACCTTCGGCGACTTCCTCTACTGCGAGAGCGAGGGCAACCCTTTTGTCCTCACGGAGATGGTGAGCAGCTTGCAGGAACAGGGCGCGCTACGAGTTCGCGGGGCCGGTGGCGATGTGGGCCCGTGGCAGTGGTTCGGCGCGCCTGCGGTCGAGCTGCTGCCGGCCGGGGTGCGCGACGTGGTTCTGCAACGGGTAGGGCGGTTGGGTGAGCCAGCGCGGCGGCTACTCTTCCTGGCAGCCGTCATCGGATGGGCGTTTGATGAGTCGCTCTTGCAAGCCGCCGCCGGGCGGGACAACCACGTCGTAAGGGAGGCCTTGGAGGCGTGGTTGAATCGCCGACTTGTGCGGACACGTCCAAGCACTGGGCGCTATGCCTCGCATTCTCTACCTCGGTACGACTTCTCCCACGATAAGATCCGCGTCGTGGTCTATGATGCCATCGCGGACGCGAGGCGATGCACCTTGCATCGTCTCGTGGCGGAAGCGCTGGAGGGACGCCTTGGTCACGAGACGCAGGGACAAGCTGGGCTGCTAGCCCATCACTGGGAACGGGCTGGTGAGCCACAGAAGGCGGCGGACTACCACCTGCGCGCCGGTGACCAGGCCCGCCTGGTATACGCCCACCAGGAGGCTGTCGATCACTACCGGCGGGCGTTGAATGCCTTCAAGGATCAAGGAGAGCACGAGCGAGCGGCCCGGACATTGATGAAACTGGGTCTTACCTATCACAATGCCTTCGACTTCCGGCGGGCGCGCCGGGCCTACGACGAGGGTTTCGCTCTGTGGCATCGGGCGAGGACAGCCCGGCTGGAGCCCCCGGGCTTGGCTTCTGCGCACCAGGGCGGTCAGACGCTCCGGGTCCGCTGGGTAGAGCCGTCGACGTTGGATCCGGCCCTGGTCTTGGATGGTGACACCCGCTCTCTCCTGGCCCACCTTTTCACCGGGCTGGTGGCGCTGAGCCCGGACCTGGACGTGGTGCCCGCCGTGGCTCGCACGTGGGAGATGTCCGAGGGTGGGCGCCGCTTCGTCTTCCACCTTCGGGATGACGCCCTGTGGAGCGATGGAGTGGCAGTGACGGCGGGTGATTTTGAGTATGCCTGGAAGCGGACCCTGGATCCGGTCACGGAGTCGCCGGTCGCTGGCTTCCTCCACGCTTTGAAGGGCGCGAAAGCGTTTCATCGTGGGGAGGGCAGCAGGGAGAGCGTGGGCGTTCGGGCCGTCGACGACGTGACCTTGCTCGTGGAGTTGGAGGCCCCGGTTGGTTACTTCCTCCAACTATTGTCCCACGTCGCTTACTCGCCCCTGCCGCGACACGTGGTGGAGAAGCACGGGGCGGATTGGACGAGCCGGGAGGCCTTCGTCACCAACGGCCCTTTCCGTTTGGAGGCCTGGCATCAGGGCGGATCGCTGGTTCTGCGGCGTCATTCGGCTCGTCATAGTCGGCTTGGAGGAAATCTGGAGAGAGTGGAGCTCTTCTCTGCGATGGACTGGTCTGCCAGACTGGCGGCCTATGAGGCTGGCGACCTGGACGTGTTGGGCATCACTTACCTCTCGCCAAAGGAGCGAGAGCGGGCCCGCCAGGAGTATGGGGGCGAGTACGTGTCGGGACCGAGGCTGGAGACCTGCTACCTGGCCTTCGACGTGAGCCGCCCTCCTTTCGATGACGTGCGGGTGCGCCAGGCCTTCGCCATGGCTACGGACCGGGAGACCCTGGCGGATGTGGTTCTAGAGGGCTTCGTTGCCCCGGCCACCGGGGGGCTCGTGCCGCCGGGGATGCCGGGTCACTCAGCGGGGATCGGCCTGCCCTATAATCCGGAGCGCGCGCGCCGACTTCTAGCTGAGGCCGGCGTGGGCGGTCAAGAGTCTCCCGCTGTCGGGGCGCTCGCTTTCCACGCTGTCCGATCTCGAAGCAGCTACCTGAAGAGGCAGTGGCATGAGATCCTTGGGGTGGAGACGCAATGGAATGTTTTGCCG
>CAZEQC010000205.1:0-4740 GCA_964514285.1 uncultured Anaerolineales bacterium | reverse complement strand
GCAAAGGTCTCATAGCTTCCTTGCCGTCGGGACGACGGCGCTCCATGGGACGACGGCGCTCCACGGGAGGCCGCTGCGCTAACTTAGGGCGCTGTGCCAGCTCGTGCTAGCGCCTGATCCAGGTCGGCGATCAGATCGTCCGCGTCCTCCAGGCCCACAGACAGCCGAATCAGCCCATCGGCGATGCCAGCCTTGGCGCGCTCCTCGGGCGTCATGTGCTCATGGGTGATGGTCGGGGGATGCATGCAGATCGTGCGACTGGTGCCGAAGGTAACGGCGTGCGTGATCAGCTCGAAGCGATCGATCACCTGAGCAGCCCCCTCCATGCCGCCTAGCGCGACAAACGAGAGCATGCCGCCGCCAGCCGCCATCTGGCGCTGCGCCAGCTCGTGCTGCGGATGGTTCTGAAGCCCGGGGTAGTTGACGTGCTCAACCCGAGGGTGGCTGTCCAGGAACTCGGCGACCGCTTGTGCATTAGCGCTGTGGCGCGTCATGCGCAGCGACAACGTCTCCACGAACTGGAGCGTCAACCAGGCCTCAAAAGGCTGCAGGACTGCGCCAACAAACTCTGTGGTGTTCCAGCGCACGTCCTCGACCAACGGTTCCGGCCCAATGACGGCGCCTCCCAGCACGCTGGCGTTGCCGCATAGAAACTTAGTGATAGAGAGCAGCACGATGTCCGCACCAAGATCGATGGGCTTCTGTAGGGCGGCAGTCGCCGTGGTGTTGTCGACCAGCAGCGGCACGTCCCTGCTATGGGCGACGTCGGCCACAGCGGCGATGTCTGTCACGAATAGACAGGGGTTACTCGGGGTCTCCACCCAAACCAGCTTCGTCCGTCCATCAATGGCCGCGTCCCAGGAGGCCGGTTCGCCCGGATCCTCCACGAAACGGAAGTCGACCCCGCAACGCTCCGGGAAGATCGTGGCGGCCTGCTTGTACCCCTCGCCGTAGATGTTGAGACTCGTGACCACGTTGTCACCGGGCCGAGCCAGGGTAAAGACCAGATTGAACAACGCCTGCGAGCCAGAGGAGGCCGTGACGCACGCCTCTCCTCCTTCCAACGAGGCCAATCGCTCCTCCAACACAGCCGTGGTCGGCGTCTTGGTGCGCCCGTAGACCGGGTAGGGAATCCGGTCAAAACGTTCGTACGGATAGGTCATCGACTGTACGATCGGGGGCACAAACGAGCGGAAATCCTCCACGCTCTCCAGCGGATCGAACCCGACGTGCAGTGCCCGCGTGTCGAACCCCAGGTGCGCATGGTGCCGGACCTCTCGACCGGCGTCCGGGTCATACACCCACGCCTCTCGCATGAAGAAAAGACTCTCATCGTCCATGGCAATTCCCTCGCTTTATGGCTTTGTGGCTTATGGCTCTATGGCTCTGTTGAGCTAGGCTAGGCTAGGGCTCTCTCCCGCTCCACGATCTGCCCCAGGCTATCTCGAACATCTTGGGGCAGCGGCTCCGGTTCGTGGCTCTCCAGGATCGTCTCCACCTGCTCGGCGGCCCGCTCCTCCATGCTGGTGGCACGATGGCTGACCCAGTCATCATACTGACGCTTGTCCGCCAGCTTCGAGTAGTAGGGCTCGCGGAAGTGCTGGTAGGTGTGGGCGTGCGCCAAGTAATCACCCCGCGGACCCAACTCCTTGACGACATCCAGCGCCAACGTCTCCTCGCTGGTCTCAACAGGGGCTGTGGCGGCGCGGATGAAGCCGATCAGGTCGTTGTCGATGGCCAGCAACTGGAGCGATCCCTGCATCCCGGCATCCATGAATCCACAATCGTGGACGATGTTGGCCCCGTTCAGATGGGCGGTGAAGAGGCTCAATGCTGCCTCAGCGGCGCACTGCTGATCCAGCACCTTCGAGTCGGTGGAGCCGCCCAACCCAAAGACGGGAAGATCGTAGAAGGTGCCCATAGAGGTGGCGACGCCCTGCTCGTCCGCCAGGACGTAGTTGCCCACCATTGTCTGCAGGTTGTAGGGGCCGCCGTTCCAGCCCGGCACGGCCACGGGCGTCCCCGGGCGGACCAGCTGCGCCAAGACGATGCCCAGCAGTGTCCCGGCGTTCATGGTCGCCATACAGCCCGCCGTAGTCGTGGGCGAGTTCACTCCTCCGGCATTCAAGGGAATGTAGAGCATGGGCAATCCCTTCTCGGCCAGATAGATGCACTTCCGCGTCGCCTCCTCGTTGGCGACGAGGCCAGAGGTGACGTTGATGTAGCAGGTGGCGAAGGGGCGCCGCCGGAACGGTTCCTCACCGCCGGCCACCAGCTCGCACATCTCTACCATGGTGATGCAGCCCTCGAAGTCGGGCGTGACGAACAGAATCGGCTTGGTGGTGTGATTGAGCATCACCTCCATCTGGTAGCGATCGTAGACTTGCTGATCGACGTCTGAGGGCAGGAAGGCCGACATGACGAAGTCGATCTCCGGTAGAGCATCCATCAGGATGACGGCTTCCCGCACGTCCTCCAACACTGCCTTCCGCCGCTCGCCAGTCCGATGGTCGAGCACGTAGAGGCAGTCGGATCCTCCACCGAAGGCGGTCTCATAGCCCCAGGCGCGGATAGCGACCTCACCGTGGCGGTCCCACAGGGTGAGCCGAGAGGGGGTGACGCTCAGGGCCTCCTCCACCATGGTGCCGGGAAGCCGCACCCGCATGCCATCCACGTCGGCGCCGTTGTCACCCAGGATCTCACGCGCCCCTGCACCGTGGACCTCCACCCCAACCTGCTCCAATACCTCCAAACTGGCCATATGGATCCGCTCACACGTCTCTGGGCCCATACGGGAGTAGGGACCATGCTCCTGACGCCAACCAAGCCTTCTCGACATACCGATCTCCCCCTGGTGATGCCGCTGCGCTAACGTAGAACGATACCTAAGCCACAGCTACTCAACCCACTTGTCCAGCATATGGTCAACGTAGGCCATGTGCTCCTCAGCAGCTTGCCGCGCCAAGAGAGGATCTCCCTGCTCAATGGCCTCAGCGATGGCGCGCTGGTACGGTATGGAGTCTCGCTTGACGTTTGGAAGACTGACCATCTCCTTGATCACCTCCACCAACAGCTTGCGCGCCAGGTGGTAGAATTGCTCCAGAAGCTCGTTCTTGCTTGCCTTCGCTACGGCCAGGTGGAAATCGAGGTCGGCATCCACAAAATCCTCTGTGTCGTCAGCGCAGGCCTCCATCTGACGCATGGCTTGCCAGATACGCTCAACATCCTCAGACGTGGCGCGCCTGGCAGCCATATCTGTCAGAGCGATCTCAACGACACTTCGCGCCTCGTAGACCTCGGTCGCATTGAGCTCGCCCAGCCGTGCGCGCACGGTCTCTGGATGGATGAGCACGTCCAGGGCATCCTCTCGGACCCACGTCCCTTTGCCAGCGCGAGATGCAAGCATGCCGACGGCCGATAGCGCCTGGATCGCCTCTTGGATCGTGGAGAGCCCCACCCCGAACTGAGCGGCAAGCTGCTTCCGTGTTGGAAGGAACTCCCCCGGTTCGATCTCGCCCGACAGAATCATCTGCCGGATCTCTTCAGCAACATCGTCTACCAATGTGCTCTTGGAAAGCTCGGTTGGCATCACAACCTCCTGGGGATGCCGGTGACGCAGCTCAAGGCAGAGACAAACAGCGCAAGTCACTTGCATAAATCTGAAATTCTGGTATATTATACGCGTATCTCAACAACGTGTCAACTCACAACACCTGAACTCGCGGGCTGGCGGGGCGGATAACCTCCGTCAGCTGATGCCTCTTCCCAATTTGACACATTTTTTGAGCACAAGTATAATCGACCTTCACTCCCGTAACGTATCGACCCAGCAATGCAGATATCTATTGCGACAACTCGACGCTAGGACCAGCCAATAGGAGAGGAGGTGGTGTGCAGAGAACCCTTTGGTGGCAGCACCGCAAGGGGCAAGGCTGCCCCGCTGACAAGGCTTGAATAAGTTCTATTCGAGGAGGAGTATCTGATGGAGATCATCAAGAAGGAAGAGAGGAACGAAGCACACCCGTACATCCCCGAGCTGAAGGAGCTCTACCGAGTCGGCAAGATCAGCCGGCGCGAGTTCCTGCGAAACGCCACCCTCTTAGGCATGTCCGCAGCTGCAGCCGGCACGTTCATCACAGGCTGCGGCCAGCAGGCCACCGAAGCCCCCGCCGAGGAACCCGGGGCCGAAGAACCAGAACCAACGGAGGAGCCAGCCGGAGGGCCTCAGCGCGGTGGATCGCTGCGCGTCGCTTCCCAGGTGCAGAAGGTTACCCACCCGGCCCAGTTCTCCTGGGTCTCCCCGTCCAACCAGTTGCGCCAGGTGGCCGAGTACCTGACCTACACCGACGGCGACAACGTCACCCATCCCTGGCTCCTGGAGAGCTGGGAGGCCAGTGACGACCTGACGGAGTGGACGCTCAACCTGCGCCAGGGCATCATGCACAACAACGGCGACGAGTTCAATGCCGACGACGTGGTCTTCACGATGAACGAGTGGCTGGACGAGGACGTGGGCTCCTCGATCCTGGGCCTGGTGGGCGGCTACCTCAGCGCGGACGGCATCGAGAAGGTCGACGACTACACCGTGAAGCTACACCTCGATGCGGCCGAGATCGCTGTCCCGGAGCACTTGTTCCACTACCCCGCGCTAGTCCTGAACCATCGCACCTTCGAGGGGGACTTCCTGAAGGCGCCCCACGGCACCGGCCCCTACACGCTGGAGGAGTACAGCGAGGGCGA
>CAZEQC010000204.1:0-4750 GCA_964514285.1 uncultured Anaerolineales bacterium | reverse complement strand
CACCCACTACCTGGAGGAGGCGGAGCGGTTGTGCGATCGCATCGCCCTCCTCGTCGAGGGTCAGATCGTGGCGCTCGATACGGTGCGTGGCTTGAAGGCCCGGGTGCGCGACGCCACAGCCGTCGAGGTGACGATGCAGAAGGGGGACGGCCCGCTCGAGACGCGTCGCTTCGTGGGCGAGGCCCTCGCCTCATTGGTGCGACGCGCGCTGGCCGAGGCGGAGTCGGAGGGACGGCAGGTGCTCGCCGTCCAGACCCTCGACCCGTCCCTGGAGGACGTCTTTGTGGAGCTGACGGGGTTGAGCGCTGAGCAGATGGCGATGGACAAAGAGGGAAAGGGAACGTGAGATGCTGAACGACGACCTGCGCTGCACGTGGTACATCATGCTCAAGGATCTGAAGGCCTACTACTTCAAGCCGCCCAACGTCAGCTGGGGCATCCTCTTTCCCTTCGCCTTCGTCCTCTCCTTCGTCATCCGCGACCCGGGCAACCTGGAGAGGCTGGTGCCCGGCATGCTGGGCTTGACCCTTCTCTTCGGCGCCAGCAGCATGGAGGCGATCGTGATCACCTTCGAGCGGCGAATCGGGGCGCTGGAGCGCCTGCTGTTGGCCCCGATGCGCCTCCCGGCGCTGCTGGCGGGCAAGGTCCTCGGGGGCATCGTCTTCGCGTTGGCCACCACCCTCGTCGTCCTCGTCCCCACCGCGCTCTTCTTCGGTCTGAGAGGCACCAACTGGCTGCTGCTCTTCCCATCCATCATCCTTGCCGCGGCGGCCTTCTCGTCGATGGGCGCCCTGATCTCGGCCGCCGTCAACGAGGTGTTCGAGGCTCAGACCCTGGCGAACGCCTTCCGGTTTCCGATGATGTTCCTGGGAGGCGTCTTCGTCCCGGTCGCATCGCTGCCCCCGGGGCTGCGGATTGTGGCCCGTGCGCTGCCCTTGACCTACGCCGTTGAGGCGCTGGACGTGGCCATCACCGACGCGCGGCTGATGACGGCCGTCGTCGACCTGGGCGTTCTGGCTCTCTTCACCGCGGTGTTCTTCGTCCTCGCGACGTGGGTCTTGACGCGCCGGCTGGCGTAGGACGGGTCGTCTGGGCCGCCAGCTGCGCTACGGGGTAACCCCCACGTCCACTCTCAATCAGCTCGTGTCAGACAGTCCCTGCGCATCGTGCTCCGTCATGGCTCAATCAACCGCTATCATCTGAACCCAGTGCCCGCGATGTCTTCCAGGTCTCTCACGTTACTGAACGGTTGGAGGCGATACCTGCGTCAGCTTACGCGGCTTGTTGGCCCTCGCTCCTCGCAGACCAACCAGGATCTGCACAAAAGGCTTCAATCATCTGCCGCTTCTTGTCCTCCGACATCCACGACATCTCGATGCTTCCCAGCACCAATTCCTTTATCTCGGCCAGCGTGAATCCCTGCTTCTCCACCAGCAACGCATATTCCTCCGCCAGTGAGGTGCCGAACATCTTCGGATCATCCGTGTTGATGCTCAGCGCCACTCCCCGCTCGAAATACCGTCGCACCGGATGCTTCTCGTACGACGCTACCACGCCTGTTCTGACGTTCGACAGCGGGCACATCTCAAGGGGAATCTCCTGCTCAACCAGGTAGTCCACCAACCTCGGATCCTCTTCCGCCCGGGTCCCATGACCGATTCGATCCACCTTGAGGCTGCGGATTGTTCCCCAAACACTCTCCGGCCCCGCTGCCTCGCCGGCATGCGCGCTCGTCCGAAACCCAAGCTGACGCGCCTGGACGAAGACCTCCTCAAATGCCTCCGGCGGAAACTCCTGTTCTGATCCCCCAATCCCGACGCCAACCAGGCCCAGTTGCTTCACTTCGCTGACCTCGGCCAGCGTGATAGCTGCCCTTTCCGGCCCAAAATCACGCACCAGATCCGCCACCAACGCGATCTCGACTCCCTCGACCGCCTCAAGCCCTCGACGAATGGCCTCGGTTATGCGTTGGGTCTCCAATCCATGACGGATGAAATCAGGAGGCGAGTAGAATGCTTCCGCATATCGGATGTTCTGACTGGCCAGATCCTGCGCCACAGCCTCGGCAATGAAGGCGAAATCCTCATACTCGCGCAGGAACTGATTCTTCCACACCCAGGTCTCGATGAAGTGGGGGAAATCTCTGTACCCAAATCGGCGCTTGAGCATCTCCTTGCTCGATACTGAGGCGTCTCCACCGTACTTCTGGACAAGCTTCCACAAGGCGTCGTATGGAATCGCGCCTTCCAGGTGCACGTGGAGTTCGGCTTTGGGCAATCTCTCAAACCGGGTGCGCTTCAACTCGAGGTTCATTGGGATTTGTATGTCTTCATCTTGACCAGGTGAATCGTAACGCCGACGGCAATGCCAAGCAGAATCCAACGTAGCCACCATTGCGGAGTCGCCAACCACGCTGTAGAGCCGATTGTCAGCCATAACAACAAGATGGTGGCCACCTTCTGCTTGAGCCGTATGCCTCTGCCTTCTCGATAGTTCCTGATGTACGCCCCACACCAGCGATTGGTCACCAGCCAGTGATAGAACCTCTCTGAGCTACGAGCATAGCAGATGGCGGCAAGAAGCAGAAAAGGAGTGGTAGGCAACACCGGCAAAAACATGCCAAGCACTCCTAAGGCTACACAAAGCGTACCCAAGATGATCATCAGAACTCTCATTGCCAACCGATTTCACCATAAGTGTACCACACGCCGCTCTTTCTTGCAGGATGATCCTGCCATCACCCAGTGATCTTCACGCTTCCTCCAGTAGATGAACGACGACGGGCAGGAGCTGCCCCAGAGGAGTCCGTTCCAGTCGCTTGCTAGGCGCGGTCAACATCTGCTGTCGCTAGGAACCGTTTGATGTGTTCCATGACAACAGCCGACTGCTCCGAATGGGCATTGTGCCCCGCTCGGTCGACGATCTTCAACTGTGCGTTGGGGAGTCCGGACGCCAGCTCCGCTTGATGTTCCGGGGGAAACTGGAAGTCGTCCCGCCCGGCCAGCACCAGGGTAGGCACCTGGATCTCGCTGAGCCGGTCCATCACCGTCCACCCTTCGAGCAGGTCCCCAAACGCAAAGATCTGCGCCTCGGGCCGCACCTTGGTACGTATTCCCACCGTAAGGATTTCGCGTGCCATCTGTAGGGTGCTGGGGTTGTGGTAGTAGGCTCTCGCCAACGTTCTGATGGATGGCATGAACTCCTCAGGCGTGATCCGCCCCGTGAAGAAACGCCGGGCCGTCTCCACGGTCTGGCGGGGGAACCCACGCTTGGCCAAGACCTCGGCTGCATTCTGTCGCACCCACCACGTGTCGCCGCAGGTGTCCAGCAACAGAAGGTGGGACAGGCACTCCGGATACCGCAGCGCATACTCCAGGGCCACCATGCCGCCGAAGGAATGGCCGAGCACAGCCCACGTTTCGAAGCCCAGCTTCTCTCGCAGCGCCTCCGCGTCGGCAGTGAGATTCTCCCAGGTCATGGACGAGACGTCGGCCCCTTCTGATCGGCCGTTGCACCGATGATCGTAGAAGACCAGGGTGAACTGATCCGCGCAAGGACGGAGGGAAAGCATAGAGTGGTGGTCGGCCCCTGGCCCGCCGTGCATCAGCGCCAAGGGGTAGCCTTGACCAAGCACTTTCACGAACAGGGAGACTCCACGGATAGGGATGGTTGTCATTTCTTCCTCTCCCAATTGGCATCCTGGCCAAGCGACGGCCTTGCAACCGCCAAGTCTTCAGCGTCCCCGGCAGTCAGTCCAGCGGTTTCCTAGGCGGCGATCTCCGGAACTGTGATCAGGCATAAGCCGCGTGAGCGTCCCGCTGCCTCGCAAAGAAGACAGCAGCAACGATGACCCAGAACACAGCGGCTTTGGCCAGGAGGAGAATCAGCAAGCTTCCCCCTTCGATCACAGGGTCAATGATCCCCGTCGTGGCGACCAGACTGACGTGCATGAGCGTCACGACCAGCTGGCTTTCCGTCCCATCATAGACCCATACCATCAGTACCCTGTAGGCCGGCAGCCAGGTGAACAGGCGAGCGAGCAGCAAGGCGAAGGGAAGCACCCCCGAGAACGTGTCACCCTCCAGATTCACCAGGAAGTGCCATGCGCCCCAAAGGAGGCCCACAAGCAAGCCTGTGGCAAACACCCCGTACTTCATCCTCATCCGCGGGACGGCGAACCCGGTCCAGCCGAGCTCTTCGAAGAATCCAACCAGGAGGCCGCTCACGATCCACATGATCACAAGGGAGATCTTGTCGTCTGAGGTCGATAGCGCGGACGGGAACCCCGAGGAGAAGAGGGAGAGGGCAAGCAGTACGACTGCCGTCGAGAGGGGAGCGGTCAGGAGCGCGATTGCGTACCACCGGGGGCTCACGCGCCAGCGTCGCAGTCTGGAGAAGAGATCCCGAATGCCCTCCCTGCCGGAGGCTAGGCCGGCAGCAAGGATGGCTGCCAGGCTTGGCCCGAGGAGCATTGCCACGATCAACACGGGTAGTTGGTCCTCAGTAACTGGAAACCCGTCGGGCCCAACCGAGATGACAATGGCACCCCAGGAGAGGGCGAATGCCAAGATGAAGTAGACGAGCAAAGCGTGCGTCTTGACCAAGTCCCTGATGTTCGCCATGATCCTATCCTCCTTTGAGTGTGAACAGATCACGCCGCCGATACGCTATGCTTTCCTGGGAGAGCGTATCGGACCGGGCCCATAGAATGGGAGACACCAAAGCCACTATACACCACGGAGGTCAAGGC
>CAZEQC010000203.1:0-4758 GCA_964514285.1 uncultured Anaerolineales bacterium | reverse complement strand
AAAGTCGACCACGTTTCGCACCGTGCCCTTCAGCCGCATGTGGGGCCGCAGGTCCTCCATCTTCAGCACGTCGCTGCGCAGCACCGGCGCCGGCAGATCCTCCCGCGGATCCCGCCCCGGCTGCACCAGCTGCTTGAAGATGTCCGCCATCGTGGGCACCCCGACCCCCAGCTCCTCCGCCAGCTCGTCCAGCGACCAGGCCTCCATCAGGGCGACCAGCGTCTTGGCCCGCCTGGACGGCGGCGTCTCCGTGCTCAAGCCGGCCAGCTCCAGGATCTCCTCGGCGACCTGGTAGCTCTCCGGATGGATGGCGCTGGCGTCCAGCGGGTTATCGCCGTCTCGAACCCGCAGGAAGCCCGCCGCCTGCTTGAAGGTCTTCGGCCCGATGCCGCGCACGTCCTTCAAGGCCTGGCGATTGGAGAAGGGGCCGTTGGCGTCGCGGTGGGCCACGATCCGCTCCGCCAGGGTGGGGCCGATGCCCGCGATGTGGGTCAGCAGGGCCGGCGAGGCGGTGTTCAGGTCGACGCCCACCTGGTTGACCACGCTCTCCACCACCTCGTCCAGCGTCTCCTCCAGCGCCGTCTGATTGATGTCGTGCTGGTACATGCCGACGCCCAGGGACCGCGGGTCGATCTTCACCAGCTCCGCCAGGGGATCCTGCACCCGGCGGGCGATGGAGACCGCGCCGCGCAGACTGACGTCGAGCTCCGGCAGCTCGGCCCGGGCCAGCGGGCTGGCGCTGTAGACGCTGGCCCCGGTCTCATCCACCATCAGATAGCGCAATGGCCCGACAACCCTGCTCGAGCCGCCTTCGCCATCCACGCGTCGAATCAGGTCTGCGGCCAACTGCTCCGTCTCCCGCGAGGCGGTGCCATTGCCGATGGCCAGGAGGGTTACCTGGTGCTTCTTGACCAGGGCCTTCAGGCGCTTCAGCGTCTCCTCCCAATGGCTCTGGGGCTCGTGGGGGTAGATGGTGGCGGTGTCCAGCACCTTGCCCGAGGGATCGACCACGGCCACCTTGCAGCCGGTGCGGAAGCCGGGGTCGATGCCCAGGACCGTCTGCCCGGCGAGCGGGGGCTGGTTGAGGAGCGCCCGCAGGTTCCGGGCGAAGACGCGGATGGCGTGGGCCTCGGCCCGCTCCGTGAGGTTGCGGCGCACGTCGCGCTCGATGGCCGGCAGGAGCAGCCGCTGGGCGGCGTCCTCGATGGCCAGGAGGAGCTGTTGGCCGAGGGGCGAGCCGTAGCGGGGCCGGAACGTGGAGCCGATGCCCGCCCGCCAGTGCCGCTCGGGGACCTCCACCCACACGCGGAGCACGTCCTCCGCCTCGCCCCGGTTGATGGCCAGGATCTGATGGGGGCGCAGGCGAGCGGCCTTGAGCTTGAACTCGTAGTAGATCTGGTACGTGCCGCGGGGGTCGCTTGCGTCCTTGGACCCGTCCGAAGACGCGTCCTCGTCGTCCTTCCGCTCGCAGTGGAGCACGCCGGAGCGGAGGGCTTTCTCCCGCGTCGCCTGGCGCACGTCCGGATGGTCGCTGATGGTCTGGGCCACGATGTCCCGCGCCCCGGCCAGGGCCTCCTCGACCGTCGGCACCTCGTCGCTGAGGAACGGTGCGGCGATTTGTTCGACGGTCTCGTCCCCGTCCTCCTGGGCCAGGATCAGATCGGCCAGGCCCTGCAGCCCCTTCTCGCGGGCCACGTCGGCACGGGTTCGCCGCTTGGGTTTGTAGGGCCGGTAGAGGTCCTCCAGCTCGGTCAGCGTCTCGGCGGCCAGGATCCGCCGGCGCAGCTCGGGCGTCATCTTCCCTTGCTCCTCGATGGTGGCCAGGATCGTCTGGCGGCGATCCTCCAGCGTGCGCAGGCGGTCGAGCAGCTTCTTCAGCCGGCGCAGCTGCTGCTCGTCGAGCATGCCCGTCTGTTCCTTCCGGTAGCGGGCGATGAAGGGGAGGGTGTTCCCCTCGTCGAAGAGGGCGATGGTGGCGGCGGCCTGCTGCGGGCGGATGTTCAGCTCGTTGGCGATGCGTTGGGCGTGGTTCATGGACCTCTCTCGATCTCTGTGGCAAGCGGGTAGATGGGCATGACGATAGCACCGATCGTGAGACCCGTCAAGTGGGCGGCGCCCGCACTTTATCCCAAATACCTCGTCTATTTCCCAAATGGTATCGCAAATACAACCTTTTGACTCTATATTGCCGAGATGGTATAATTGGATTGACTTATGAAGAGAAGCGTCGCGGAGCGGCACCACGGGTCACCGCCCGCTGCCCCGGGCCGCTTCGCCACCAGGAGACATGGCCATCGCTCAACTCTGTACGGCCATCTGCAAGGATGGCACCTCTTGCCGCAACTGGGCTGCCGAAGGGAGCGAACTGCCGCGCTGCGGCACCCACGGTGCCGGTGGCAAGCGCGCTGGCCCCGTCGCCCAGGCCCTCGACGAACCGGGCACCGAGTGGGGCGTGGATCTGTGAGAACCCCGCCGCCCCAGAAGGAGTTGCCGCGGTGAAGTTCGAGCGAGATGGCTGGATCTTCGCGCAGACGCCGATTTGGGCGGCCTGCGACCCCAATATCTCGGACGGCGCCCATCGTCTGCTCACCTACCTGGACTGGCGACAAGGAAACGATGACTGTTGCTGGCCCTCCATCTCGCGCATGGCCGGGGACCTGGGGGTGTGCGGCGAGACCATCCGCCGGCGTCTGCGCGAGCTGGAGGAGGCCGGCTACCTGGTCACCAGACGCCGCGTTGGACGTAGCAACCTCTATTCCCTCATCGCCGACCCGGACGGGGCCTCGGAGAAGCATACCCCGACCCCCCGCACAGGTGTGGGAGGTAACCTCACACCTGGTGTGGGGGGTGGCCCCACAGCCGGTGGGGGGCGTCCCCACAAAACTGTGGGGGGACCCCCCACAGAATCGAGGGTAACCTCCCAAACCCCTGTGGGGCATGACGATACAAAAGGAAGAGAGAAAGGGGAAAGAGAGGAAGATGACGAACAAGCCGCTGGCTGGCCTTCTGTGCTGAAGAACCTACGACTTCAGATGGCTCGCTCCACCTTTGACCAATGGCTTTCCGACGCCACCGCCCGTCGTGACGGCGAGACCCTCGTCGTGCAGCTGACCAGCGAGGAGGCGCTGACCTGGGTGAGCGGGAGGCTTGACGGCATCGTCCGCCGCACGGTGGAGCGCCTCTTCGAGGGGGACCTGACCGTCGCCTATGAGGTCCGGCCTGACGCGTGATGTCGGGCGGTGCCTGGCACCTCTTCGATGCTTGATGGTGCCTGACCGGCAGCTATCCCGCCCTGGCCATTTCATCGAGGAAGGCCTGGGCCTCCTCGTAATGCGCGAAGGCCCGCTCCGCCTCGCGGAACGCCGGCGTGTGGGCGTAGTGACGCCCCTTGAACGCCCGCGTGCCCAGTTTCTTGTGCAGCAGTTCGTGGTACATCACGTAGTCGACGACGTAGTCCGGCACCTCGGGCGCGTCCAGGGTCACGCTTATCGTCACGGTGTCGCGGAGGAAGTCGTAGTGCCCCATCTTCGCCTCGGTGATCCTCTTGTTCCACGACAGCCGGGGGCGTTTGAGCTCGCCTTCGAAATAGGTCTCGTTGACGCGGTCGAAGACGGCCTGGAGGTCGAAGAAGCGCCCCTGCGTGAAGTCATCCACCTTGGCCGTCGTCATCTCCAGCGCCGTCACCACCTCCGCGAAGTCCTCACCCCTAGCGTAGGTCCTCACCGTTTCCTGTTCGGCGTCCCGATCGCGGGAGAAAAAGACGCAGGCCAGGGCCCGCAGCACGTCCGGGGGCGCACCCAGAAACCCCTCGTGCACCCTCACCGCCAGGGCGCCGTCGACGGCTTTGGCCTTGTAGAGGTACGACGCGTAGGTGAAGGTGATCTCCACCGGCGCCTCGCGGATGGCCCGCGGGGCCCGCTTCCGGCAGGGTGTGGTGCGACAGGCCTCCTGCAGGGTCTGCAGCGTCTCCAGATGGGCCACCAGCGTGGCGGGATCGCTGAGGACCTTGAGCCATTGGTAGGCGCGTCGGGATCGGGTGGGCAGGTTCCCCGGGACGCCTCCCGCCTCCTGCGCCACCGCCTCGATCTGTTCGACGCCGGACGTCAGCCGTTCCAGCAGCGCCTGCAGGCGAGGATCGTCCGCGGTTGGCGCCTCCCGCTCGGGGTCAGCCCATTCGGCCATGCGGTCGTTGACGTCGTTCTTCACGGCGACGACGCCCGTTAGGCGGATCGTCCTCGCCGCCTGGGGCGCGGGCCCCTCGCGCTCCGGGAGGTCGTCGAGATCCAGCTCCTTGAGGAATCTGTAGGCCCGATAAGAGGGGCTGGGCAGATCCTGGGGCTTCATCCGGTTCTCTCGGCAGAGGGCCTCCGTCCGCTCCACGCTCTGGCGGATCCAGGCGCGGAAGGTCTCGACCTGGTCCGGGGGGAGGCCAACGGCGAGTTTCTCCCGTGCCCGTCGGGCGGTCTTGACCAGTCCTGAGATGCGCACTTTCTTCTTCCGTTTTGTCATTGGGTGGCTCTCTTCTTTGACAGGATTGACAGGATTAGCAGGATTAGCGACAGGGCGATAGCGTGGGATGATAGCTCACCTGTTTCTCCCGGTTCGATGGTGCGCGAGCTAGTCCACTACGGCCAGTGCAGCGCGTCGGTATGAGAGTGCCACGGATCGAAGGAATCGACGATAACGGCGGTTTGCCTTATTGTGTATTTCCGCCATCCGAGGTACTCCTTCCTCAAGACCCATCGGGAAAGAACTCGT
>CAZEQC010000202.1:0-4866 GCA_964514285.1 uncultured Anaerolineales bacterium | reverse complement strand
CGTGAGCCACTTCGACGGCACCACCTGGACCACCTACACCGAGGCCGACGGCCTGTGCGACGACAGGGTCACAGCCATCGCCGTGGACAGCGCGGGCCACCTGTGGTTCGGCACCTGGGCCGGGGTGAGCGAGTTCGACGGCACCACCTGGACCACCTACACCACCGCCGACGGCCTGGCGAGCAACTTGGTCAATGATATTGCCGTGGACGGCGTGGACCCCCTCTGGGTCGGTACGAGAGATGGCTTGAGTGCATTTGACGGCAGCACCTGGACCACCTACGCGACCGCCGATGGCCTCGTGCACAAGTCTGTCATCGCCATCGCCCTGGACGTCGCCGACAACCTGTGGTTCGGGAGCGTCGTCTGCGTCGTGTGCGCGTTCTACGGGTCCACATGGACCACCTACACCATGTCCGACGGCCTGGCGCACAACATCGTGCAGGCCATCGCTGTTGACGGGGCAGGCCACCTGTGGTTCGGCACCTCTGGCGGGGTAAGCGTGTTCGACGGGACCGCCTGGATCACCTACACCACCGCTGACGGCCTGGCGGGTAGGGTCGTCCGTGCCATCGCCGTGGAGAGCGCAGGCCATCTCTGGTTCGGCACCTCTGGCGGGGTGAGTGAATTCGACGGCACCACCTGGACCACCTACACCACCGCCGACGGCCTGGCCGACGACGACGTCCGCGCCATCGCCACGGACGGGGCCGGGCACATGTGGTTCGGCACCTCTGGCGGCGGCGTGAGCCACTTCGATGGCACCACCTGGACCACCTACACCACCGCTGACGGGCTAGCGGACAATACCGTCCGAGCCATCGCCGTCGACGGCGCGGGCCACCTTTGGTTCGGCACCTCTGGCGGCGGCGTGAGCCACTTCGACGGCACCACCTGGACCACCTATACCACCGCTGACGGCCTGGCGAGCAACTACGTCTATGCCATCGCCGTGGACGGGGCCAACCACAGATGGTTCGGCACCTCTGGCGGCGTGAACGAGTTCTTCCACGGCTACGCCGTCTACTTGCCGCTGGTCCTGACGCCTCACCGCTGAGCAGCCACGAGGGGCATCGGGGCCCACAACGGCCGGTCAGCTCGAGCCGCCACGAGCTGACCGGCGCAGCGAGCCAATTGCGCCAGGCGCGAGGCCGGCGCCGCCGATGAGAGGAGAAGAGCCACATTGAAGCTCATGGACGTTGTACGCAGGCAGAGCGTCCCCCAGCCTTGGGCCGAGGGGGAGAAGATCCCCTGGGATGACCCGGACTTCAGCAGACGGATGCTCCACGAACACCTGTCTCAAGAGCACGACGCTGCCAGTCGTCGCTTTGCGATCATCGATGAACACGTCCGGTGGATTCATCATCAGGTCTTGAAGCGTCATCCGACGCGCATTCTCGACCTCGGCTGTGGGCCTGGGCTGTACACGCATCGACTGGCGAGGCTCGGGCACCGATGCGTCGGCATTGATTTCTCTCCGGCATCTGTCGCGTACGCGCGTGAGCAGGCCGAGGAAGCGGGTCTGGACTGTACGTACGTCCACGGAGATATCCGGACGGTGGACTATGGCGATGGGTATGACCTGGTGATGTCGATCTTTGGGGAGCTGAACGTCTTCCGTCCCCAGGAAGCGAGACACATTCTTCAGAAAGCCTGGCGTGCCTTGGTGCCCGGGGGTCTGTTGCTTCTGGAGCCCCATACGTTTGAGACAGTCGTCAAGATCGGGGAGCGTCCTTCTCTGTGGTATTCAGCAGAGAGAGGGTTGTTCTCGGAGGAGCCGCACCTCTGCCTTCAGGAGAGCTTCTGGGACGAGGAGGAGAGGGTGGCGATAGAGCGCTACTACGTCATCGATGCTGCGACGGGCGAGGTGACGCGCCATGCATCCAGTACGCAGGCGTACACGGACGAGGCGTATCGGTCGCTGTTGGACGCATGCGGGTTCGGTCGAGAGGTGGTCTACCCATCGCTGGGCGGGAGTCCGGGTGGCCCGAAGAGCGATTTGATCGCTATTCTTTCGGAGAAGCGTGTGGGCTAGCAGTCGGGGCGACCACTGACCTGCGGGCGGGGGTGGATAGACTTCGGAGTTCCAAGGGCAAGAACTCCGAAGTCGTGGCGGTTCGGCGCCCGGCCTTGCAGCCGATTGCGCATGGGCCCCCTCCGGATTGCGAATCCGGAGAGAGCAAGGCGAGATGCGGGTGACGGTTCGGCGCCCCGCGTTGTAGTGGGTTGACTATTGGCCTCCTGCGGATTGCGGATATGGAAGGAGCAAGGCGAGATGCTTGCGCCGGCGGTTCCGGACAGAGGAGGAGGGAACATGGACGAACACCACGCCAGCGAGGTTGAGATCACCGACCCCTTCTGGGCCCCGCGCCTGCGCACCAACGCCGAGAGGGCCATCTACCACCAGTGGCAGCAGCTGGAGCGGACCGGCTGCATTGAGAACTTCCGCCTGGTGGCCGACGAGAAGGAGGGCTTCCGCGAGGGCTACTTCTTCGCTGACTCCGACGCGTTCAAGTGGCTGGACGCCGCCGCGCGGATCTACGCCTCCCAGCCGTCCGAGCGGCTCAAGGGCCTGATGGACGCCTTCATCGCCCTCATCGGGCGCGCCCAGACCGATGACGGCTACGTCTACACCTACAATCAGCTCCACTTCCCGGGCGTGCGATGGGTCAACCTCCAGATCGAGCACGAGCTCTACTGCCATGGCCACCTGATCGAGGCCGCGGTCTCCCACGTCCAGGCCACCGGCGAGCGCTCGCTGCTGGAGATCGCCATCAAGGCGGCCGACCTGCTGGTGCGCACGTTCGCCGACGCCGGCCCGGAGGGCACCCCCGGCCACGAGGAGATCGAGATCGCCCTCATCCGCCTGCACGGCGTCACCCACGATCGGCGCTACCTCGACCTGGCCGAGCACCTCGTCGAACAGCGCGGGCGCATCAAACGGTTCCTCCCCCACATCTGGCGGCAGAAACGAAGCGTGCAGAAACGCGGCGCGTCCGTGCGCCGCCGCCGCGCCGCCTACGTGGACGCCCACTCCGAGCACGCCGAGGCCTTCCAGCTCCCGCCGGACAACGCGTCGTCCAGTCCTCCCGGGGGCGCCCTCCGCTTCCTCCTGAGCAGCGCCACCGGCCGCTACTTCCAGCAGCACAGGCCCGTCCGCGGGCAGACGGTGCCCGTCGGCCACGCAGTGCGCTTCACCTATCTGGAGACCGCCGTCGGCATGCTGTACCGGCACAACCGCGACGAGACCCTGCTGCAGACGCTGAGGGCCGCCTGGGACCGCATGGTGACCCGCCGCATGTATGTCACCGGCGGGATCGGCTCCGTGCCCAGCAGCGAGGGCTTCGGGCGCGACTATGAGCTCGATCCCTTCTACGCCTACGCCGAGACCTGCGCTGCGCTGGGCAGCATGCTCTGGAGCTGGGAGATGACGCGGATCACGGGCGAGGCCCAGTACGCGGACCTGCTCGAATGGCAGCTCTACAACGCCGCCGCCGTGGGCATCGGCCAGGACGGGACGTCGTACCTCTACAACAACCCGTTGGCCTCCCGCGGTGGGCTCACGCGCGCCGCGTGGTTCAAGTGCCCTTGCTGCCCCTCCAACGTCTCAAGGGTCTGGGCGGACCTGGGGCGCTTCGTCGCCTCGTTCGAGGGCGACGATCTCTGGGTCCATCAGTACGTCGGCCACCGGTCGACGGGGGGAACGGGGCCGGGGCTCAGCATGACATCGGGCCTGCCTTGGAGCGGTAAGGTGACGATCAGCCCTGCCCTCCCGGCGCCGACCACGTTCACGCTTCACCTGCGGATCCCCAGCTGGAGCGACGGGCTCCGTTTGCGCGTGAACGGCGACCCCGTGAGCGCCGATCCCACCCCACCGCCCGCCCCCCGTCCCTCGCAGACCGCCTCCGGCTACAGCCCCTACGCCAGCACCTATCTGCCGATCACGCGCACCTGGTCCCCGGGCGAGGTGATAGAGCTCGACCTTGAGAGGGGCATCCGCGTACGGGCCACCCATCCCCGCGTCAAGGCCACCCGCGGGCAGGTGGCAGTTACGCACGGGCCGCTCGTCTACTGTCTGGAGAGCGTGGACAACCCAGAGGTCGATCTCTTCGCCGCTCAGCTGGACCCCGCGACGCTGGAGGCCACCTTCAGCGACGACCACTTCGACGGCATCGCGCTGCTGCGCGCGCGGACGGTCAGCGGGCAGCCGCTGACCTTCATCCCCTACTTCCTGTGGGCGAATCGCGGAGCATCGACGATGACTGTCTACATCAACACCGCGAGCTGAGAGGACGTCTAGGAGGTGCGGGGCACCAAGCTGGAGATGACGTACCGACATTCGGTTGTTCTCTTGTCACGAAGGCGGCGTTCCGAATCCATCTGATTCCCTAGGGCTGCAACCCAATCAACGAAGCAGTCTCGAGACGCGTTGGCATCCAATCACCCAAAGAGCCGTCCAAAGGTGTCATGTGAAGGAATCCCATGCGGCAACTCGAGGCACCGGCGCAACCAGTCCTGTTTGGATTCACCGAAAGTCTCAACGTCCACCCAGCCATCGGCTCCGCACATCACGGCACCGATGGCGATGACGCTGATCTCGAGAAGCTGACGACTGGCCTTATCTGCCTGCACGTCCTCCAAGCTCACGACGTGCTCTGCCATCGTTACAAAAGGGGTCTATTGCATTGTTCTGCCTCCTCGTCGTCAAAGACCTTGCACGGAGACACACGATAACAGGCTTTGTTCGATGTGCGATTGCCCTGCCGAGGTTGGTGAGTGACTTGACGGGGTGGGAGTTTTATGTTAGAATCTCGCTCGTTCGGGGCCGTGGTGTAGAGGCGAACATATTGGCCTGTCAAGCCAAAG
>CAZEQC010000201.1:0-4884 GCA_964514285.1 uncultured Anaerolineales bacterium | reverse complement strand
TCAGCGTGCCGGTCTTATCCGAACAGATGACCGTGACCGAGCCCAGCGTCTCCACAGCCGGCAATCTGCGGATGAGCGCCCGTCGCTTGAGCATCCGCTGCGCTCCCAATGCCAGGGCAATGGTGACCACGGCCGGCAACCCCTCCGGGACGGCGGCCACCGCCAGACTGATCGCCACCATAAACATCGTGGTCACATCCGTCCCTTGTAGCAGGCCAACAGCAAAGACAAGGCCCACCAAGGCCAGCGCTGCCAGGGCCAGCCCCTTGCCCAGTTGGGTCATTCGCCGCTGCAGCGGCGTACGCTCGCTCTCCACCGACTGAATCATCGTGGCGATATGTCCCAGTTCGGTCTCCATACCGGTGGCCGTGACCACGGCCAGTCCGCGTCCGTACGTGACGGCGGTGCCCAGGAAGACCATATTGCACCGGTCGCCCAGGGCCAGGTGCTCGCCGTCCAGCGGTTCCGTGCACTTGTCGACGGGCTCGGATTCCCCGGTGAGCGCGGCTTCTTGCACACGCAGGTTTACGCTCTCCAACAGTCGTCCGTCGACCGGCACCGCGCCTCCGGTCTCGAGCAGGAACAGATCGCCCGGCACCAGGTCGCGGGCCGAGATCTCGCGCACCTGTCCGTCGCGGCGCACCTTGATTCGCGGCACAGCCATCTTCTTCAAGGCAGCCATCGCTCGCTCGGCCCGGTACTCCTGTGTAAAGCCCAGAGCAGCGTTGAGGACGACGATGACCAGGATGGCTATGGTGTCCTTGAGGTCGCCGACGGCAAAGGCAATCGCCGCGGCCACGATGAGGACGACGACCATCACTTCGGTGAACTGCGCGGCTAGAATGCGCCAGGGGCTCCTCAATCCCCGTTCGGTCAGTTCGTTGGGACCGACCTCGGCCAGCCGGCGTTCGGCTTCGGCCTGGCTCAAGCCTTCTTCGGGCGACGTGTCCAGAGCTTTCACAACCTCGTTTGGCGTCAACGTCCAGGCTTGCTTTGGGTGTTCCTTCATTCGATCCTCCTTCCCAGGTAAGGTGTTGCGCTACAGTTACGTCCCACGCTACGGGAGGCATCATAGGCTCCACCGAAAGAAGATGCCTCGCCGGAAAGACTCTGAAGATTTGAGAAATCAAGCAGCGAGTTGGTTCCGACTGTCATTGGGAAGCCACGTCTTCTTGTGAGCGGCCAATCATGCCCGTTTGCACAGACATGATTATACCATCAGAACCTGAGAAGGTCATCTGAGGAGCCGGAGAATGTGAACGGGCGAGAGGAGCACCTCGCCCGCCACGCTCGCGATTCGTCCCGCACCGTCGATCAGCGTCCCGACGATGGTAGCGTCCCTGCCGCTGACGCTACCAAGGACCGCAGAGGAGGTCTCGTTGGTCGCCGTGCCCGCGATGCGCACGTGGCCCACGCCGTCGCTGCGCGCGCGAACGTTGCCGAATTCGAGGGGCACGGGCTGGTGATGCTCGACCGGGGTGACATCCGGGGTGCAGATGGTATGACACGTAGTCCCTGGGGTAGATCTCCAGGCTGAAAGGGCATGTCGCACGATGGTACTCTTGAAATCCCATTGATCAAGCGTTTCAGCGGTGGGATCCTCGACGCCGTAGCCCTTCTCGCGCAAGCAGGTGGCCAGCGCGACAAGCTTGTCGACCTGTTCGCTCATATCCTGGCGTTCTCTGCCCCGCGTCATCGCTTCGAGATACTTGCCGCACACCTCCATCGCCTCCTGATAGTCCTCGCGGGAGGCTTGAGCGCCCTCAGCGAGGATGGGGCGCTGCACGTTGCCGTCGGCGTCAACTCCCGCGTCCACGAGCTCGATGCCCTCGTCGCGCATACACTGCGTAAACGCCATCATCTTCTTCTCGTCGTCGAGGGGGTCTTCCTCGACCGCTGCGGTCGGGGTCGCCCCCAGCGACGGCACGTCCTCCGCGGCCGAGCTACAGGCGATCAGCATCCAGCCGATCGCAGCTATCAGAACGAGACCTGCCAGTTTGCTTGCCATCGTTTGACCTCCTTGAGTCGTTTGCTGTGCGCACAGGTTGCCACAAGGATGTTGAGATCTGGTGCAGATCAGGTTAAGGTTTGGTGCACGTCGCTCGGATGTCTCTCAGAGGAGAGGCATCCAACGTGGGAAGAGAGGAAGCGAGTTCGCGGCTTGTCAGGTTCGGCAGACAGGTGTACAAATCCTACGATCGGTGAGTTCCTACCATGACCGGCGCGCTACTACGAGAGACAAGGAGAGGAAGAGGTGTTGAACAACCCCATCATCGAGACGTTGATGAACCGCAAGTCGATTCGCGCGTACACGGACCAGACGCCTTCGGAGGAGGTGATAGAGACGGTCGTCCGCGCCGGGCAGCAGGCGCCCTTTGCCTATCAGATGGGCAGCCTGCTGCTCTCACGCGAACGGGCGAGCAATCCCTTCCGGGCGCCCCTGTTCTTCGTCGTCTGCGTCGATGCCCACCGTCACGAGGCGGTGATGGCTCGGCGCGGCTGGGAGATGGTCCAGAACGACCTGTCGCTGCTCCTCTTTGGCATCCAGGATGCGGCCTACATGGCCGAGAACATGGTGATCGCTGCCGAGAGCCTGGGCATGGGGAGCTGCTTCCTGGGGGGCATTCCCTATCGAGCGGCGTCGTTCGTCGAGCAGTACGACTTGCCGCCGCGTGTCTTTCCCCTGGTCGGGCTGGCCATGGGGTATCCGGCGGAGGACCCGCCGCCGCGACCGCGGTATCCGATGGAGGTGACGCTGGCGGAGGATGCGTACCCGGACCTGGATGATGCGTCGATGGAGCAGGCGATGGAGGAGATGGACGAGGGGTACCTGGCGCAGGACTACTATCGTGAGCGGAACGCCATGATCCCCCTCCAGGGGGATCGTGAGGAGACGTATACCTACGAGGACTACAGCTGGACGGAGCACATCTCGCGCAAGGCGGGCCAGTGGATGGCATCGCCGGATGAGCTGCTGGAGCAGTTCGCCAGGTGTGGGTTTCACGTCCCGGGCTTTGCGGACTCTCGGTCGCGTTAGAATCCTCTTGACGGTCTGGAGAAGACCTTCCGGCTGCTTCGCTTTCCTAGGCGCCAAGGCAATTTGCACACTCTGATGCTGGCAGTATAATAGGACAGCCCAGCCAGTCCTGCATGGAGATTGAAGCTGTTAGGTCGACGCTGCCTACCGCGGCAGCGCTCACTCGACCTCGTAGTCTGGGAGCTATCAAGTAGCTTGACCAGCGCATGGGGCTTCTCCTTAGGTCAGGCATCAACCCTCCATAAGGTGTTTAGGTCAGTGACATAAGGGGTGATCATGCTGCCAATGATTGCAGATATCGCTGTCCTGAGCGATGAGGTCGAGAGTGGTCGAGTCTATGGCGTCGTCCAGCTCTACAAAGTGCTGGAGGACAAACCGGCGATCGAAAAGGACCCCGCAAAGGTCTTCGCCCGCACCTACCTGACTGAAGCGCTCCAGACGGCCCTCGATCAGATCCGCCAGAAAGTCGCAGGAGACGATCCCCGTGGCAGTCTCGTCTTCACCGGCGGCTATGGCTCCGGGAAGTCCCACCAGCTGCTGGCGCTCTATCACGCCCTGACCCATCCTGAGCTTGCAGCCCAATGGCTCCGCAGCCAGGGATACACAGACCCTTTGGTCGTCCCCGATGACCTGGTCACCATCGTCCTTCACACCGCGCGAGTCGACTACGACAACCTGTGGGAGCCGATCTTCCGTCAACTTGGAGCTGACGACGTCCTCGACCAGGTCAAACGGTACCCGACCATCCCTCAGATCCGCCAGGCGATCGGTGAGCGGCCCGTCGTCGTGATGATCGACGAGATCGAGAACTGGTACGAGAGCATCCTACCGAGCCAGGCGAGCGTCTCAGAGACGTCGCGGGCCGCCAATCGAACCTTTCTCCAGCACCTGCTGGAGGTAGCTAACGAGCCTGACGTGCCGTTGATGGTTCTCTTCTCCCTCATTCGTGAACACCCCGACATCGTCGACGTTGTCGACCGCACCGGCCCCATCTCCATCAATCTAAGCACGGCAGCCGACCGCGAGGAGATCTTGCTCTATCGGCTGTTCGATGACATTGACCAGGGCCGAGCGGAGGAGGTCACCGATCGCTTCGTCAGCCTGTATCGGGAACGCGAGATCGCCGTGCCGATGGGGGACTACGAGGCCTATCGCGGTCAGATGCTGGATGTCTACCCTTTACATCCCGAGCTTCTCCGGGTGCTCTTCGAACGGTACAGCACGGCGTCCAACTATGCCAACACGAGGGGTGTCCTCTACCTGCTGGCCTCTATCCTGCGCGAGCGAGCCCGCAAGACCCCCCTTCTACTGAGCTCCGACGTGGACGCAGCTCAGTTCGACGATCAGCTCTCGGTCCTGAATCGCTCTCTGGTCGAGGCAACTGCTCGCGACATCGAGCGGATCAGCCACGTTGACTGCGGGCGAGAGATTCTCTCCACCGTCCTGCTCTATTCCATCAACCGCGAGCAACAAGTGGGCGCTGACGAGGACGAGGTTGTGCTGGGGACCGTGACGCCGGACATGAACCCCAATGACGTCCTATTGGGGCTTAACCAGCTGCTGGGCCGCGCGTGGCATCTGCATAAGCTGAACGGGCGCTACGCCGTGCGCGTGGAGGAAAACGTCTTTGCCGTCGTGCAGAACCGGGCCAGAGATATCTCTGAGGGCGCAGCTTTGAAGCGCATTGCCCGGGTATTGCGCAAGGACGTTCTGGGCGGCAACGCCTACGTCTACGAGATCGACGAGGTGCCCGACGATCGTCACCTGAAGGTGGTGGCTTCGCTCGACGCCCTCGACACCGAGCAAGACGTCTACGATATCTACCACGGGATGCGGTATCAGAATCG
>CAZEQC010000200.1:3769-4891 GCA_964514285.1 uncultured Anaerolineales bacterium | reverse complement strand
GCTTCTCGAAACCGTGCGGGACCAACCAGCGGCCAATCCGCGACAACTCGTTAGTGCGCTCGCGGGTGCGCCCGCTCCTGCGCCCGCTCGTGCGCCCGCTCCTGCGGCGCAACTTGTACCCCAGTAGAACGGTGCTACAATAAGCAACCTCTCGTAGGCCAACCGTTTCCACAACTGGAGATTGCTCAATGGACCCAGAGCCGAAGCTGCTTGTCGTGGACGACGATCCACACCTTCTGCGCGCGCAGGCGTCCCTTCTAGAAAACGCCGGCCACCGCGTCTTCCAGGCGGCCACCGGCCGGGAGGCGCTGCGCCGGGCGCGCGAGGTCGAGCCCGACCTGGTGCTCCTAGACGTCATGCTGCCCGACGTCGACGGGCTGCAGGTCTGCCGGCGCATCAAGGCCGATCCCGCCCTGGCCCGGACGATGGTCCTGCTCCTCTCCGGCGTCAGGACCGCCTCCCACGAGCAGGCGGAGGGCCTGGAGGCGGGGGCCGACGGCGTGATCGCCCGGCCCATCGGCAACCGGGAGCTGCTGGCCCGGGTCGAGGCCCTCCTCCGCCTCCAGCGCGCCGAGCAGCGACGCCGCGCCTCGGAGGCCCGCTATCGGGACCTCTTCGAGAACGCCCCCATCGGCATCTACGCCACCAAGCCCGACGGGAAGATCCTCATGGCCAACCCGCCCCTGGTGGAGATGCTGGGCTACGACAGCTTCGAAGAGCTGGCCGAGCGCGACCTGGAGAGCGAGGGGTACCACCCCGACTACCCGCGCTCCGAATTCAAGCGACGCATCGAGGCCGAGGGCCAGATCGTGGGGCTGGAGAGCGCCTGGCGACGCAAGGACGGCTCGACCCTCTTCGTCCGGGAGAACGCCCGGCCCATCTACGACGAGGACGGCCGGCTGATCGCCTATCAGGGCACCGTCGAGGACGTCACCGAGCGGGTGGAGCACACGAAGCGTCTTGAGCGCCTCAACACGGTCCTGGATGCCATCGGCGAGGTGAACCAGCTGATCGTCCGCGAGCGGGACCGAGGGCGGCTGATCGCCGGGGTCTGCGAACGCCTGGTGGCGGCCGAGGGGTACCGGAGCGCCCGGATCGCCCTCCTGGACGAGGAGGGGACCC
>CAZEQC010000200.1:2423-3759 GCA_964514285.1 uncultured Anaerolineales bacterium | reverse complement strand
ATTGATAGGGGTACAAGCTAGATCTACTCTCGACTTGTCGTCGGCTGCGTAAGTTGTGTATAAGAGACAGGCGCGCAGGCAGGCCTGGGAGAAGGCCTGCCGGTGGCGGCCGGGGGCGAGGCCAAGCTCGACCTCTGCGGGGCGGAGGCCCTGTCCGGGCCCGAGGTCTGGGTGGGCGAGGCGAGGGAGGAATGTCGGCTGGAACAGGTCTACCAGGACGACGTGCTGATGGCCGCGCGTCTGGAGCACGCCGGCGCGGTCTACGGCTTGCTGACCGTCTCCCTCCCCCGGACCCTGACGGTCCGGGAGGCGCCCTTCGCCCAGGAGAGGGCCCTCTTCCAGGAGATGGCGAGCGACGTCGCCTTCGCCCTCCACGCCATCGCGCTGGAGGCGGAGCACCGCAGAGCCGACCGGGCCGTGCAGGCCAGCGAGCGGCGGTATCGAGTGCTCTTCGAGAACACGGGCACCGCCACGTTCCTCTTCGGCGACGATCGCGTCATCCGCATGTGCAACGACAAGTGCGCGGCCCTGGCCGGGCTCCCCAGAGAGGCGATCGAGGGGAAGATGCGGTGGTCGGACTTCGTGGCCGAGGAGGACCTGGCCCGCATGCAGCGCTACCACGCCCAGAGGAGCGCGGGCACCGGCGCTCCCCCGTCCCACTACGACTTCACCTTCGTCGACGCCCACGACCGGGAGAAGACGGTCTACCTGGAGATCGGCACGGTCGAGGGGACAGAGGAGCGGATCGCCTCCCTCACCGACATCACCCCGCTGAAGAAGGCGGAGGAGGCGCTCCGCAAGAGCAAAGAGCGGTACCGCCTGCTGGCGGAGACGGCGCGGGACCTGATCCTGACCCACGACCTCCAAGGGCGCATCACCTACGTCAACCAGACCGGCCTGGCCTTCACCGGCTACGACCGAGAGAAGATGCTCTCTCGCAACGTGATGGACTTCATCGCCCCGGAGCATCTTGAGGACGCCATTGAGCGGCGGCGCCGGCGGACCGTGGGGGACGACGCCCCCTACCTCTACGAGTCCGCTATGATCAACCGAGATGGAGAGCAGGTGCCGCTGGAGGTCAGCTCGGCCCCCATCAAGCGCGAGGGCGAGATCGAGGAGTTCCTCCTGGTGGCCCGCGATCTGACGGAGCGTCGGAAGGCGGAGCAGGCCCTGCGGGAGAGCGAAGAGCGGTACCGCACCCTCTTCGAGTCCGCGCCCGAGTCGGTGACGCTGCTGGATCTGGACGGCATCGTGGTGGACTGCAACCCGGCTACCGAGGAGATCGCCGAGCTGCCCCGCGAGGCGATCATCGGGACGCCCTTTGCGGAGCTGGCCG
>CAZEQC010000200.1:0-2413 GCA_964514285.1 uncultured Anaerolineales bacterium | reverse complement strand
ACTCAGCACTGCCCAGAGAATAAAACTACGTGACGCCCTTCACCGAGCTGGCCATGGTGGCACGCGGCGACTTGACCCAATATGCCGCGATCTTCACCCGACTGCTGGATGGAGAGCAGATTGAGCCACTGGAGATCCGGACGGAGCACGCCGACGGTGAGAGGCGCTGGCTGGAGGTCTTCCCGGCCCCGATCGTCGAGGACGGCGAGGTTCAGGCCGTCCAGGTGATCGCCCGGGAGATAACCGAGCGGAAGGAGGCGGAGGACGAGCTGCGCCGCATCGAGTGGCTGCTGGAGCACGGGGGCGCGTCAGAGGAGGGGGATGGTCCCTACCGCCACCAACCGCCCTCCTACGGCGACGTCACGGCGCTGAACACCGACGGCTTGATCCTGAGGAGCGTGGGGCGGGAGACCCTATCCACCATGCTCTCGGACATCATGAACCTGCTGGAGACCTCGGTGGCGGTCTACGAGCGCGACGGAAGCTACGCCTTTGGATCCTTCGTCTCCAACTGGTGTCGGTACCTGGACGCGGCCTCGCGGCAGCTGTGCAAGACCGACGACAACCGCGAGGCGCTGGCCGGCGGCCGGTGGCTGTGCCACGACAACTGCTGGCACGACTCCGCCAAGGCGGCCATCGAGCGTGGAGAGCCGACCGACATCGCCTGCGTGGGCGGCATCCACATGTACGCCGTGCCGATCCGCGCCGGCGGGGAGATCATCGGCGCCATCAACGTCGGCCACGGCAACCCGCCCACCGAGCGGGAGACGATCGAGGAGCTGGCCGAGGCGTTCGGGGTCGACCCCGACGAGCTGATGGAACGGGCCCGGGCCTACAATCCGCGGCCGCCCTTCATCGTGGCGGTGGCCAAGGAGCGGCTCCACGCGGTGGCGCGGCTGACCGGCGAGATCGTGGAGCGGAGGCGTGCGGAGAAGGAGCTGCAGGAGAACGAGGAGAGACTGCGGCGCATCATAGAGGGCACCGAGGCGCTGCTGGTCAACGTGGGCCCCGACGGACATATCACCTACGTCAACGAGACAGCCGCGAGGACCCTCGGGCATCCCGCTGACGATCTGATCGGCGAGCTCTACCTCCGCTTCGTCCACCCGGAGGATCGCGCCAGCGTCGGCAGGCTCTACCGAGAACAGGTCGCGTCGGGAGCGCCATCGACCTCGGCCGAGTTCCGCATCCTCAACGCTGACGGCGCCGAGCGCTGGGTCAGCTTCGTCGCCCATCCCATCATGCAAGAGGGACGGCTGGTGGAGATGGCCGGCCTGGCGTTGGACATCACCGAGCGGAAGCACATCGAGCGCCAGCTGCGCCAACAGGAGCAGTTAGCCGCCGTGGGCCAGCTGGCCGGCGGCATCGCCCACGACTTCAACAACATCCTGGCCGCCATCATCCTCTATGCCCAGATGCCCCTGAGGCGAGAGAACCTGGCCCCCAGCACCAAGAACGCCCTGAAGACGATCCTCGATGAGTCCCACCGCGCCGCCGACCTGGTCCAGCAGATCCTCGACTTCAGCCGCAGCGCGATGATGGAGACGGAGCGGCTCGACCTGGCGGCCCTGGTCGAGGACGACGTGGCCCTGCTGCGGCGCACCATTCCCGAGCACATCCACCTGGTGACGGAGCTGACGCCCCGCCCTTGCACCGTCGAGGCGGACCGCACCCGCATCCACCAGGCGCTGATGAACCTGGCCCTCAACGCCAAGGACGCCATGCCGGAGGGCGGCGAGCTGCGCCTGGGGGTGAGGCGCGCCACGGTGGCGGCGGACGGGGAGCCACCGGTTGCCGGCATGGCCCCCGGCGCCTGGGCCTGCCTCACCGTCACCGACACCGGCACCGGCCTGAGCGACGAGGCCCAGGAGCACCTCTTCGAACCCTTCTTCACCACCAAGGAGGAGGGCCAGGGGACGGGCCTCGGCCTGGCCCAGGTCTACGGCATCGTCAAACAGCACCAGGGCTTCATCGACGTGGAGACGGCCGAGGACGTGGGGACCACCTTCACCCTCTTCCTCCCTCTGGCCGACCACGAGGATGCAGAGGAGACTGTCGAGGAGGAGGCCGACCCGCTTCGGGGCCGGGGGGAGACGATCCTGGTGGTGGAGGACGCGGAGCGGCTGCGGGGTGCGATTCAGGCCGGGCTGGAGGCGATGGGCTACCGGGTGCTCCCCGCGGCCCACGGCCGCCAGGCCATCGAGCTGGTCGCCGAGCACGAGGTCGACCTGGTGCTGACGGACGTGATCATGCCGCACATGGGGGGCGAGGCGCTGCTGCGGGCACTGCGGGCGGAGGACGAGGGGCTGAAGGTGATCGCCATGACGGGGCACGTGATGGACACGGACGTGCAGGGGCTGGAGGCCGGGGGGTTCGCCGAGGCGCTGCCGAAGCCGTTCTCGATGGAGGAGCT
>CAZEQC010000199.1:0-4943 GCA_964514285.1 uncultured Anaerolineales bacterium | reverse complement strand
AAGCTGGACAACCTCCTCCCCGATGAGCAGCGTCGCGAGGTCGCCTGGGCCCGCCACACGCTGGTCGCCACCGGTATGCACCGCGCTGACCACGCGCCGTTGGGCCCCCTGCTGGAGAAGCTGCGTCGTGCGGCCCGCCAACGGCGGCGGGTGACCATGGTCTACCAGAGCCGCAGCCGCCCCGAGCCTCTGGAGCGCGACGTCGACCTGTACGCCCTCGTCTATCGCTGGGGCTGGTGGTACGTCATCGGCCACTGCCACCTGCGCAGCGCCATGCGCGTCTTCCGCGTCGACCGCATCCAGGAGCTGCTCCTGCACCGAGAGACCTACGACGTGCCGAATGACTTCGACGTCCACCAGTACCTGGCTCAGACCGATTGGTTTCCCGCCCAGTTTCAGGTCCGCATGCGCTTCTCGCCCCAGGGGGCCGATGACGCGCTGGAGGAGCGCGCCTCGTGGGATGCTGTAGAAGAGGAATCTGACGGCTCGTTGGTCGTCACCTTCGGCGCCACAGACCTGGCCTGGGCCGCCCGCATCGCCCTCTGGTACGGCCCTCAGGCCACCGTCCTGGAGCCTGAGGCGTTGCGCCAGCGCTTGCGCGAGGAAGCCCGCGCCATAGCCGCGAAGTACGCTTCTCTCAAATGAGCGCCTCCGCGGCTACAATCCCCAAGGTCTCCGCCGGCTGTTCGTCATCGAGTCGTTTCTCACCGGGGTAACCGCTTTCGGGAAGAGGCAAGGCGTGCAGAGCTCGGGGGCTTGTGCGCTGCAGCGCGCGCTAGTAGGCGCGAGACAGAAGGTGGCGGTTGCCGACGCGCACTCTGCGCAGACCCGCCTGCCGGGCAGCGGCCTCGGCCGTCTCGGCGTGGCGCACGGAGGTGCGCGGCAGGTCGGGGAAGAGGAAGTGGGGCGCGAAACCGAGCAGCACGTAGGGAACCGCCGCGTTCTGCTCGGCGACGAAACGGGCAATGCGGCCCACCGCTTGGGCGTCGACGTAGCCGGGGACCAGCAGGGTGCTGACCACCAGCGGCGGGGGGTCGGGACGTTCGTCGAAGCGCGCCGCAGCCCGGGCGACGTTCTCCAGGGTGTGCCGATTGCTGGCCCCGGTCAGGGCCCGATGGAGCGCGTCGTCGCGGGCTTTGAGGTCGATTTTCACACAGCCCCCCGTCGCCAGGGCCAGATCGAGGGCCTCGTCCATCAACGCCGGTCGCGCGGTGCCGTTCGTCTCCCAGCAGACGGCGACGCCCCGCTCGGCCAGGCGGCGGCCCGCCGCCAAGGCATGTCCCATCTGGCTGGCCGGATCCCCGCCGAAGAAGCAGACGCAGTGGGTCTTCTCGTTGGCCGCGTCGGCCAGCTCCTGGGCGGAGAAGCGGTTGCCTTGTTCTGGGTCGACCTCGCGGTACTGATGGTTCTGGCAGAAAAGGCAATCGATGGTGCACGAGGCGTAGAAGACGGCCAGGTTGTGCTTGCCGCGCTGGGCGTGGCCGGAGCAGAACGGATCGGCAACGCAGTTGGTGGGCAGGGCATCGCGGTACCAATGGAGCAGGCCCCCCTGGCGGGTGCCGGCCAGGTGATGGAGCCGGCCCTCGCGCACCTCCCGCAGGCCACAGAAGCCACGCTGACCTTCGCCGATGCGGCAGTCCTGCACGCAGGCCCCGCAGCGCTGCCCGTCCTCCGCCTGGGAGGGGCGCTCGGGAAGGCCGATCAGGCGGCGCGAGCGGGCGTGGGCCTCGTCGGCGACGGAGAGAGCCCGCTCCGGGCGCTCGCGGACGCACCGCGCGCAGAGAGCAAGCCAGCCGGCGATGAGGGGCGAGCGCTCCCCACAGAGCTGGCAGACCTGCCCTGGCTGCGCCTCAGTCCTCATCACGAGCCACACGCTCCCAGAGGCGACGGACGAACACACGAGACGCCTTGAGCACGTCGGCGTCACGCACGTGGGCCGTCTCCAGGAGGAGGGGGCCGGCGTAGGCCACGTCCTGAAGAGCGCGCAGCACCGCCGGCCAGTCCGTGGTGCCATCGCCCGGAGGCAAATGGCGCGGGCCCTCTGGGTGGTAGTCGGAGAGGTGCACGGTGGCGAGCCGGTCGTTCATGGCGCGGACCATGGCGGCGGGCTCGACCTCGCTCTCCCTGGCCTGGAAGGCGTCGAAGGTGAAGGCGACCGGCAGGCCAGCCTGGCGGATGGCACGGACGTGCTCCGGCTTGCGCAGGTAGCACCAGCTGACGTTCTCGATGCAAAGCGTCAGGCCGGCATCCTGCGCCCGCTCGCCAGCCCAGGCAGCGCTTTCAAAGAAGGCCTCCACCAACTCCGCGTTGTCGAGACCGTAGCGCAGCCCGTGCCAGGTGAGCGCCTGGGCGTCCACCAGCGCCGCCATCTCCAGAAGGCGGCGGAAGCGGTCGCGAATCTCCTTCGCCATGCGAGGATAGGGAGACCAGAGATCGAAATACGTCGCGTAGAGGTGGAGAGAGTGGACATCCAAATCCAGGGCCCGACGGCGCCGGTCGAGGAGGACGCCGAAGCGGTGCGTGTACTCGGCGTTGGCTTGAAGGAAGATCTCCACGACCCGGAACCCCAACTCGGCGATGGCGGTGAGGGCGTCCTCCGTCAGACGGTCGGGATAGAAGGCGGCGGTGGAGATGCCGATGCGGTCGCGGTCCACGATCCCTCCCCCATTCAGCGCAGGCCCCAGGCATCGACCACCTGGGCCACATCGTCCAGGGGCAGGGCGCGGCTGGCGGTGCCGATGCCCCCCTTCCAGCCGAAGCAACTCGTGCCCGTGCCGGCGCCCACCGCACCCTCGGGCACCGGACCCGGCGACGCAGCCTCCAGGGCAGCCCGGACGTGCCCGTCGCGGACGTGCCGCCCCTGCAGATCGTTGAGGTAGCCGTCGTTCGTCTCGCCGCCGACGACGTTGACGCTGGAGGTGTTGACGCCGATGGTTGGATGGCGACGGACGGCGTGTTGGATCACGGCATCGGCCACCAGACCCACGTTGAGGGTGTTGGTCAGGGCGATAGGCGCCTCGATGAGGCCCAACTCGCGCACCTGCTCGAAGCCGCAGACCTTGCCGAAGCCGTTGATGGTGTGCACGGCGGCCCGCACCCTCTGGAGGAAGAGATCGCCTCCGTGCGGGAGGATCACGGTCACCCCGGTGCGCACGGGACCGCGGCCGGGGACCAGGGGCCCGTCGCCGGAGACCAATGTGGCGTGTCCCAACCGCACGCCGTCGACGTCGGTGATGCCGTTGCCTGGGCCCGGCGGGAGGGTGCCCGGGGTGAGTCCCCACTGGCGCACGCGCGGACGGCCCGCCGTCATAGCAGCCTCACCCACCGAAAACCTGCATCAAGACGAAGACGATAGCCAGGACAATGACGATACCCAGACAGCCGAAGCGGAGGACCGCCTTGGTCAGCTTGAGCAGGGCTCGAAGGGTCAGCAGCAGAACGACCAGGGCGACGCCCACCCCGGCCAGGATCAGCAACTGGTCGACGGTCAGGCCAAGCACGTGTAGAACCTTTCCTTGTCCAATTCGCTCGTCCCAGAACGGGCGACGTTCATCCATAGCGAGAGAACCGCTCGTGCCCAGATTGCCTGGGCCGCGAGCGGGGTTCGTTTTTGGGCCGAGGGTATCTTACCACGAAAGGGGGGCTTGTAAACTGGGGGATGCCGAATCAGAGCTTTGTCGTTTTCGCGCTCAAGGTGACCGGCGCTTCAGATGATCTCCTGCAAGATGAAAGGCGTCTCCTCTGATTCACAAGGAGCAACTGGGAAGCTTGGTCGCAAGCGCCGGTCACCTCACCATAGCGAGGAAAAGCCAAGGTATGTGGTGCAAAAAAGCATTAGGCCAGCCTGCGGCGCATATGCCAGGTCCTGTTCTGCAGATCCTGATAGATCTCGAAGGTCTCGTCGGCGCTGAGGCCGCCGGCCCGTGAGCGGGCCCGTACGCGAAAGCAGTAGCGCTCCACCTTGCCCCGCAACCCCCGGCGTGTGACGGTCCAGCAGCGCTCGACCGCGGAGACATCGTAGCGGCGGCCGCGCCAAGCGAAGACCTTGGGAAAGTAACCATGTCGGCGTTCAAGCATGTCAATCACGTCGTCCCTCCCCAGAAAGCGATGCAGCCCGGCCATGCGGCTGCGAGCTATCCCCTTGGAGCCCCAATCGAAACGTCTGGTCGCGTCAAGCGCGGCGCTCATCGTCATAGCGTACCCCCTCCCCTCCAACCACCTTAAACTCGCGATTCATCGGCGCTGACAGCGACGACGGCAGACCGTTCCAAGACTGACGCCGGTGCTGCTGCGGGCTCGATGGCGAGACCACCACCACCGGCGGATAGCTGTTTCTGGGCTCATAGTCCGACGCCCGCCTCCGGGTCCGCTCCGACGACCGATCGCCGCTCTGACGCCGGCTGACCGCCACCACGATCAGGCTGGTCGGTATCGCCGCTCCCACCCCACAGACCGCCCCCGCCAACACCCCCAGCGCCTCCTCGCTCAATCGATTCCCCACCACCACCGCCAATGTCACCGCGAACGCCACTGTCACCACGCCAAGGAACGCCTTCAATCGCCGCCAGCGGCTCGCCCGCTCCTCTCTGTCCTCCCTCATATCCCGTCTCCTCTCATCACTTCGCCCAATCTCGCGACCGGTTCCGACAATACCTCTCCCTTCACCCGTCGAGCGAGCCCGACGGCGTCCGGCCCTTCCTCGTTGCTCTTGGTGGGCTCAGCTCCCGCCCGATGGCTTCCCCAGGGCGCAGTCGAGATTTGCACCACCGTCCTTTGAATCTCGTGCGGCGACACGTGGGCGGCCTGAAAGCGGGTCACCTTCCCCTCCGCCACCGCCAGGAAGTCCCCCCGCCCCTCCAACCGCTCCGCCCCCGTCCCACTCCACCCGCTCGCCACCCGCGCGTCCGTCGCGCTCGTCACCCGCCCCACCAACCGCACCGGAA
>CAZEQC010000198.1:0-4982 GCA_964514285.1 uncultured Anaerolineales bacterium | reverse complement strand
TGTTCCTCATCGGGTGGCTTGCCATTCCGCCAAGTGTGGCGCTTGGCGGAATCCTGCAGATTCTACCCCTGGCTATCCTGGAATCCAGCCGCAACGCACAGGATCATCGTTGGGCGCCGTACGTGCCATGGCTCTATTTCTGGTTCGCCGCTCTGATCGGGTGGCGGTATCGATGGCTCGGACTCTTGATCATCACCTTACCGGCCGTGCTCCTCTTCGCCCTGGGGCTCTTCTTCGTAGCCGGCTTCATTCTGCCGTACCCGGACGTGAAGATCCATCGCAGGGAGCGCAAGGGGGCAGAAGATGATATCATGCCGACGTTCCAGCAGGAACTGCTCGATTTCATCGCCCTCTGGTCTCAATCGCAGAACAAGCAAGCCCGCCAGATGTGGATCAGGCAGCGTCGCCAGGCCCTGCGCTGCTTGGTAGCGTACTCTTTGGGCACCAACCGTCCCTACTACGTGGTAAACGATGAACGGATCAAGGAGCGCGTTCGGGGCGAAAACACGTGGATGACCACCGAGGAGAAGCTGGAGCAGCGGACGGGCGGTAACCTTTTCGGTGACTATTTCGCCGGTCCAGGTATCGTTCTCACCCCGCCCGACCAGGCCATCGTTCTCTCCACCGGACTGAAGTTCAAGGGAGCCAAAGGGCCAGGAATCGTCTTCACCGAGATGTCCGAGCGGATCACTCACGTCATCGATCTGAAAGTACAGTTACGCGCCTTCCCGGTAGAAGCGTGGACGAAGGATGGTATCAAGGTCAGGTTCTTCGTCTTCATCCCTTTCCAGATTGGCACAGGGGAGAAAGTACCCACCTTAGGCGAAGGATACCCTTACCGCGTCAGCGATGTCTTCAAGGCGGTACGCGCCGAGATGATGGAACACCCAGATCCGTCCCAGGCACCGGATGAACTGAACCAACTCAAATGGTACGATCTGCCGCAAATGATCGGCGAGCGCATGGCGCGCGACATCATCTCCCAATACGAGCTCGACGAGCTATACGCGCCATTCGAGCTGTACGAGAATCCCGATGATCGCCCCCGGTCCAGAATCTCCAAGGAACTGAAAGGCAAGCTAGTTAAGGAGACATCCAAATGGGGCATCAAGTGCATCGGTTGCGGCATCGGGAACATCAAACCTCTAGACGAACGGGTGCTGGACAAACGCCTTGAGGCGTGGCAGGCCGAATGGATGCGTGAGCGGATGATCCAACAGGCAGCAGGAGAGTCCAAGCGACTGCGCGCCATTGAGCAGGCCAGATCGCAGGCACAGGTCAGCATCATTATGGAGATCGGCAATCGTCTGAGTAGAATCCAAGAGAAAGACGGCGTTGTCCGGGCCAAGATGATTGTTCAGGATTTCGTCAGCATTCTGGAGCAACTCCTTTGTGGTTCTCGAATGCGACAAGTCATCCCCTGGGATGCAGAAAGCACACTGGAGCGTCTCAGAAGCTCTCTGGAGTCGGACAGCAGCGCAAGCGAAGGCGAGGGATGATATGCGACTACGCCTGGCATCGGAACGCTCCAAACGCCTCCTCTTGCTTCTGCTCGTCGCGTTGGCTGTGATTGCCGCGGGCATGGTATTGCACGGCCCTCGGACTTCGATAACGCTTTCGGGCCTGGAAGGCGGCATTGGGCGCATTCTCAGAGGCATCATCCTCTTTCTCCTCGGATTCCTCGTGCAGACGCTGCCTTCTGGCCTCATCAGCGCATTGCCCGTGCTGGTCGCCCTGGCTTTTATTCCCTGGTTAGCATCGCGGTTCATTGCAGCGCTCTACGACACCAAGGATCTGAAGGAAGCCCACAAGTTCTTGCAGCGTAACGTCTTCGGTATGAATAAGCTCAAGCCGCTGTTGATCGTCAAAGAAGGAAAACTGGACGTGGGCGCTGGAAGTCTAACTGACTTAGTTGGAGGAAGAGGTGTACTGATCGTGTACAATGACAGCGCTGCCGTGTTGGAGAAAGGCGGGCAACTGACCAGAGTCGTGGGTCCCTCTCTGTGCTTCCTCAATCGCTTCGAACGGGTTTGGGACGTCATTGATCTGCGGTGCCAGCGTTGGCCCATCACTGTCAATGCGATGACCAAAGAAGGCATTCCCATCTCCTGCGAGGCGGATATCGCTTTCAGAATCGACGATCGGGCAGACGATAAGAGTAGGCATCAATCCTCCAAGACCTCCACTGATGCCGGAGATAGTCGCACGCCAGCTGACCCAGACCCAGAAATAGCCAAGGCGCTCGACTCATCTGGCATCTCTGAACCGTTGCCCTTTACAGAAGAAGCCGTGTTCAAGGCAGCCACCAGTACCTGGATACGGATACGGCAGGAGGAGCACCTTGAACAACTGAGGCATTGGACCGGGCGCGTGGTAATCGGCGAAGTAGAGGGAACACTGCGCTCAATTCTTGCAGATTTCCGGCTCGATTGGCTCATACAGCCCTATCCTCCCGAGGGACCGCACCCCAGAAAGGAGATAAGAGATCAGCTCAAGAAGAAAGTGGAGGCCAAGTTTCCACCTGGCAACAAGCTTGGCGCCCAAATCCTGGACATAAACCTGGGACGCATCAGTATAGAGCACGACAAGATCACGCAGCAATGGATCGAAGCGTGGCAATCGGAGTGGGAGCAGCGCGTTGTGGAGAGCTATGCCGAGGGAGAAGCCGAACTGGCTCGCGTCGAAGCGGTCCGCATCCAGGCGCAAGCCGACATCGCTCTCGCCCTTGCAGAAGCTGTGCGACCAATAGTGACCACCGGAGATGAACTCTCCTCATACAAGCTCGCCACGCGGTTCGTTGAGACGCTATGGTGGATTGCATACTCCCCCGGGACCCGCTCTTCGCTCCCACCTGAGGTAGCGAACATGCTATCGTCGCTGCAAAGGCGGATTGCCAACGAATCGGAGGAGGTATGATCGATATGCCACGTGACCTCGCCCCCTCAGAGCTTGCATGGTGCGAAGATATTCCGAAGGGGATCTCAGGATTGCTGGAGAAATCGCGTGACCTCAGGAGAGCTGGCGAATGGACGGAGGCCGAGCAGTGCGCGCTCTATGCCAGGAGCAGCTGCGAAAAGCTACGCAATCCAGCAGGGTGCGGAGTGTGTCTGCTTCACTTGGCGGACATCTATCGAGAAGAGGGCCGATTGGGCCTAGCACAGTCCCACTACACAGAGTCCCAGACGATTCTCAAACGTCAGGCCCCACGTGCGCAGCGCCACAATGAGGCCATCGCGACTTATGGGCTGGGATTGACGTATCAGGCCCAGGGAGAGACTGTTGACGCTCTGAGTTGCTATCAGAGCGCGTCGACTCTCTTCGAAGAGGCTCGCAAGAGATGGGCTATGCGCAATGATAGAGCTCGCGAGCGAGCCTGCCGACGGGCCCAACAATGGATCGATGTCCTAACCGAGCGCATCATTGGGGACCAATTTGGCCTACCCCCTACACCGCTGCCTGTCTTTCACATCTGGCGACGAGACGGTAATAGCTCCCCCTTTATGAAAAACACCAATCTACTCGGTCACATCACAGTTGATCAAGTGCTGATTGAGAAACAAATCTATCGGATCCATCCGATTTCCGACAGCGCTGACGACCTGCCCGTGGTTGGGAGTGAGAAAGCCAATTGCTTCGCACTTCCCGTGCCAAAGGAAGAATGGTTGGTTCCAGGAGCACAGATTGGCGACTACGTCCTCATTCGCCAGGAATGGACAATCGACGAGGAAAGACCAGGAGTCGTGTGGGAACCCGACAGTGGATGGATCGCCGTGGATTTCGAGCGCGAGCCTGATGGCACCGTCAGATTCCATCACCGTGACATGCACATCATCGGGGATTTAGGTGGGAAGGTAAAGGGCTACGCGATTGCCCTACTCAAGCCAGAATCATAAAGGTTCATAAGCACCCATCTCCGAAGAAGGAGGATGTGCTATGTCCAGTGTGACAACGTTCCAAGACCAAGGTCAAGCCATGCTGTGTTGGCTTCAAGACAAGTTTGAGGCCCTGGATGAAGAGTCGATAGGCTATGGCTGTGATCTGTGTCTCTCAGAGCAAATCGAGCAAGGCATAAGATTCTTTCGTCAAAGCCTGGAAACAGCAGAACAACGGGAGCACTTGACCCACAGCCACGGACTCTCTCTGCTGGGTATAGGAGCAGCACATCTATGTCGTGAGGAAGTGTTCAAGACCTTGGACTACTATGAGAGAGCTGAGGACGTTTTCTTGTCCATAGGGGATAGCTTTGCAGTTGCTTTGTCTCGATGGGGGCTTGGGTGCATCGAGTGGGCCCAAGGCAATCATGCGGATGCCCTTAAGTATCTTGAGGAAAGCTCGAAAGCGCTTGACCAGGATCCTTATGATCAGCGCACCAAGGATCTGCACGACGAAGTATCCAGCCTACGGAGAGAAGTCAAGCGTTCAATTGCCGAAGCCAAGGTCCCCCTCCGATCTGAGCGACCAGAGATAGAGCTGATGGCAATCATCGGCAGCATACCGGCCAGCGCGCCCTTCAACGTATCGCGATGCCGCATCAGCGAAATCTCAACGAGAGAGATCCTTGTCGATGGTGAACCCCACTACGTTCAAACGATAGGCGCTTCCTCCGATGATCCTTTTGGCTTTGCATCCAAAGAGGTCTACTTCTCGCTCCAAGTAATCGGCTCAAGTATGCAGGATGCTGACATTGATGATGAGGACTACGTCCTCATCCGTCGTGATGCAGAGCCTCCAGCCGGCAGGATCGTCGCTGCAAGGATTGGACATGAATGCACCGTGAAGCGCTACGATCCCCACCATGAAAGTGGGTACGTGTGGCTGCAACCGGAGGACGATACGACGAAACCGATTGTCGTCGCCCTGACGCGGGCAGGAGCCGCGTTTATCGGACACAAGTATGATGAAGAAGAGGTTACATTGGTGGAGAGCCCGATTCGCTTTGATATTCTAGGCGAAGCGGTGGCCGTGTTGAAGAAGCTCTTGCC
>CAZEQC010000197.1:3603-4982 GCA_964514285.1 uncultured Anaerolineales bacterium | reverse complement strand
TGAGCGTTCTTGGGCCGGGCGGCTTTGGGGAGATGCGGAGGCAGGGTCGAGGCTGTCGAAGGCCTCCTCCCAGGAGGCGGCCTGGAAGGTGAGGGCCTCGACGCTGCCGCCGCGGTCGGCGACGAGGCGCATGATGGCGGGCAGGGCGCGCTTGCGGTCGTGAAGCCGCAGCTCGACGGCGGTGAGGTCCTCGGAGCCCGCCTCGACGGTCAGTTCCCGGACGTCGTCCAGGTCGCGGAGGGCGTCGCGCAGCTGGGGGGTGAGGCCGCGGATCTGGAGGGAGCAGGCCTGGTAGGGCCGGAGCAGCTCGCGCAGGCGGCACGGTGCGTCGATCACGCGGAGCCGGCCGCGCAGCATGAGGCCGACGCGGTCGCAGAGGTCGGCGGCCTCGTGCAGGTCGTGGGTGACGAGGAAGACGGTGCGGCCCTCGCGCTGGGCCAGGGCGTAGACGGCCTGGCGGAAGCGGGCGGCGGCGACGGGGTCGAGGCTGCGGGTGGGCTCGTCGAGGAAGAGGGTGCGCGGGCTGTTGATGAGGCCCCGGGCCAGGGCCAGGCGGTGCTTCATGCCGGTGGAGCAGGTGTCGTACCGCTTCTCCAGAAAGTCGGCCAGGCCCAGCAGGTCGGATAGCTCGACGATGCGGCGGTCGGCCCGGGCGGGGGAGAGGTCGTGGAGCCCGGCGTAGAAGCGGAGGTTCTCGCGGCAGGAGAGGCGGGGGTAGAAGCTGCGCTGGTTGCCGGTGACGAGGCCGATGGAGGTCTTGATGCGCCGCTCGTGCCGGCCGCCCAGGGGGTAGCCGCCCACGTGGGCCGTGCCGGAGGTGGGGAGGATCAGGGTGGCGAGCATTTTGACCAGGGTGGTCTTGCCGGCGCCGTTGGGGCCGACGAGGCCGAAGACCTCGCCCTGGGGGATGGCGAGGGTGACGCGGTCGACGGCGAGGGTGCCTTTCTCGTAGACGAAGGGGAGGGGGAGGCCGGCCAGGCGGCCGGGCTTGGGAAATTGTTTGGTCAGGTCGTGTGTTTGGATGGCGAGGGTCACGGTGGGTTCCTTGGCGTAAGGCGTAATGCGTGAGGGTATGATACCTGGAGTTGGGGGTGGCGTCAACCGTGAAAGGTGAAAGGTGAAAGGTGAAACGTAAAGCGTGAAACGTGAAGCGTGAAGCGTGAAACGTGAAACGTGAAACGTAAGGCGTGAGGTGTGGGGTGTGGGGTTTTTTGTTTCGTATAAGTATAATTATGCGAATCAAATGGTTTGGGGGTGTGGGGGGCGGTCGGTTGGGATCTGGACCACTGATTCACTGAAACGGCTGAAGGCACTGAGACGACAACGACGGCGCTGTTCAGTGTGGTCATTCGTTCAGTGGTTCAGTGGTTCGATTGCCG
>CAZEQC010000197.1:0-3503 GCA_964514285.1 uncultured Anaerolineales bacterium | reverse complement strand
CATTACGATTGCCGCTACCCAAAAGGTCTGAGGTAGGGGCAAGGCCACTTGCTTGGCTATCCCTTTGTGTTAGAATAGCCAGCGACTGGACGTGCGCGAACGGTTGTTCGACAAGTGTTAGAGGATAGGCAACATCGATTACGGCTGGGCATAGCGCTTGCTATCTGTCTTTGCCTGGCCTACACGGCAGGATTCGGCGTCTACCGGCTGCGGAGCGGGTTTGAGGCTGCGCGGTTCAACGGCCCGGCGGAGGGACGCATCTTCTGGGAGGCGTGGGACCGGGTGGAGGAGCACTTCTTTGGCCCACTGCCGCCCGCGAAGGCCCGCACGTACGGCGCCATACGGCGTTCACTGACGCTCCTTGACCCCTACACCGTCCTCGTCGAGCCGATCCCCCGGGAGCTGGAGCAGGATCGGCTGCGCGGCGCCTACGGCGGGATCGGGGTGACGGTATGGCGGGACGCGGACGGCCAGATTGTCCTGGCCCCCTACCCGGGCTCCCCGGCCGAGCGGGCCGGGCTGGCCAGGGGGGACGTGCTGCTGGCCATAGGGGGCGAGCCGGTGTCCGAGGCGCTGGCGGAGGGCGACGTCAAGGTCAAGCTGCGCGGCGAGGCGGGGACGCGGGTGCGCCTGACGGTCAGGCGGTCGTCCGATCCCCCATTCGAGGTGGTCATCGAGCGGGAGAGGATCGAGGTGCCCTCGGTGACCTGGCGCATGGAGACGTCGGCGACCGGTTACGTGGGTCTGGAGCGGTTCACCGAGAGGACGGATGAGGAGCTGGTTACCGCGCTGGCGGGGCTGGAGGAGGCCGAGGCCGCCGGGTGGGTGCTGGATCTGAGAGGGAATCGGGGAGGCCTGGTCGACTCGGCGGTGGCCGTGGCCGGCCGGTTTTTGGAGGCGGGCGACGTGGTGCTCCTCCAGGTGGGGCGCGCCGGGCGGCGCACGGAGGAGCGGACGCGGCGTTTCTCCGCGCAGGGTGGGGGCGATCTGACGACGCCCTTGGTCGTGCTGGTGGACGGTGAGACGGCCAGCGCGGCGGAGATCGTGGCCGGCGCGCTGCAGGACAACGACCGGGCGGTGCTGCTGGGCGAGCCGACGTTTGGCAAGGGCTCGGTGCAGGAGATCTACGGTCTCTCGGACGGGTCGTCGCTGCACGTTACAACGGCGATCTGGCTCACGCCGGATCGTCATCGGATCGATAAGCAGGGTTTGACGCCCGACATGGTCGTCCCCAGGGGCGATGGTCCAGGCGATGAGCTGCTGAGCGAAGCTGTGAACTATTTAGAATCGGAGTAGCTAATGGATAGGACGTCGCGGACGATCATCACGTTTTTGCTGGTCAGCATCGCCGTGTTGGCGCTTGCTACCGCCACCTTTGCCGCCGGCTTTGGGTCGGCCTACCTCTTGACCCGACAGGGGGAGGGACTGCTCATCTGGTCCGACCCGTCAGCGGATCCGACCGCGACGGCGTCCTCCCCCTCTGCCGAGCCAACCGAGGTCGGGCCAACGGCCGAGCCAACCGCCACGCCGTTCCCCATGCCCACGCCGGAGACGGAGGCCGAGGAGACGTTCCAGTTGTTCTGGGAGGTCTGGGATCTGGTGCAGCGTCACTACTATGATGACCTGCCCGGCATGAAGCAGGTCACCTACGCCGCCATCCGCGGCATGCTCGAGACGCTGGACGACAAATACACGGCCTTCATCGAGCCGGACGTGGCGGCCATTCTGGAGGAGGATGCCACGGGCCAGTTTGAGGGGATCGGCGCCTTCGTCGACCTGGACGAGGCCGGGAAGGTGAGGATCGTCGACACGTTTGAGGACGGCCCGGCGGCGGAGGCCGGCCTGCAGGCGGACGATCGGGTGATCGCGGTCGATGGGGAGTCGGTGGTCGGCGACCCGCTCTACGAGGCCATCGGCAAGATCCGTGGCCCCGCCGGCACCGAGGTCACCCTGACGGTGGAGCGGGAGGGGAATCCGGAGCCCTTCTCGGTCGTGGTGACGCGGGCGCGGCTGGAGATCCCGATCGTCGAGTGGGAGATGCGGGATGATGGCGTGGGGTACATCAAGCTGCACGAGTTCAGCGCGACGGCGAGCGACAGTGTGGAGGAGGGATTGGAGGCGCTGCTGGAGCAGGACCCGGAGGGGGTCATCCTGGACCTGCGGCAGAACCCGGGCGGCTGGCTCGATCAGGCTATCGACGTAGCCGATCTTTTCCTGGGGGATAAGCTGGTGGCGGTGGAGCGTTTCAGCGATGGCCGGGAGCGCGAGTTCAACGCGGGCGCGGGGGATATCGCCGAGGAGATCCCGTTGGTGGTGCTGGTCAACTACGGCTCGGCGAGCGCGTCCGAGATCGTGGCCGGCGCGCTGCAGGATCACGAGAGGGCCGTCCTGATAGGCAGCCCCACCTTCGGCAAGGGGTCCGTCCAGCGTCCCTTTAATCTGAGCGACGGCTCTGAGCTGCGGGTCACTGTGGCGCTCTGGTTCACGCCGGACGATCAGCGCATCCAGGGCCGGGGTCTGACGCCCGACATTGAGGTCCCCTGGCCGGAGGAGGAGAGGCGGGAGAATCCGGAGGAGGATCCTCAGCTCGAGCGGGCGGTGGAGTATCTACTGGAGGAAGGGGTCTCTCTCCCCCCCTCGGTCCCCCCCGGAGGGGGGGAGGTGCTTCCGCCCCTCGGTCCCCCCCAGTGGGGGGGAGGGGGTGGGTGATGGCCAGGGGGGGCGTCAAGGTTGTGGCGCGCAACCGGAAGGCCGGGCACGACTATCACATTGAGGAGCGGTATGAGGCGGGGCTGGTGTTGAGGGGCACGGAGATCAAGTCGATCCGCGAGGGGCGCGTCAGTATCCGCGATGGCTACGTTCGTCCCCGTGACGGCGAGCTGTGGCTGCTGGACGTTCACATCGGCCCCTACAAGCCGGCCGGGCAGTACTACGCTCACGACTCGCGTCGCCCGCGCAAGCTGCTCCTGCACCGCTATCAGATCGATCGCCTGATCGCGGACGTCGAGCGAAGCGGCTACACCATCATCCCGCTGCAGATGTACTTGAGGGATGGGCGGGCGAAGGTCGAGATCGCTCTGGCGAAGGGGAAGGCGAAGCACGACAAGCGACGTTCCATCGCGGAACGCGACGCCCAGCGAGAGATCGAGAGGGCGATGAGAGATCGTCGTCGGTGATGTCACTTCGGAGGCGCGCTCTGGCCGCCCCGGCCCGGGTCCTGTCCGATCTGGAGGTTCGCTCTATCGGGCGCATCAACGCCCTGCCCCGCGAGCAGCGGCGGCGGGTGTATGGCAGCCTGATCCCCTTCGACGTGCTGCTCCGCCTGGGGCGGTCTCGACCGGGGATCGACCCCGAGGCCCTCGCCCGGGATGACGCGTCGCTGTTCCAGATCACCACCGGGCCGTCCTCGGTGGAGCTGGATCTGAAGCACAAGCCCGACGCGGAGGACCCGCTGCTCTATCTGCAGCTGGCGGACACGACGACCAACCAGATTGAGGTCGTTC
>CAZEQC010000196.1:0-4988 GCA_964514285.1 uncultured Anaerolineales bacterium | reverse complement strand
TACCTCCTATGCAGTGGCTGCTCGCCGGCCGGGGACGGGGGCCTCGCGCAGGAAGCCCGGCCGCTGGCGTTTCCCCTTTTTCGATGCGAGACAGTTTGTATCATATCACAGAATGGCCGATGTGCCAAGCGCCCCCGCAACGGCGGACGCGCCGGCTCTCTTGATTCTGTTATAGTATAGCATGGGGTGGCGTGTTTGTGCATGGGATGTTTGTACTATGTCGACGCGTTGGAACGTTAGAACGTTTGAAGGTTGGAAGGTTGGAGCGTTGTGACGTTGGGACACCCCGGTTCCCCCTCACGGAGTCTCCCCGTCACCCCATCTCCCCATCACCGCGTCTCCGCGTCACCCCATCCCCCCGCTCCTCTGCTCCCCTGCTCCTCCGCCCCTCCGCTCCCCTGCTCCTCGCCCTCCATGAACTCGATGAAGAAGACGCCGAAGACGCCCACCATCAGGCCCAGGGCGCCGGCGACAGCCACGTTGAGCTTCTTGTTGGGGCTGGCCGGTTCCTCCGGCGCCGCGGCGTGGCTGCCCACCTGGAGGATGCCGTTCCCCTCCTGGGCCGAGATGCGGGCCTCCTCCAGCTTGCGCGTGAGGCTCATGTAGGTCTCCTCGGCCACGGTCTGGGCCCGCTGGAGGCGGTGTTCCTCGGTGCGGATCTGCTGCAGCTCCTCCTGGAGCTCGAGGATCCTCGGCTCCAGCTCCGCCAGGCGCTCGTCGATGGCCGCCGACTTCGCCTCCAGCGTCCCCACCAGGTCCTCCAGGAAGCCCACCTGCTCGGCGCGGCTCTTCTGGGACAGCGACTCGGCGCTGCCGACCTGGAGCTCGACCGGCGTCGCGGCCTCGGCGTTGAAGGCCTTCACCTGGAGGAAGAGGGAGGTCAGCTCGTCCCCCAGTGTCGCCGGTTGGTCCTCCGGCTGCTGGGCCAGCTGGTCGCGCAGCCCCTGGATGTCCTGGATCAGGTAGGTGATGGCCCGCTGGTCGGCCAGGTAGTCGGACTGGGTCTGGCGGTAGGAGCCCAGCTGCGTGCTGACGATGCTGGCCCGGTCGCGGGCCTGGAAGCTGATCAGGGCCTGCTCGGCCTCCTCCAGGGTTTGCTCCGCCTGGGCGGCCTGGCCCTCGAAGAAGCTGACGTCGTCCTCGCCCTCGCTGTAGATGTCGTTGCCGCGCGCCACCAGCCGGTCTGCCCAGACGTTGGCGATGCCCGCCGCGTCCTCCGGCGAGCGACAGCTCACCGTCAGCTTGACCAGGCTGGGGTCGCCCTGGGAGGTGGCCTCCGCCATCTCCTTCAAAGCCTTCAGCCTCCACTCCTCGATCTGGGCCGCCGGGGAGGGCTGGTAGGCCTCCACCACGGTCTGGAGCACGCCGTCGGAGGTGGCCAGCTCCGGGAAGGCCTTGTAGGCCGGCTGCCACTGGTCGACGGTCTCGAAGCGGGGCTCGAACTGCATCTGGTAGCGGGGCTCGGTGATCAGCACCACCGAGGCCGCCTCGTAGGTGGGGGGCAAGAGGAAGCTGACCACGGCTGCGGCGATCACGGCGACGACGGTGACGCCGACGATCAGTTTCCAGCGCCGGCGGATGACGTCAATGTACTCGCGGAGGTCGATCTCGTCCTCCATCACGTAGCCCGGCGCGTAGCCTGACGTTGGTGTGCGGTTCGGTTCCTGCAAAGGGTCCTCCTCAACAGTCGATAAGTAGTCGCTCTCGGTGTTGGGAGTATAACACGATGGGTGGGGGACGTCAATGAGCGAGTGCGTTGGAATCCTTCGGCAGGCTCAGGACATGCGTTGGAATCCTTCGGCAGGCTCAGGACATGCGTCGGAACGTCCGTATCAGACGGCGCTGCGGAGGAGGGCGCGGGCGGTGAGGGTGAGCCAGCGGGGTTGGGCGGCGATGAGGCGCCACCAGAGGCCGCGGGCCAGCTCGTCGCGGGTGTGGGCGCCGAGGATCTGGGAGGCGCCCTGGTTGAGGAGGCGGAGCAGGTCGTCGTAGTCGTCGTCGCCGAAGCCGTCGAGGATGGCCCGCAGGAGGGTGTGGGCGTTGAGCTCGCGCTGCAGCGCTCGCATCTCTCGGCCATAGGCGGTGCCGCGGAGCAGGGCTCGGGCAGCCGCCTGCCCGCCCCGCATGCCGGTCACCACGCCGCCCACGGTGGTGGTCTTCACCTGGGAGGCGGCGTCGCCGATCAGGATCAAGCGACCGTCGGCGCCGTGGCCGTCACGGCCCCACTGGAGGGGAGCCATGGGGACCTGGGCGGCCTGGTAACCCCGCGGGTCCAGGTCCTGCGCGGCGAGGAAGGTGTCGAGGGCCTCCCGCGCCTGGGAGGGGGTGTCGGCGATCAGCCCGGCCACGGCGCTGCGGCTCGACGCCGGGATCAGCCAGGTGAAGAAGCGGGTGCTGCCCCGGTCGAACCAGACGCGCACGGTGTGCGGATCGAGATCGGGTGGCATAACCACCCGGGCCTGCCGCAGCGCCACGGGCTCCGGCTGTTGGGAGGGCGTCCCGGCCGCCACGCTGTGGACGCCGTCGGCAGCGATGACGCGCGGGGCCGCGCTGCGCACGGCGCCGCCGCCGTTGGTGATGGTCAGCTCGCAGCCCCCCTGCCGGGGGATGACGCGCTCCACGCGGTGCTCGAGGTGGATGGCGCCGCCGGCGCACCGCACCTGCCGGGCGAGGCGGTCGACGAAGCGCTGGCGCTCCAGGATGAGGTCCGGCTCCTTCAAGGGAACGCGGGCGGACGCGGAGCGGGAGATCAACTCGAAGGTGTGGATGCGGTTGAGCACGGCATCCCCGGCGTCGACGTCGAGCAGCCGCAGCCAGGCCGGGGTGACGATGAGGGTGCGGGGGGCGGGGCTGGCCTCGGAGCGGGCCTCGTAGACCTGGACGGGCAGGCCGCCCTGGCGCAGGCGGTGGGCGGCGGTGAGGCCGGCGATGGAGGCGCCGACGATGGCGACAGGGGACGTCATAACGATGTTTCTTCCTCGCTCCTGTGTTCCGTTGCGTTTCGACACCTGCTCCCGGAGCCGGGGACCTCGGCGCGTTCTACCAGCGAGATCCATCGTCCGGTACCGCACCGATGATACCAGGGTCCGGCGAGTCGTCAAGAGGAGCTGACGGCGACGCGCGTTGGGGTGAACGACGTTACACAGAGGGGCACGGAGGAGGCACAGAGAGACACAGAGAGACCAAGAGGGGGTCAGGGGAACCGCGGTGGGCAGAGCCACCATGGCGATCCTTCAGGAGCAGAGACACGTCAACGACACGAATGAGGGAGACTGTCAACAGGCTTCTAACACCCTTTCACGTATCTGGCCTGGATTCCTCTATGAGCTCTGAGCCCCGTCTCGGGGCGACTGACGCGTGTTACCAAACTTGCTCTTGGCGCGTCCGCCTCCGAGACGGAGGCTGAGAGCAGGCAAGAAAGCCAAGGCCTGTGGTGTGAAAAAGCACTAGCGATGGAGAAGGGACGGGGAAAGACCTGGTCTGCTGCGGAGGCGCCTCCGCAGCAGACCCGAAACCTGAGCTACCTGATTAGGAGGACCATTCGGCCGCCACTCTGGTGATGTCGACGCTGGTGATGATGCCATCGCCGTCCAAATCGTACTTGGGATCCCAGCAGGAATCGCCCTCCTCGTGGCGCCAGTGGGCGGCCACGGCGTTGAGGTCGTCGACGTCCACGTCGCCGTCGCCGTCGAAGTCGCACGGGCTCGCTGACCCCTCGTAGTCGACGTAGACGGCGCCGTACCCCACGTTCGAGACGCCGTAGGCGATGCGCATATGACCGTTCTCGCCCCAGTCGGTGCCCCACGAGTTCTTCAGGTGCCAGATCCCCTCGCCGTCATCCCAGCCGGTCAGGACCACGGAGTGATTGACATCGTAGCGGCACGAGCAGTTGTGCTGGAACTTCCCGCCGCTGTAATCATGGAACTGAGAGCACGTACAGACAGCCGCGGCGACAGGCCCGTGGTCATAGATAGCCTGCTTCAGCTCCGCCACTGAGGGACTACTCCAATTCTCGAAGTAGCTATAAGAGAGCAGTTTCTCGTGGTGGGTATGCGGGCCATTGCAAGAGACATCAGAGGCCTGGTAGGGGAAATCGACCTCGTGGACGGCCCCTGCGTCCGGCTCGCCCGGCGGCACCGCGTCCACGTAGTAGTGGAAGGCATGCCATCCACCGCCGCAGCCCCACTTCTCCCTCTCGTAGCCAGCCTCCGCATTCAGATTGGCCGTGTTGCAGGAGACCAGGTACTGCTCCGACAGATCTCGCTCAATCCCGTCCTCGATCTTGATCGCCGACTCGACCGCTCCAGCCGTGGCAAAGGCCCAGCAGCTGCCACAATCACCCTGGTCCTTCACGGGGGTGCACCCGCCCTCATCACACCAATTGAAGGCCGAGGGGAGGCCGGCTGTGGACTGCGTACCGGAGGCCGGTGGCTCGGCGGCTGGCTCGGGCGCCGGCGTCGGGGTGGGGGTGGGCACAGCGGGGCTGGCGGCCTTGCCCGCGAACGTCCCCTGCCCCTCGACCTCCACCGAGAAAGACCTGGCCGAGGAGATCTTCTCCTCCCAGGGGCGACGATAGGCCAGCCCGAGCCTGGCCCTTCCCCGCTCCAAAGCCTCAAACCGCATGATCTGCCGGCCCGGGGCGCCCAGGAGGCCCGACGAGGAGGGCTGAAACACCGTCTCCCCAATCTGGCGCAGCCTCTTCCCATCGATCTCGTCGATCTCCCATCGGTAACCCGTCGATGGATTGGCCTGCAGGCTGACGACCAACACTTGATCATCCTTCAGCGCCACCTGACGACCGGCATCCTCCGCCCGGAGCAAGACCTCAGCGCCAACGGGGCCAACCGCCTCAGGCAGAACCGCTGCCCCATCGCTCGATCCGGCATCCGTGAACCACGACGGCACCGGGGGCTCGTCGGAGGAGGTAGCCTGCGCCTGGAAAGGGGTCAGCGCCAGGGTCAGGCCAACGAGCACCAGAATCAATACCC
>CAZEQC010000195.1:3858-5123 GCA_964514285.1 uncultured Anaerolineales bacterium | reverse complement strand
CAGGTGACTGCGTCGACCCAGGTGACTGCGTCGACCCAGGTGACTGCGTCGACCCACGCCCAGCCAGCGCCCGCCGGGTCAGGTCAGCGTCGCGTTCATCGTCCTCTACGTACAGGATCCTCATAGCAGAACCTTTCGCTCTACTCCCGCTGTTTTACGCAGCGCGGCGGCTTGTTGAGCATCGTCCAGTAGACCTCGATCTGCTCGGCGACCTCCACGAACTTCTCGAAGCTGACCGGCTTGACGATGTACGAGTTCACTCCCAAGGCGTAGGCGGTCTCGACGTCGCGATCCTCGCTGGAGGAGGTGAGCACGACGACGGGCACGTTGCGAAACTGAGGATGGGCCTTGAGCCGCCGCAGGACGTCCAGCCCCGGCACCTTGGGCAGCTTGAGGTCGAGCAGGATCACCACCGGCAGCGGACGGCCGGCCTCCCACTCGGCCATGGTGGCCAAGGCCTCCTCGCCATCGCGGGCCACCTCAATGGGGTTGACCAGTTTCCGTCTGGCGAAGGCGCGCTTCGTCAGATCCACGTCCATCGGGTTATCCTCCACCAGGAGAATCGGCCGGGTCAGGTTGTCTGTGTCGTTTTGCATGCTTGCCTCGCTTCGCTGTGACAGGGTGATCAAGGAGACGCGGTGACGCGGAGACACGGAGAGGGAGAGACGCGGGGACACGGTGACCGGCCGTGTCGGCGCCCTCTACCCGGAGCCTCCTTCCCCACGTCACCTCCGCCTTATTGTCCACTGTTCGGGATGGGTCAACATCCGTACGAGCTTACCTTGAATGTGATCGTACGTCTGATCAAGCTCCTTCATCAGATCGGGGGTCAGATAGCCGCAGTTCTTGGCGAATTCCAGCCAGACCTGCGTCTCGGCGGCCTCCGCCTCCGCGTCGCTCAACTTGCTGACAAACGCCTTGGGATACCGCCGCTTTCGCCACGCCTCGGCCAGGTTGGCGCAGACAGAGCGGGACGAACGTCGAATCTGATCGATCAGCGAATAGCGCTCCTCGCGCGGAAACCGCTTGGTCAGCTCGAAGACCTGCATCGCCGCCTCCATTGCCAGGCGATACACATCCAGCTGCCGGAAATGGCGGATCTTTGCCACGGTAAACTCTCCCTCCCATCAAGTACGTCGCTGCCCCACGTCACCCGTTCTCCGGGTCTCCCCCTCTCCCCCTCACCGCCTCTCCCCCTCACCGCGTCTCCCCCTCGCCCCCTCCCCGCGGGATCTCCAGGTAGAACGTCGCCCCCTCCCCCACCT
>CAZEQC010000195.1:0-3758 GCA_964514285.1 uncultured Anaerolineales bacterium | reverse complement strand
CCCTCGCCCCCTCCCCGCGGGATCTCCAGGTAGAACGTCGCCCCCTCCCCCACCTCGCTCTCCGCCCACACCCGCCCCCCCATGCGCTCCATCACCTTCTGCACGATGGCCAGCCCCACGCCGGTACCGGGATACGTCTCCTCCCGGTGCAGCCGCTGAAAGATCTCAAAGATCCGGTCGTGGTACGTCATGTCGAAGCCGATGCCGTTGTCGCGCACCCAGAGGAGACAAGCGCCCTCCGTCTCCCGTCCACCGACCACGACCTTCGGCTCCGCCACCTCCCGGGTGAACTTGAGCGCGTTACTGAGCACGTTGCGCAGCACCTGGGCCATACCCTCCGCATCGGCCTGCACCGCCCGGCACGGCACATCCACCGTCACCTGCACGCCCCGCGCCTCGATCTCCTGCGCGCGCTCGGCAACCAGCGCCCCCATCAGAGACTGGAGGTTCACCCGTCCGGGCGTGAGCGAGCGGCGCTCCAGGCGCGAGTAGGTGAGCAAATCCTCAATCAGCTGGCGCATCTGATCGGCTGCGCGGCGGATGGTGCGCAGGAACTGTCGCCCCTCCGCATCCAGCTGATCGGCGTGATCCTCCAGCAGCAGACGGCTGTAGCCGTCGATGCCCCGCAGCGGCGCCTTCAGATCGTGGGAGACGGAGTAGGCGAACGTCTCCAGCTGCTTATTCGTCGCCTCCAACGCCGCCGTCCGCTGGGCCACCCGCTCCTCCAACACCTCGGCGTAGCGCTGGATCTCCTGGTGGAGGAGAGCGTTCTGCAGATTGGGCCCGATCTGCGCGGCCAGGGCCTCCAGGAAGGCCGACTGCGCCTCGAAATCCCGCTCCGTCGCCGAGGCGAGCCCCAGCACACCCAACATCTCGTCGCCGCTGGACAGAGGCAGCGCCGCGAAGGAGCGCAGGCCCGCCCGCTTGCACTCATCCCACGTGCAGCGGGGGTCCGCGTGAATGTCCTCGACGTAGATGGGCTCCCCGTCGCTGGCGGCCAGGCCGCAGAGGCATTCGCCCACCCGGTGCACCGGCGTCTCGTCGTGGGCGTGCGACGTGCCCTTCGGCCCCATGCCCTGCAGCACCAACTGATCCCCCTGACGCAGAAAGAGCACCACCAGATCAAGATCGACGGGCCGGGAGACCTCCCCCAGCGCAGCGTCCACCACCTGCTCCAACGAGAGGCTGGCCCCCGCCCGACGGCCCAACGCGTTGAGCGCCGCCAGCTCCTCGACGCGCCGCCGGATCTCCGCCTGCGCCCGCCGGCGCTGGCCGATCTCGCGCTCCAGCCCCACGTTGGCCTCGGCCAGCGCCCGCTCGTTGCGGCGGCTCCGCTCCAAAGCCTCCTCGATGCTCTGCGTGGCGAGATACAACAACACCGCCGCCAGCGCCATATTGGCCGTCAGCGACAGCCATCGCGCCGCCGGCGTCAGATGGAGCCAGGGAACCGCCGGTAGACCCCGGCGCTCGGCGTAGAGCATCCCCAGGCCTGCCACGGCGCTCAGCCCCGTGAACGCCATCGCCGTCATCCCATCCAGCAGCAGGCCGGCCAGAACGGTGACGACCACGTAGCCCGGGATCACGCCGCTGTGGACCCCGCCGGAGACGTAGATCAAGACCGTGTCCACCAGCCACAGGGCAGACACGAACAAATAGCTGGCCAACTGCACCGAGCCCTGACGCACGAGGACCTGCATCCCCAGCGCCAGCACTGCTATCACGCCGCTGGTGATCAGGCCATACGCCGGCGTTCGAAAGACGAAGGGGGAGACGACGGCAATCACCCCCACCACGCCCAGGATCGCCAGGGAGATGATGTGGAGGATGCTCGCCACGCGAGATCGATCCTCATCGGAGAAGACCGGCGGCCGGAGAAGGCTCTTGATGCGGAGATCCATAGGTTCCCTGCCTCCACTAAGGCGTCCTGGCCAGGCTGCGCGTGTTCTGGGGTTAGTATAGTACAGCTTGGTGTCGTGGGCAAGGGGAATGGGCCCAGGGGTAAGAGCGCTCGTTCCCCATCGACATAAATCGCCCTCGAGACGAGGGCTACGAGCAGCGGGGGCAAGCACTCCGAGCGCGCTTGAACTGACGCTGAACGGGACTATAATTACCCTCGAAAGCCGCATCCCAGCACCGACCCGCATCGACAGACCGCCGGCAGGAGCAGACCCATGACCCGAGGCAGACGTGAAAGCAGCTGGTTGGTGATACGCCGCTGCCTGGCCATCATCCGCCGCGCCCAGCGCGGGCCGGCCAGCAAAGAGGACCTCCTCCAGGCTATGCAGGCCGTGGAGCGGACCAGCGCCTCCGGCCCGCTCCCACCCGACGAGCTGGACGCCCTCCAGCAGCGGCTGGAGAAGGACCTGGGGCGCATTCGAGACAAGCTCATGGTCGCCCTCTACCACGACCCCCGGGCCGGCGGCTACGTCATCAAGGACACCTGGCTGCCGCTCCTCGACCTGCCGGACCGGGACCTGGAGACCATCGCCTGGCTGGAGGAGGCCTTCGACCACCGCTCCCCCAAGCACGACCAGGTGCGGGGCCTGCTGGGGCGCCTGCGGCTCTACCTGGACGCCGAGCGCGTGGCGGTGATCGAGGAGGCGCGCACCGCCCTGGCCATCGACCTCCGCCAGCGCGACGACGACGCGATCAATCCCGAGGTCTGGCGGGGGCTGACCAAGGCCTACGTCACCCGGCGCCAGGTCGAGCTCCGCTACCTCTCCCCCGCCTACCAGGAGGGCCGCCCGCGACGGCACACAGTGGAGCCCTACGAGCCCTACACCTTCGACACGACGCGCGGCCACTACTACCTGCGCGCCTACTGCCGCCGCGTGGAGGGGCCCGCGGGGACGAGCCGCCCCAACGCCTACCGCACCTACCGGCTGGGCCGCATCCAGGGCCTCCGGGTGCTGCCGCAGAAGCTGCCGCCCATGGCGCCCTCGCCCCCGCGCTACCGGGTCGACTACCGGCTGGCCCCCAGGATCGCCCGGCTGGGCGTCACACACCAGCCGCAGATCGAGGTCCAGGACGTCGAGGTGCGCGAGGACGGCAGCGCCGTGGTGCACGGGGAGACCGAGAGCGTCTTCTGGGCGGTGCAGGCCCTGCTCCACTACGGCGCCAACTGCGAGGTGCTGGGCGGGCCCGAGGTGCGGCGAGAGATGGAGCGGGTCGTCCGGGAGATGGCCGCGTTGTACGATCAATCAGACCAGACGGAGGGATGAGATGGGCCGACGACGTCGCGTACAGGTGACCCTGGTGCTGCCGCCCGAACCGCCGACGCAGGAGGAGATCGACGCCGTGCTGATGGCCACCGACGCCGTCATCGGCCAGGCCGGCCGGAGCGGGGTGACGCTGATCCTCAACGGATCGCGCAGCAAGAAGGCCCTCCGCTGGGACTGGGACGAGCTGCCCGACTACGGCCGGCTGGAGCACCTCACCGCCGATCAGATCACGCGCAAGATCGACTGGTGCATCCACAACAACTGGCTCAGCCTGGAGTACAACCGCGACGGCGTCCCGCTGCTCTACCACTCCTCCAAGGGCTGGGAGCGGGTCAAGCAGCTCTGGGTGGAGCGGCTGCTGGCCCGGTTCGAGGCCTGGCGGGCGGCCGGGGACCCGGACGCCGTCTGGCCGGCGATGAAGGAGATCCACCCGGAGATCAAAGAGCTGCTGGTGGACCGGATCGCCGAGGAGGGGCGGCGGGACCTGGCGCCGCTGCTGCGGGCCTGGTTCCCCCACGACGTGCGGAAGGCGCGCAG
>CAZEQC010000194.1:0-5178 GCA_964514285.1 uncultured Anaerolineales bacterium | reverse complement strand
CTTCAATTCCTTTCTTTCTTACGCGAAGGCTGTTGACACCATGGAGAATACGAACATTTCGCTTTCTGCCCGCGAGATGGAGAAGCACTACGGCGGCGTCGTGGCGTTGTCCGACGCCGATCTGGACGTCCGATCGGGCCAGGTCCTGGCCCTCATCGGGGCGAACGGGAGCGGGAAGAGCACCCTCTGCAAGATCATCACCGGCGTGGTGGAGCCGGACGCCGGCCGTCTCTCGCTCGATGGCGAGCGGGTGAGATTCCCTTCCCCTCAAGGTGCCAAGGACGAGGGCATCGCGGCCGTCTATCAGGAGCTGAGCCTGATCCCCGATATGACGGTCGCCGAGAATATCTGGCTCACCCACGAGCCCCTGACCGGCGGGCTGCTGGTCGACTCCAAGAGCGTGGAGGAGGAGACCCGCGAGCTGCTGGACCTCTTCGGCGGCACGTACAGCGGTGGGCTTGAGCCGGGTGCGCCCGTCTCGACGCTGTCGCCTGATGAGAGACAGATTGTGGAGATCCTGAAGGCCCTCAGCCTCAACCCCCGTCTGATGATCCTGGACGAAGCGACGGCCAGCCTCGATGCGCAGCAGGTCGACCGGCTCTTCAACCTGATCGCCGACTGGAAGGAGGCGGGCAAGGCCATCATCTTCGTCTCGCACCGGATGGAGGAGATCATGCGCATCGCCGACTGCGTGGCGGTTCTGCGGAACGGCGAGACGGTGGGTACCAGCCCTATCGAGGAGACGGACGAGGACGAGCTGGTGGAGATGATGGTCGGCGGCACGCACGCCGTTCCCAGCGTCGGGGAGGGGCCAGGGGAGCTATCGGGGGCCCGGGTCCGACTGTCGATCGAGGATCTCGAGACCACGGTCCTCAAGGGCATAGACCTCGAGGTGCGGGACGGGGAGCTGCTGGGCGTGGGCGGCCTCCAGGGCCAGGGCCAGTCGGATCTGCTTCTGGCCGCCTTCGGCGTCATTCCGTTCTTGGGTCAGATGACGCTGGCGGGCGAGAAGGTCCACTTCAGCCACCCCAGCCAGGCGATGCGGAAGCGGGTGGCTCTGGTGCCCGGCGACCGGGCGACGGAGGGCCTCCTGATGAGGCGTTCGATCCTGGAGAATCTGCAACTACCGTCTTGGAGGAAGTACGGGATTCCCCTCAACATGGAGGAGGCCCGCCAGGACGCGAACCGGGTGGCGGACACCCTCAACCTGGTCATGGCCGGGCTATCCGCCCGGGTGAGGAGCTTGAGCGGCGGCAACGCCCAGAAGGTCGTGCTGGGCAAGTGGCTCCTCCGCGATCCCAATCTGCTCCTCCTGAACGATCCCACCAAGGGCGTCGACGTGGGTACGAAGCAGGAGTTTTACAACCTCTTGGATGAGCTCCGGAAGGAGGGCACTGCAATCGTCCTCTACAGCACCGACGAGCAGGAGTTGCTCGGCCTCTGCGATCGGGTCCTCGTGCTCCAGGACGGGAGGATCACGGCGGACCTGTCGGGCTCGACCTTGACCCACGCTGAGCTGGTCAAGGCCAGCCTGGGGTCCAATCGAGGAAACAGCGTATGAACGACATCCGACTGAAGCGGCTGACGTTACGACATCCCTATCTTTTCGCGCTGCTGCTGCTGCTGGTCGCCCTGGGCGTGAACCTCTACGTCCAGCCGAACCTGTTCAGCCAGCGGGTGCTCAGCGGCAACATGCGCATCTTCTTGCCCACGATGTTTCTGGCGGCGGGGCAGGCCATCGTCGTTATCGGCGGAGGCATCGACCTCTCGGTCGGCGCCATGGTCTCGATGGTGAACGCCATTCTGGTGACGCTCATCACCAGGGAATCGGGCACGTCGGACATCGTGGTCGGCCTGCTGGCCGCCCTGGGCGCCGGCATGGCGGCCGGCGCGTTCAACGGCGTCTGCGTCGCCTTCCTGCGTCTGCAGCCTATCGTCACCACCTACGCGACCAGCTTCATCTTTGCTGGAGCCGCGCTCTACATCTTGCCGCGGCCCGGCGGTCTGCTGCCCAGCGGGATGACGGAGCTCTACCGGGCGACGCCCCTCGGTCTCCCCCTCGCGCTCTGGGTGGCGGTGCTCATCGGCGCCGTCTGGGTGGGCGTGCGGCGCACCCGTTTCGCCCGTTTCCTGTTCGCGGTCGGGGGCGAGCCGGAGTCGGCGTACGCCACCGGTGTACCCGTCTATCTGATACGCTTGAGCACCTACGTTATCGGCGGTCTCATGTCGGCGCTGTCGGCGCTGATGCTGACCCTCAACACCGGCACCGGCGATCCGCGCATCGGCGAGCAGATGACGCTCTCGTCCATCGTGGCGGTGGTTCTGGGAGGCACCCGCCTCAGCGGCGGACAGGGTGGGGTCATCGGAACGCTGATGGGCGTCGTGGTGCTGGGCACCATACGCAACATCATCTCCTTTGCGAATGTGCCAACCTGGTGGGAGACCCTGGTGGACGCTCTGATCGTCGTCGGGGCGCTCGCCGGCCCCGGCCTCGTCCGGCTCATTCGCGGGCAAACGGAGGGCGTATGAAGGTCATCAAGTCCCTTAAGTCGTTGGAGATAAGCCCGCCCCTGGCGGCGCTCCTTCTGGCGGTCGGTCTCTTCCTGCTGGGCGGTATCCTGCGCCCCGGCTTCGTGAGCTACGACCAGGCCATCAATATCGTGCGGCTGGCCGCCTTCCTGGGCATCATCGCCGCCGGACAGACCCTGGTGATCATCAGTGGGAATGCGGGTATCGACCTCTCCGTCGGCGCCATCGTCACGCTGGGCGCCATCCTCGTCTTCCGCTACGTGGACGGTCAGAACAGCCGTGTCATCCCGGCCCTGGCCATTGCCCTGTCGGTGGGCGCCGGCATCGGTTTTGTCAACGGCGTCGGCATCACGTTCCTCGGCATCCCCCCGTTGGTGATGACCCTCGGCATGTCTGGCGTGGTGCAGGGCCTGATCCTGGTCGTCACGCAGGGTGAGATGATGGGCGGTCCGGCACCGATCATGTCGAAGCTGATCTCCGAGCCGCTCGTCTTCGGCATCCCTGGTGTGGTGATCATCTGGCTGATCCTGGGTGGGCTGATATGGCTGCTTCTCGAACGGACGCGGTACGGCAAGCAGCTCTTCGCCATCGGCGTGAACCGGAAGACGTCCCGCTTCTCCGGCGTGCGTGTCCCCTTGATGGTGCTCGCCACGTATGCAATGAGCGGGCTGCTGGCCGCGCTGGGCGGTTTCATGGTGCTGGGCTTCACGGGAAGCGTCTTCCTCAACCTGGGGGATCGGTATCTCTTCCCCTCCATCGCGGCGGTGGTCGTCGGCGGGACGGTGCTGGCCGGAGGGGCCGGCAGCTACTTCGGGACGATGTCCGGGGCGCTGGTGCTGACGCTGATCACCAGCCTCCTGACGGCGGTCCAGCTCCCGGAGGCGGCTCGCTTGATCGTGCTGGGCGCGATTCTGTTGGTCCTGCTCTCGATCTACGGGCGTCAGCCCCGCCTCCGTCAGTAGAGGTGCTTGCTATGCCCCAATCTGATCGTTTCATCGGCGTCGATCTGGGGGGTACGACCCTCACCGCGGCCGTGGTGGACGTCGCCACCGGCGAGCGGGTGGGGCGCCACCACGTGCCCACCCTCGCCAGGGAGGGCCACGACGCCGTCATGGCCCGCATGGCGGACCTGGTCGACGAGGCCATCGCCGATGCGGGCCTGGTGAAGGAGGCCATTGGCGGCATCGGCGTCGGCGTCCCCGGTGTGCTCGATCTAGAGCGTGGTCTGACCCTCTTCCTGCCGAACCTGCCCGGGGAGTGGCGCCAGGTCCCCTTGCGGGACACCCTTCAGGATGGGACCGGTCTGCCCGTCACCCTTCTCAACGACGTGCGCTCCTTCACGCTGGGTGAGAAGACCTTCGGGGCCGGCCGTGACGTAGAGACGATGGTCTGCTTCGCCATCGGCACGGGCATCGGGGGCGGGTTGGTCATCGACGGGAAGCTCCAACTCGGCCTGGAGGGGACCGCGGGAGAGGTCGGCCATCACGTCATCGATCCCCACGGGCCGCGCTGCGGCTGCGGCAGCCGCGGCTGCCTGGAGGCCTTCGCCAGTGGACCGGCCATCGTGGCCATGGCCCTCAAGGCGATCACCCAGGGCCGGACCACACGCATCGCGGAGCGCGTCTCCTACGACCTGAACCGAGTGACCCCCAGGATCATCGCCGAGGCTGCGCGGGAGGGCGACCCCATCGCGCAGGAGATCTACGACCGGGCCGGCTTCTACATCGGCATCGGCGTGGCGAACCTGATCACCATCATCAGCCCGCAGATGGTCGTCATCGGCGGAGGTGTCGCCCAGGCCGGTGACCTACTCTTCGACCCCATTCGGCGCACCGTGCGCGAGACGGTGCACGTGGCGCCCGTCGACCAGGTGGAGATCGTGCCCGCCGAGCTGGGCACGGATGCCGGTCTTATTGGAGCGGCGGTGTGGGCATCGCTGCACGTTGAACGTGAGAGAATAGAATGAACCATCGTGAACGCGTCTTGACGGCCATCGCACACGAGGAGCCGGATCGCGTGCCGACGGCGCTGTGGGGCAGCGCCTACGGCATCACCGACCCGCTCTATCGTGATCTGCTTGAGTATTTCGACCTGGACGAGCCCGTGGAGCCCTTCCGCGTCAGGCGGGGGCACACGGTCAACCACTACGACGAGCGCATCCTGGAGGCGCTGGATACCGACACGCGCTACGTCTGGCTCGGCTTCTCCGATCTGGGCGGTCCGCCGGCCGACGGCGGGCGCGACGCCTGGGGCGTGGGATGGAAGAGGACGGGGCTCTACGCCTCCGCCATCCAGCATCCGCTGGGGGGCGCCGCCGTGGAGGATCTGGAGACCTACGCTTGGCCGGACGTCGAGCGGTTCGTCCGGCGCGACGAACTGCGCCGCCGCGCCCAGCACCTCAAGGAACAGACGGACTACGCCGTCGTTGGGCGGGCGGCCGATTCCTACGGCCCGCTGGAGCGGGCCAGCTCGCTGCGGGGCACGGAGCGCTTCCTGCTCGATCTGGCGATGGATCCGTCGTTCGCCGACGCCTTGATCGGACGGGTCACGGACGTGCTCTACCGTCTCCTGGCGATCTACCTGGACGCGGCCGGGCCGTACCTGGACGTCATAGAGCTGCCGGGCGACGACTACGCCGCTCAACATCCC
>CAZEQC010000193.1:0-5286 GCA_964514285.1 uncultured Anaerolineales bacterium | reverse complement strand
AGAACGGAGCAGAGACCCTAAAGGTTTGAGAAGATTAAGGTCAAGTTCAGAATAGTTCTCCAAGGCTGCGATTCTGTCAGGAAACTGAAGGCTCACATCAAAACCTTTAGGGTCTGCGCGCTCAATGATCCTTTTTTCAGTGGAGCCAACAATGAGCATAGGAAACAGGCGACGTGGGAGACAGGTGTCGGTCATGGATGCCCCCACAGCGCCGCGATCTCCTCCCCCGTCTCCGCGGCCGCCAGCACGAGCATCAGCCTGATCCGGGCCTTCTGCCCATTGACGCCCTCAGCGAAGAGACAGCCGAGGTCGAGAAGGGAGCGGTAGGCCCCCACATAGCCGTAGCTGTCCCAAACCCGTCCCGAGGGGCAGCGGCTGGCGATCACCACCGGGACGCCGCCCTCCCGCGCCTCTCGGATGGCGGTCAGCCACCAGGGCGGGACCCGACCGCCCCCCAGGGCCTCGATGACGACGCCCCGGGCCCCTCGCTCCAAGGCAGCCTCTAGGAGGGCGGGGCGTGCGCCGACCGATAGCTTGAGCAGTGGCACCCGCGGCTCGAGGCCTCGCCACGGCAGGCTCTCCCGTCCCGGCCGATGATCGACGACCACGGCCCCTCCCTCCACGCGCCCGATAGGCCCCCAGGCCGGCGACTGGAACGTGGCCGGGCTGAGGGTGTGCATCTTGGTCACGCGGCGAGCGGCGTGAATCTCGTCGTTGAAGACGACCATGGTTCCCAGGCCATGCGCCTCAGGGGCCGCCGCGACGCGAACAGCTGCCAGGAGGTTGGCAAAGCCATCATAGCCCACGTCGGAGGCGGTGCGCATCGCCCCGGTGAGAACGATGGGTTGCTCGACAGAGACCGTCAGGTCCAGCAGATAGGCGGTCTCCTCCATGGTGTCCGTACCGTGGGTGATGACCACGCCGAGCACGTTGGGCTCCCCCGCCAGATCGCCCACCCGATCCCGAATCTGCTCCAGCGTCTCCAGTGTGAAGTGGGAACTGGGCAAGTTCACGACCTCCTCTGTGTGGAGCCGCGGCACGTCGGATGGCAAGGCGGCGGCGAAGTCGGAGGCCCCCAGCTGGGGCACAGCGCCTCCGACCGCCTCGTCGTGCTCCATGGCGATGGTGCCGCCGGTGGTGACCACAGCTACGTAAGGTTCGGTCTTCGTCGTATTCGTTGTCGCGTCAGCCATGCTGCTACCTCCTCGGACCTCCGGTATACGCATCCCAGGAAAACGTAGAGATAGCTCGATCCTATACCTTCTCCGGTAAGACCACCCAATCCTGGCACCCGGCCTCGCCGGCGAGCGGCTATCCCACCTTCTCCATCTCATCCATCTTCAGGGACACAACCTGCGAGACGGCGTTCGACCCCATGGAGACGCCGTAGACCGCATCAGCGGACTCCACCGTGCGGCGGTTGTGCGTGATGACGATGAACTGCGTCCGCCGCGCAAGCTCCTCCAGCTTGGCGCGGAACCGGCCCACGTTGGTCTCGTCGAGCATGGCGTCCACCTCGTCCAAGACGCAGAAGGGCGTGGGGCTGACGTGGAGGAGCGAGAAGAGCAGAGCCACCGCAGTCAGGGCACGCTCGCCGCCGGAGAGCAGCGCCAGCCGCTGGGCACGCTTCGCGGGGGGCCTGGCCACAATGTCGACGCCGGTGCTCAACGGAGCGTCGGGCTCGGTCAGGGTCAGACGAGCCTCACCGCCCTCGAAGAGATGGGAGAAAGTCTCCGAGAACTTCTCCGCCACGGCGTCGAACGTCTCCCTGAAGGCCCGCGCCATCAGTGTATCCAGCTCGGAGACGCTGTGTCGCAGCTGGGCCGTGGCCGCTCTCAGGTCGGCAGCCTGCTTCGTGAGGAACTCGTACCGCTTGCGCACCTCCGCCAGCTCGTCCGGGGCATTGGGGTTGATCGCCCCCAACCGTCGAAGACGCTTCTTGACGAACTGCATCTCGTCCTCCAGCCCCTCGGGCAGCTCCTCGACCACGGGCAGCTGCGAGACGAGGGGGCGCATGGGAAGAGGCGCCTGGGCCGTCACACTCTCGCCGAGCTCCAACTCCACCAACCCCAGATCCTCGTCGATGCGCTCCGCCAACAATCGCAGATCATCGCGTCGACGCTCGACGTCCAACTCGGCGCGCCCGTGTCGCTCCTCAGCGTCCCGCACCCGCTTCTGAGCCTGCTGCCGCCGTTCCTCCAGGGACGTCTGCTGATCGAGCAAGCGTTCCAGGTCGTCCTCCGCCGGCTGGATGCGCTCCCGGACCTCGTGAAGCTCGGCCTCCAGCCCGGAGGCATCGCGGCGGAGCTCGGCGACGCGCTCGAGCAGCTCCTCCCTTTCGGCCTTGAGCTCGGTCGAGCGCTCGCGGCGGGCGTCGACCTGAGAGTGCAGCCGCTCCAGCAGCGCTGATTCCCGCTTCAGGGTCTGCCGTTCGCTGTCCAGCGAGGTCTCTCTCACGGCCACGGCGGTGCGGGCCTCCGCCAACGTCTCGCGCTCGAACGCCCGGGCCTCTCGGCGTGCCTCGACCGCTCGCTCTGTCAGTCGCTCCAGCCGTTCCTCCAGGGACGCAACCCGTTCGGAAGTCCCCTCCTGCTGCTGCTCCAGCTCGCGGCACCGCCGGTGAGCGTCCTGGAGTCGGCGACGGAACCTCGCGGCGGCATCGGGGTCACTCGGGGCAGGATCTACCTCGTCGGCGCTGGGGACACGCTCCTGCGACACGTTCAGAGCCACCTGAAGCGCCTGGGCACGCTCCATCTGCGCCGTGCGCTGCTCCTGCAGCTCGTCCACCTTGCGCCGCAGCGACTCGCGCTCAGCCTGGATCCGCTCCAGCTCGGAGACCTGGTGCTGAAGCGAGGTGCGCTGGCTCCGGAGCGTCTCCTGGACCACGGCGACGGCGGTGCGCGCCTCGCCCAACCGCTCCTGGAGACGCTGCGACCTCTCCTCCCTGGCCTGCGCTGCTCGACGATCGATCGCCTCCAGCCGCTCCCTCAAGGAGGCAGCTCGCTCCTCCTCGCCCCGACGCCGTCTGTCCAGCTCCTCCAGGCGTCGACGGATCTGCTCCAGCTGCCCTGGGAGCTCCCTCCGCGCTCGTTCGTCGGCCAGGAGGCCCTCCGACGTTCCGCCGCCGATGACGAACGCACCGTCAGCGCGGAGCACGACGCCGGACCGCGTGACGCAGCAACTCCCCGGCGGCATGTCCGGCTGCAGGGCCCGGGCCTCCGCCAGATCCTCGCAAAGCGCCACTGGGCCGAGCAGAACGTCGATCACCGAAGGACGGCCCTCCCGGTGGAGGGCCTCGTCACACGAGACCCAATCGGCCGCCGACGAGGCACCGGCGGGAAGCTCTTCGGCCGACACGGGGGCGCGCAGTTCATCCAGGGAGAGCAGCGTCGCCCGCCCCCCCTGCTCCTCAAGGATCCGATGCGCCTGTTCTACGACCGATTCGCGCTCCACGACGATGGCGTGCAGGGCGCTGTTCAGCCCATTGCCGCCCAGCGCGGCCTCCACAGCCTGTTCCCAGGCCGGCTCCACCTCGATCAGCCCGGCCAACGGTCCCAAGACCCCCTTTAGGTCGGCCCGAAGCAGCACCTGAACGCCTCGGTCGTAGGCCGCCCCGGCGGCGTGGGTGCGCTCCAGGGCCTTCAGCTGACCGGCCAGCTCGGCCTCTCTCTGTCTCGCCGTCTGTCGCTCCTCGACCAGGCGCTCAATCTCGGCCCGACAGTCGCGCAGCCTGCTCGCAACACCAGCACGCTCCTCGTCCGGCTCGCGATCTTGGTGGCGAAAGGTCTCCCAGGCCTCCTCCAGCTCGGTCAGATCGGCCTTTCGATCGGCGAGGGTCCTCTGCAGCTCGGCCAGGCGGGCGCGGCTCTGCGCCACCCGCTCCTCCTGCTCTGCCTCGTCCTGGCGAAGCGGCTCCAGCCCGGCCACGACTTCCTCCCGGCGACTCTCCAGCTGTCGCGCTCGGTCCTCCGCCACGGCCTGTTCGCTGGCCAGGCGCGATATCGCCTCCCGGGCCTCCGCCAGCGCCCGATCCAGGCGCTCCAACGCCGCCCGCTGGCTGCGCAGCATCTCCTCTGCTCGAGCACGCTCTCGCTCCCGCTCCTCGGCTTCCCGCGCTCTATCGGCGGCCTGCTGCTCCACCTCGGTCAGGTGACCGCGGCGCTCGTCCAGCTCCCGTTTCAGCGCCTCGACCCGTCGTCGGAGTTCGGCAACCCGCTCCACCTGCTCCTGACGCTGGGCGCGAAGAGGCTCGATCTCCTCCAGCAGCTCCTGACGGCGCGTCTTCAGGAGGCGCTCCCGTTCCTCAGAGACGGCCAGTTCGCGCTGTGCCTTGTCGACCTCCTCGTGGAGATCGCCGCTCTTGCGATACCAGTCGCGCAGATTGCCGCGGAGGACACCCTCCCGCTCACGCACCTCGGTCAGACGCCGATCCAGCTCCGCCGCCTGTCGCTTCCGCCGCGCCAGCCTCTCCGCCAGGTTGGACGCCCGCTCCAGCGCCCGTTCCAGCGCCGCCTGCTGCTGGCCCCACCGGTGGCCGTACCACGTTCGCTGCAGCCGCTCCAGGTGCGCGCTCAGACGGCGGTGCTGTTCCACCTGCCGGGCGTCCCGCTCCAGCCGCTCCAGCCGGGGGGCGATCTCGCTGATGATGTCCTGGACCCGCTCCAGGTTGCGCTCTGTCTCGTCGAGACGGTCAACCGTCTTCTCGCGGCGATCGCGGTAGAGGGTGATGCCCGCCGCCTCCTCGAACAGAGCACGCCGCTCCTGCGGGCGGAGGGAGAGAGCGGCGTCGACGACGCCCTGGCCGATGACGGTGTAGGTGCGCTCGCTGAGGCTGCTGCCGGCCAGCAGCTCCTCGATATCGCGCAGCAGCACCTGCGATCCATTGATCAGGTACTCGTTCTCCCCGGAGCGGTAGGCGCGCCGGGCGATGGTGACCTCGCTGTACTCGATGGGCAGGCCGCCGTCGGCGTTGTCGAAGGTTAGGGCCACCTCGGCCATGCCGGCCCGCGCGCGACCATCGCCACCGGCGAAGATCATATCGGCGGTGGATTTGGCGCGCAGCGTGCTCATGCTTCGCTCACCGAGGGCCCAGCGGATGGCGTCGGCGATGTTGCTCTTGCCCGTTCCATTGGGGCCGATGATGGCCGTGACGCCCGCTGGGAATTCGAACTCGGTCTTGTTGGCGAAGGACTTGTAGCCCTGGAGTACGAGGTGTTTGAGATGCATAGTTTATGTCTAGAGGCAGTATACCGCGGGTGGGGGAAGATGACAAGATAGCAAGTCGAG
>CAZEQC010000192.1:4906-5303 GCA_964514285.1 uncultured Anaerolineales bacterium | reverse complement strand
CCCACGACCACTCTCACCAACACGTCCCCCGAATACCAGTTCCTCTACCTCACGGGCGGCGAGACCTACACGGTGGAGGAGACGGACCCCGAGGGCTATTCGAGTAGCACGCCCAACGTGGTCTCCGGGGTCACGGTGCCCGAGATTGGCCCCGGCGCCAAAGTCGACTTCGGCGACTACGTTCCTGGACCGACGGACACACCCACGCCCTCAGAGACCCCCAGTGAAACGCCTACACCCTCCAACACGCCCACCGCCACGGCCACGCCGACGGCCACGGACACCCCGACTAGCACACCGACGCCAACTAATACGTCGACACCGACCGAGACCCCCACCGGGACACTCACCGATACGCCGACGCCGTCAGACACGCCAACGCCCTCGAACACGCCCA
>CAZEQC010000192.1:0-4806 GCA_964514285.1 uncultured Anaerolineales bacterium | reverse complement strand
CGCCGACGGATACCGCAACGCCAACCCACACCGCCACCGTCACCCCGACCGAGACGCCCACGTCGACACCGACCGAGACCCCCACCGGAACACTCACCGATACGCCGACGCCGTCAGACACGCCAACGCCCTCGAACACGCCCACTGCTTCGTCGACGCCGACGGATACCGCAACGCCAACCCACACCGCCACCGTCACCCCGACCGAGACCAGGCTCTACTTGCCCACAGTGCTTCTGGGGGCGCATGCGTCGCAGCAAGCCAACCAGGGAATTCTGCCCTACTTACCCCTGCTGCTCCGTCGCCAGGGCGGCTAGAACGTCTCTACTCGTGGTGACCGTCGCCGCTATCGCTCTGGCCGTCTACCTGCGCACCCTCGCCCCCACCATCACCTGGGCCCACAGTGGGGCCGATGGAGGGGACCTGATCACCGCCGTCGTCACGCTGGGCATCCCCCATCCCACCGGCTATCCCACCTACGTCCTGCTGGGCCGGCTTTTCCTTCTCGTCCCCTGGGGGGATGCGGCCCGCCGCCTCAACCTTATGTCCGCCGTCTTCGCCGCACTCACTGTCATGCTCGTCTATCGCCTGGTGCTCTGGACCTTCCGGCGTTTCGATGAGGGCGATAGCGGCGTGCGTGCGCGGCTCACGGCCGGCGCCGGCGCCCTGGCCTTCGCCTTCTCACCCCTCCTCTGGTCCCAGGCCGTCATCACCGAGGTCTACACCCTCAACGCCTTCTTCACCGCCCTCACCCTCTACCTCGTTCTCCGCTGGTCCGAGGGCGGTCGCCACCGGGTCCTAGGCCTGGCCGCCTTCGTTTTCGGCCTTGGCCTCGGCAATCACGTCACGCTCTCGCTGCTGGCCCCGGCCATTCTGCTCCTCCTCTGGACGGAGCGGCACCGTCTCCTTTCGGCCGGCGTCTGGCGGATGACAGCCCTGCCGCTACTCATTCTCCTCGGCCTGAGCGTCTACGTCTACGTCCCTCTGCGCGCCATCCACCATCCTCCCGTTAACTGGGGAGCTGCTCACACGCTGAGGGGATTCCGCTGGCTGGTGACCGGCAGGCTCTATCGACGCTACTTCTTCAACCTGCCCCTCCGCTACGTCCCGTCCCGGATCTCCGCCTGGGTCACCCTCCTCGTTCAGCAGGTCGGCTGGTGGGGCGTGTTCTTCGGGCTCGTCGGCGCCTGGTCGCTCTGGCAGAGGGCCCGCCGCGTCATGCTCTTCCTCGCTATCGTCTTCGTCACCTACTCCGTCTACGCCATCGGGTACGACACCAGCGACTCCCACGTCTATCTCATCCCGGCCTTCATGGCGTTCGCCGTATGGCTGAGTTGGGGGTTGATCTATTTGGTTGGGGAGCTCAAGCGGCTTGTCGCGCCCCGTCCATCCCCCCTTCTGCGCGTGCTGCCTCTTTGTCTCGTACTACTGGTTCCCCTCGTCCCTCTGGTGACCAACTTCTCGGCTATGGACCTGACCGACGACCACGAGGCCCGGGACTACGCGCGGAGCGTCTTAGAGACGGTGGATGCTGGGGCCATCGTCATCCCCCAGACCGATGGGCACAACTTCTCGCTCTGCTACGTCCGCTATGCTCAGCAAAGACGCACGGACATAGCTGTCCTGGATGGTGAGCTCCTCTACCACGCCTGGTACCGCCGCAACGCGGCCCACCTCCATCCCGACGTCGTCCTTTCGGAGCCCACCGTCAATCTGGTCGGGAGGGGACTGGCCTCGTCATTCTCGCTCACCGGCTTCATCGACAAGAACCTGGATCGCCGCCCCATCTACCTGACCGATCCCGACGCTCAGCTCAAGGAGCGCTACCGGCTCGCTGAGGAGGGGCCTGTCTACCGGGTCTTGGGGCTGCGCCAGGGCTGACCCGTCGATGGCATCACGACGAGCCGACCCCATTCGCTTGCTGACCTGAACCGCAGCCGGGTCAACCCCGCGCCACAAAACCTGGCCCCTCGTTGCTGTACAAGACCGCGTCGATCTGGTATAGTAGGTGCCGTCCGAACCTGCGTCGGCGCGCTCTCCCCTGGCGTACCCAAGGCGCGGGAGAGAAGCGTACGGCGCTCAAGCCCTTTCGGCACGTTGGGAAGGATGGCATATCTGGCCGTGGAGACGCTCCGACCGGAAAAAGCATGGCAGGGAGAACCGGCTTTCGAGCTGGGGGGAGGCCCCTGCGTATGACCCGTTCGATCAGCGGCGGGCCCGCCCTCTACCTGCGCCGCCAGGCCGATAGCCTGGGCCGCTACGCCCTGGAACAGACCCTCCAGGCGCTGTTGGGCTGGATTCCCACCCTGCTCGGCATCGGCCTCCGCGCCTTTGCCTACCGCCTGATGCTCCGCATGGACGGCTGGGCCGCCATCGAGAACGGGGTCCGTCTCCGCTTCGCCAACCACGTCACCCTGGGGCACGGCGCTTATCTCGACCGGGGCGTCTACGTCCACGCCTGCCCCCAGGGCGTGGAGCTGGGCGCCGGCACCCTCGTCATGCACGGCGCCGTCCTCCACGTCTACAACTTCCGCGACCTGCCCCACGCCGGCATCACTATCGGCCGCGACAGTCTCATCGGCGAGTATACCGTCATTCGGGGCCAGGGCGGCGTCACCATCGGCGACCGCGTCTACACCTCCCCCTCCGTCCAGATTGTCGCTGTCAACCACGTCTTCGATGACCCCACCCGCCCCTTCGTCGAGCAGGGCATCACCGCCCAGGGCATCGTCATCGAGGACGACGTCTGGATCGGCTCGGCCGCCGTCATCTGCGACGGCGTTCACGTCGGGCGGGGAGCCGTCGTCGCCGCCGGCGCCGTCGTCACCCAGGACGTGCCGCCCCACGTCGTCGTCGCCGGCGTGCCCGCGCGCGTCGTGCGGGAGATCGACGGGCGGCCTATGTCAGATCGAGGGACCATCCACCTTGCGCCGCAGGCGCGAGGATCCTAAGCGTAGCACGCGATGTCGCATCCGAGATCAGGAGGAGTGCTCTATGGAAATCCGTGAGGCAGACGCGCCCGTTCTCTCCGTCGTCATCCCGGCCTGGAACGAGGAGGATGGCATTGCGGCCATCATGGACCGGGTGCGGGACGTGCAGCCCGCCCTGGCGGAGGTCGGCGTCGTCGAGCTGGAGCTGATCGTCGTCGACGACGGCTCCTCGGACCGCACCGCCGAGATCGTGGAGGCCCACAGCGCCGCCCGCCTCGTCCGCCACCCCACCAACAAGGGCTACGGCGCCGCCCTCAAGACCGGCTTCCACGCCGCCCGCGGCGATCTGCTCGCCTTTCTCGACGCCGACGGCACCTACCCGCCGGAGTGCTTCCCCGATCTCTGCGCCGAGGCCCTCGCCGGTGCCGACCTCGTCGTCGGCTCCCGCCGCTCCGGCGCCGACAGCCAGATGCCCTTCGTCCGCCGCGTCGGGAACCTGCTCTGGTCGAACCTCGTCACCCTCGTCGGCGGGCGCCGCGTCATCGACCCCGCCAGCGGCATGCGCGTCTTCCGCCGCGAGGCTCTGGAGAAGCTCTATCCCCTTCCCGATGGCCTCAATTTCACCCCGGTGATGAGCACCCGCGCCATCCACGAGGGCGTGGAGCTCTCCGAGATCCCCATCCCCTACACCGAGCGCGTCGGCCGCTCCAAGCTCAGCGTCGTCGAGGACGGTATGCGCTTCCTGCGCACCATCATCTGGACCGCCCTCAACTACAACCCGGTCCGTATCCTGGGCGGCGTCGGCCTCGGCCTCTTCGCCCTCGGCGCCCTCATCGCCGCGATCCTCGTCGGCATGCGCGTCGCCGGCGTCACCACCCTCGGCCCCTGGGGCGTCGGCGCCGCCTTCGTCGCCGTCACCTGCGCCATCGCCGGGGTCGACATCTTCGCCCTCGGCGTCACCTTCAACTACCTCGTCTCCCTCTTCCACCAGCGCCCGGTCCGTCAGGGCCTCTTCGGCGATCCCATCCTCAAGACGCCCCTCGACCGCCATTTCTGGTGGATGGGCCTCCTCGGCGTCGTCGCCGGGCTCGCCTTCGGCGCCGTCAGCCTCGCCCTGGGCCTCGGCGGCTGGCCCGTCGAGCGGCTCTGGCTCTATCTCCTCGCCGGGACGATGCTGGTGCTCGTCGGCACCCAGCTCGTCATCTTCTGGATCATCGTCCGCGTCCTCGAGGAGCTCAGCCAGCGCGATGCGCTGGTCCGGGCCGACCTGGAGTGCTGATGAACCGCCCAGAGTCCGACGTCGGGAACCCAGTCGCCCGCAACCGGGCCGCCCGCAACCGGGCCGCCCGCAACCGGGCCAGCCGCACCCGCCAGCGGGTCACGCAGCCCCGTTTCCCGGACGCCGACGCCGCCGTCGACGCCTCCGCCCGCCGCCGCGTCGACGTCCTCTTCGTCAACCCGCCCGCCCCCGACCGCGGCATCTGGATCCGCAGCCAGCACCGCGTCGGCCGCCGCTCCCGCGAGGGCATGATCTGGCCCCAGGTCGGCCTCGCCCAGATGGCCGCCCTCTTCCCCGATCGCTGCGTCGACGTCGTCGACGCCATCCCCGGCCGCATGACGTGGGACGCCTTCGAGGCCCTCCTCCGGGAGGTGCGCCCCCGTTATTACGTCACCCAGGTCACCGCGCCCACGCTCCAGAACGACATGCTCGGCGTCTTCCTGGCCAAAAGCCTCGGCGCCACCACCATCGCCTTCGGCACCCACGTCACCCCCATGCCCCGCGCCACCATGGAGGCCTACCCGGCCCTCGACTACGTCCTCCGCGGCGAGCCCGAGCTCACGCTGCGCGAGCTGGTCGACACGCTGGAGCGGACGA
>CAZEQC010000191.1:0-5316 GCA_964514285.1 uncultured Anaerolineales bacterium | reverse complement strand
CGGCACGTGGCAGCCCGAGGCCAAGACCGTCGCCATCTACGGCGAGGACACGGACTGGGGCCGCAGCTTCGGCGAGGGCATCGCGGAGCAGTTCGAGGCGGCTGGCTGGGAGATCGTGGGTAAGGAGTACTTCGGCATCGACCAGACCGAGTTCTATCCCCTACTCAACAAGTTCAAGGACCAGAACCCGGCGGTCCTGGCCGGCACGAGCACGGCCGCTCCCTCCATCTCGGCCTTCATCAAGCAGGCGGATGAGGTGGGGCTGGAGAGCCTGATCATCGCCGACGGCCTCGGTTGGGTGGGCGAGTGGTACGACCTGACCGGCGACTCCTCCAACTACGTCATCGACCAGATCCCCGGGTTTACCACCGAGGAAGGCAAGCAGTTTGCGGAGGAGTTCGAGGCGGAGTACGACCTGACGCCGAGCCCCTCGGCCGCTGGCCTGGCCTACGACGCCGGTGGCTTCTTCATTGGCGCCGCGCAGCAGGTGTACGAGAACGAGGGCGAGCTCTCCTCGGAGACGCTGGCTAACTTCGCCAAGAACGAGGTTCAGACCGGCGACTGGTCCTTCACCGGCGGCATCGTGATGGAGGAGTACAAGTACACGCCCGACGTGGCTCCGGATCCGGTGACGGGCGAGGGCTACTACACCTTCCCCGTTCTGGAGTACTTCGACGGCCAGGGCTACGTCATTTTCCCGCCTGAGCAGGCTGAGATGTCCCTGACGCCCAAGGGCGAGACGCCGGAGATCAGCGAGGCGCCTGCAGAGGAAGAGGAAGAAGAGCCTATGGAGGCGACGGAGACCTTCAAGCTCGGCGTGTTGGGTCCCTTCAGCGGCCCCAGCGCCCGCACGGGCGAGGAGTTCAAGAGCTCGGCCACCATGGCCCTGGAGGAGATCGACTACCAGATCGGCCCGTATGAGATCGAGCCGGTGTGGATCGACTCCCAGTCGGACCCGGCCAAGGCCTCCCAGGCCTATGAGCAGGCCGTGGTTCAGGATGAGATCGAGGCCGGTGTTCTCAACTGGCACAGCTCGGTCGCCGTCTCCTGCATGGAGATCACGGCCAAGCACGAGGTGCCGCACTTCTTCGGCTTCGGCGCCACCGAGGTGGTCAACGAGACCTTCAACTCCGACCCCGAGAAGTACGGCTACTGGATGTTCAAGGGTTGGCCCACGCCGAAGAAGCTGAGCAAGTCCTACGTGGAGGCGTTGGAGAACGCCATCGACGAGGGCATCTGGGAGCCTGAGTCCAAGACGGTCGGTATCTACGGCGAGGACACGGACTGGGGCCGCAGCTTCGGCACCGCTATCAAGGAGCAGCTTGAGGCGGCCGGCTGGGAGACGGTGGCTGAGGAGTACTTCAGCATCGACCAGACCGAGTTCTACCCTCTGCTCAACAAGTTCAAGGACCTGAACCCGGCTGTCATCGCCGGCACGAGCACGGCGGCGCCGTCCTTCTCCGCCTTCATCAAGCAGGCGGATGAGGTCGGGGTGCAGAGCCTGGTCATCGCCGATGGCCTCGGCTGGGTGGGTGAGTGGTACGACCTGACTGGCGAGGCGTCCAACTACGTCCTCGACCAGATCCCCGGCTGGGCCACGGAAGAGGGCAAGGCCTACGCTCAGGAGTTCGAGGAGCGCTTCGGCATCACACCGAGCCCGTCGTCCGGCGGCCTCTCCTACGACGGCACGAAGTTCTTCCTGGCCGTCGCCCAGGACGCCTACGAGGAGCACGGCGAGCTGTCCAGCGAGGTGATCTACGAGTTCGTCAAGAACAACGTCTGGACCGGTGACTGGACCTTCACTGACGGCATCGTCATGGAGGAGTACATGACGACGGAAGAGGTGAAACCCGACCCCGTCGTGGGCAAGGGTTACTACATCTTCCCCGTTCTTCAGTACTTCGATGGGGAGGGCAAGGTCATCTTCCCGCCTGAGTGGGCTGAGCAGCAGTTGGAGCCCAAGCCGGCGGAGTAGGGGCAAGGTGCCAGGCACTGGCTTAGCTGGCGCTCGCTTGACGACGGCTTAGCTTTGCCCGCTTTGCCAGGTGCCAAGTCCCGTTAGGGCGATAAGGATGTGGGGGTGGCGGAACCACCCGTCGCCCCCACGAATGCGCTTAAATGCGCCTGCCGCGGCTTAGCTTGGCACGCTTAGCTTAAAGGAGATCGTGGTATGACGACAGACAACAGAGTTCTGCACACGGAGACGGTGACGAAGAATTTCGGTGGGCTGACGGCTGTCAACCGGGTGTCGATGAACGTCGAAGAGGGGCAGATCTACGGGTTGATCGGCCCCAACGGCGCTGGCAAGACAACGTTCCTCAACTGTATAGCGGGAGCCTACAAACCCTCATCTGGGATGGTGTTCTTTCTGGGTGAGGAGACGACAGGATCGTCGCCGGATGTGATGTGCCGGAAGGGTATGTCACGCACGTTCCAGATCCCGCTTCCCTTCCCGAAGCTGACGGTTCTGGAGAACACCTTGGTGGGGGCGGTCTTTGGCGCCCCTGATGGCAGCGGCGAGCCTCCGGCCGAGCGTGCGCGTAAGGCGCTGGAGTTCGTCGATTTCCCTATGGCCCCCGATACGCCCGCCGAGCAGTTGAACGCGGTGCAGCTCAAGCGTCTCGACCTGGCGCGGGCATTGGCTTGCGATCCCAAGCTCCTGCTGCTGGATGAGTTGGCCTCCGGTCTGACCCCCGGTGAGCTCGATGCCCTATTGGACATCATCCGCGCCATCAGGGATCAGGGGGTCACCATCATCGTCGTGGAGCACATTATGCGGGTGATCAAGGGCATTTGTGACCGTGTGATGGTGATTGAGTATGGGACTGAGATCGCGGAGGGGACCCCGGACGAAGTGTTGAATGATCCGCGCGTCATCAAGGCTTACCTGGGAGAGGGGCACTAGACGGCGGGAGTAGGAAGGGGATGCGTCGGCTGTGGAAAGCCGACCTACAATCTCCTGTGTAGGGAGTAAGTAGTCATAAGGAGGTAGGTCCGTTGCTTGAGTTAAAGAATATCGATGCCAGCTATGGTTTTCTCCAAATTCTGTGGAGTGTCTCCCTGGAGGTCGGCGATGGGGAGTTTGTGGGATTGGTGGGACCCAACGGTGCTGGCAAGACGACCACATTGAGGACGATCGCCGGGCTCTTGACCCCGAGCGGTGGTGATGTGCTGTTCAAGGGTGAGAAGATGAACGACGTGCCTGCACACCAGGTTACTCGGAAGGGCATCAGCTACATCTCCGAGGATCTGAACCTCTTCGTCGAGATGTCGGTGCGAGATAACCTGCTCATGGGGGCCTACACCATTCAGGATCGGGACGTGCAGCTCGAGACGCTCGACTTCGTCTTCGAGCTTTTCCCCCGTCTTGAGGAGCGAAAGTCGCAGTTGGCCGGCACGATGAGCGGCGGCGAGCGTAAGATGCTGGCCATCGCCCGGGGGCTGATGTCGAATCCGGAGTTGCTGCTGGTCGATGAGCCATCCCTGGGCTTGGCGCCCCACCTGGTGACTGACGTGTTCAATTCACTGCAGAGGCTTCAGAAGGAGGGGGTCACGATTCTGCTCGTCGAGCAGCGCGTGAACGCAACCCTGGAGATCACCGATCGCGCCTACGTCCTGGAGCAGGGCAAGATCGCTATGGAGGGCCCGAGCAGCGAGTTGATCACGAACCAGCACGTTAAGAACGCTTATCTGGGCATCTAGGTGAGTGTCCAGCGGCCTAGGGCTTGCGAATCAGCGAGGCTTCGACAAGCTCAGTTGAGCCGTTGGCGGGGCTTCGGAGACCTCAGTCGAGCAGCTAACGAAATGGCTTGTCATCATAGAGATCCTTGGCGTTGGAGAGGTAATGGATCTGACACGCTCACCACAGGCGGTCCGACTGATGCGATGCCTGTAGCGCGTTGGGAAGGACTAGGTTCTTACTACGGAGATGTGGAAGGGACTTCCGTCCTTAGTAGGGGTTGATATGATCAACCTGGGTAGATGACGAGAAGAGAGGAAAGCTATGGTAGAAAAGAGTTCATTCGGTAGTTCACTTATGGAGACGATCAGCGAGAATCTGCCTGCAGCGGTCGTGGTCGCCGGTACCCTCGTGTTGACGATCGTGATCGGCGTCGTTGCCGGCCCATCGCAGATCCTGAACAGCATCATCACCGGCGGCATGTGGGCGCTCCTGGCCGTGGGGCTGGCGCTGGTCTTCGGCGTGATGAACGTCCCTCATTTCGCTCACGGCGAGTCGTTCATGGTCGGTGCCTATGTCGCTTATTTCGTGTTCAACCCGATCAATCAATCGCTGGGAGAGAGCCCCAACCCGGTTCTGGGCACATTGGCTCCCTTCCTCGCCATCCTGGCGTCTGGCTTCGCTGGCCTGATCCTGGGGGTCATCCTGGAGAGGCTTCTGTTCTACCCTCTCCGCGTGCGTACCAAGAAGGGCTGGGTGATGAACGCCTTCTTGCTCACGGTGGGTATCTCCTTCATCCTGACCAACGGCACGACGTTGGTCCTCGGGCCCAACTTTCGCGGCATTCCTCGTTATTGGGACGTGCCGCCGTTGAATGTCTTCGGTGTGACGATGGCCGTGGACCGCGTCGTGGCCTTCTTTGTCGCGTTGGTATCCATCGCCGCCCTGTGGTTCTTCCTCCGTCGAACCCGCACAGGACGCGCTATCCGCGCCGTCTCGCAGGATGAGCTTGGCGCCCAGATGATGGGCATTAACCTCAACTTCATCTTCCCGCTGACCTTCGCCCTGGCCACGGCGATGGCCGCCATCTCGGGGGCCAGCCTCCTGTTCATGTTCCAGGCCTATCCAACGGTGGGGCTCAAGCCTCTCTACTTCGCCTGGTACGTGGTCATGATGGCCGGACTGGGGAACGTTGTCGGTGCCATCGTCGGGGGCTTCATCGTGGCCGTGCTCCAGACGGCGACGCAGCAGTTCTTCGGCATCTCGTGGACGGATGTCGTTCCGACTGCGGTGATGATCGTGGTGCTGCTCGTCGTGCCTCAGGGCATCTTCGGGTCCAAGATCAGGAGCGCCTAGGCCACTGCGCTTACTAGGGAGGAGTGAAACTATGGCAACAGAGATGAAACAGAAGCAAAGCACGAACCCGGTGGTGAGTTTCCTGCACAGCGTGGGCTTCACGCCGCTGGGCGCCGTAATGTTGATTATCGTGGCGCTTTTGCCCCTGGTCCCCCCATTTAACCAAGAGCACATGATCCGCTGGCTCATTATGGGGGCCTTCCTCGCCGCGCAGGCAGCCGCCTTCGACTTCACGGCTGGTTACATCCAGGTGGTGAACTTCGGGTTCGCCGCCATCCTGG
>CAZEQC010000190.1:0-5342 GCA_964514285.1 uncultured Anaerolineales bacterium | reverse complement strand
TGTAGGGCGGGTCGATGTAGATCATCTTCACCCGGCCGAAGTAGGACTTGTAGAGGAGTTTGAGGACCTCCAGGTTCTCGCCCTCGATGAAGAGGTGGCGGGTCTCGTCCCAGTCGACGGATTCCTCCGGCGCGGGTTTCAGGCTGGCCGCGCTGGGGGTCTGGATGGCGCGGAAGGCGTCCTGCTTGCCGGCCCAGGTGAAGGTGTAGGCCTCGTCATCGGCCAGGGCATCAGCGTCGCCCAGGGTGGCGCGGAGGCGGTCGAAGTCGACAACGCCCCTGGCGCCGCCACCGGCGCCGTCCTCGGTGACGCACTCGGGGAAGATGCGCTTCAGCCGCTCGATCTGCTCCTGGGTGATGTCCGGCGTGGTCTTGGTCAGGGGTTCAAGGGTCTCGTCAGCCATGCCGATCTCCTGGGTCCAGAGTCCTAGTCCTGGTGAAGCATAGAGGCTTCCCGCCCGTCAGATGGCGAGGCTTCTTTCTGGCGCAGCGAGTAAACGGCCAGGGCCGCCGGTCGGCGTCGCTTGGCCGGCTCCACGGTAGCTCCAGCCTGGTCAGATGCTGGAACCGTCTCGTTAAGTATACATCAGTCACAGCGCGGTGACAAACAGCTCCGCCGCCCGCCGCCAACGTTCCCCCCACCACGATTGCGTACCGGTTCGCCAGGCAGCGTCGTTTCCCTCCGCGGTGAGCGAAGGGTGTAGGGGATGTAGCTTGTGTAGGGCTTGTGAGAAAGGTTGAAACCTTCTGGAAATCCCATGGAAAGAACCTCCCGAAACCTACACTAACCTACACCCCTACACCAACCTACACCCCTACGTGACGAAAGGGCCGCTTCGTGTTGGGCCTGCGCGGTTCTGGATCGTCATCGCCGTGTCGCCGGCCCGTCACTTGACCAAATCGATAAAATGAACGACAATTATGGCGACGATGCCGCACCGACGATGCCGCACCGACGATGCCGCACCGACGATGCCGCACCGACGATGCCGCGCGCGCGACGTCGGTTGCGCTTTGAGCCTGTGCCCGAGAGTCGCCGCTCGCGCACCGTTCAGCCCGCCTGGGGGTCTGAAGGCGGCTGATCTTGGGCACAATGTCCTTTGAACACTGATACCCGTCGCCCGCGCTCGACAGTCGCAGAGCAAGAGAAGAAGGTGAACGCCCCTATGTCCCAACTGACGCTCGCCCTGGTCATCCACAGCCACCAGCCGGTGGGCAACTTTGACCACGTCTTTGCCGAGGCCACCAGCCGGGCTTACCAGCCCATGCTGGAGGCCCTGGCGCGCCACCCGACCGTCCGCTTGACCCTCCACTACAGCGGCTCCCTGCTCGACTGGCTGGGCGCCCGGCGGCCCGAGCACCTCGACCTCCTGGGCGACCTGGTGGCCCGTGAGCAGGTCGAGCTCCTAACCGGCGGCTACTACGAGCCGGTCCTGGTCTCCATCCCCGAGGCGGACAAGCTGGGCCAGATTCGGAAGATGACCGACTACCTGGAGGAGCGGTTCGGCGTGACGCCCCGGGGCGCCTGGATCGCCGAGCGGATCTGGGAGCCGCACCTGCCCAAGCCGCTGGCCCAAGCCGGGGTGAGGTACACGGTGCTCGACGACACGCCCTTCAAGATGGCGGGGTTGAGCGACGATGACCTGTTCGGCACCTACGTGACGGAGGAGGAGGGCTTCCCGCTCCAGGTCTTCGGCAACGTGATGTACCTGCGCTACGCCATCCCCTGGCGCCCCGTGGAGCGGGTGATGGCCTGGTTCCAGGAGCAGGCCGCGGCCCATCCGGGGGGCGTGGCGGTGGCCGCCGATGACGGGGAGAAGTTCGGCATGTGGCCCCATACGCAGGAGCACTGCTGGGGCGAGGACGGCTGGGTCGACCGCTTCTTCACCGCGCTGGAGGAGAACCGCGATTGGCTGCGGACGTGCCAGCTGGGGGAGGTGGTGGCGGACCAGCCGCCCCAGGGCCAGATCTACCTGCCCTGCGCCTCCTACGAGGAGATGATGCACTGGGCCCTCCCGCCCGACGCCTTCGCCAAGCTGAGCCGGGTGCGGCGAGAGCTGCAGGAGGAGGAGCGAGACGACGTGCTCCACTTCGTCAAGGGCGGCGTCTGGCGCTCCTTCATGGCGCGCTACGACGAGGTCAACCAGATGCACAAGAAGATGCTCTGGGTGAGCCGCAAGGTCCACGACTTGCCGGACGGGCCGCTGAAGGAGCAGGCTCTGGATCACACCTGGTCGGCGCAGTGCAACTGCGGCTACTGGCACGGCCTCTTCGGTGGCATCTACCTCTTCCACATCCGCGTGGCGAACTACGCCCACCTGATCGCCGCGGAGGAACTGGCCGACCGGTCGGAGGCCGAGGGCCAGACCTGGGCGCGGATCGAGCGGGGGGACCTGGACGCCGACGCCACGGAGGAGGTCGTCCTCAACACCGACCAGCACGTGCTGGTCCTCAAGCCCTCCTATGGCGGGGCCCTGGTGGAGTGGGACTGGCGCGACCGCCGCTACAACCTGCTCAACACCATGAGGCGCCACGAGGAGGGCTACCACGATGCGCTACGCCGGGCGGCCGAGCGGGGCCGCCTCTTCCTGCCCGGCGAGGAGGAGATCCCCGGCGGCGTGCAGGTCAAGGAGCCCGACGTCCACACGCGCCTCTTCTTCGACTGGTACCGCCGGGCCGCGCTCCTGGACCACTTCCTCCACGACGACACAACGCCGGAGAGCTTCTACCAGGCCCATCACGGCGAGCAGGGCGACTTCGTCGACCAGCGCTACCAGGCCCAAGTTGCGGAGGGGGACGACGAGGCCAGCGTGACGCTGAGGCGGGAGGGGACGGTGTGGGCCGGCGAGGTGCCGTTCCCCGTGCGCGTAGAGAAGACCGTCACCGTGCGGGCGGGCTCCCCGCGGCTGGTGGTCCGCTACAGCGTGGTCAACCGGAACGACATACCGGCCGAGCTGCGCTTCGGCGTGGAGCTCAACTGGGGCATCGTGGGCGGCGACAGCCGCTACGGCACGATGAGCGTGGACGGGGAGCCCCGAGACCTGAGCGGGTTCGACGGGGGCGACGACGTTACGAGCTTCACCGCCGGCTCCACGCTGCCCGACCTGAACGGCGCGGTACGGGTGACGCTCGATCGACCGGCGAACCTGTGGCACTTCCCGCTGGAGGCGGTCTCCAACTCGGAGGCTGGCTACGAGCGGGTCTACCAGGGCACCTGCACCCTCCTCTGGTGGGCCATCCATCTGGAGCCCCAGCGCCCCTGGGAGGTCCAGCTGAGCCTCGACCTTGGCGACGTTTGAGTGAGGAGTCATCTATGATCATCCCTCTGCCCCGCACCGGCGGCGTGCGGCCGTGCGCGCGGTCGTATCCGACGATGGAGTTCCACGTCTCCCGGGAGGCCCGCGAGCTCTACGACGTCGACGAGACGCTCTTCACCTTCACCGGCAACGCCATCTTCGCCAACTTCCACGCTGCCCGCGTCTTCGCCCAGAAGATGAACCGGCGGCGGGACCTGGTGCGCTACCCGGAGCGGGCGGTGAAGGCGGGGCAGATCAACGCCATGGGCCTGATCGACGAGATCCTCCACCACATCGTCCAGCTTTACCGGGAGCAGAAGAGCGCCCGGGTGATGGAGGAGGCGCTGGCGTGGCTTCGGGATCACGTGGGCGACGAGGAGGTGGACGAGACGCTGGAGCGGTTCGTGAGGCGCTTCCCGCCCGTGGCCGTCTACCGGCAGGAGACGAGCGCGGAGGCGTACCTGGAGGGAGAGACGAACGGCGTGCCGCACCGCCAGATGGTGCTGGAGGAGATGATCCTCCTCTGGCTGGCGAACGAGAACCCGGGCTTCTCGCCCTTCGTGGAGCTCTTCGACGACACGGAACTGGAGAAGGAGACGGCCTACCGGGCGATGGTCTCGGAGTTGCACGACTTCTTCGACACCCAGCCCCGCTTTGGGCCGGACGACGAGAACCTGATCGACATGCTGAGCGCGCCGGCGCGGCGGTCGCCCCACTCCCTCTCGGGGCAGCTGGCGTTCATGCAGGAGCGGTGGGGATCCCTGCTGGGCAGGTACCTCTATCGCCTCCTGAGCAGCCTAGACCTGATCGCCGAGGAGGAGAAGGCCACCTTCCTGGGCCCCGGCCCCAGCCGCGTCTATGAGTTCGGGGAGGTCGAGTACGAGCGCTTCAGCCCCGACCAGGCCTGGATGCCGAAGGTGGTGCTGCTGGCGAAGAACGCCTACGTCTGGCTCGACCAGCTGTCGAAGAAGTATGAACGTTCCATCACCCGCCTGGGCGATATCCCGGACGAGGAGCTGGACCTCCTGGCCGAACGGGGGTTCACGGGCCTCTGGCTGATCGGGCTTTGGGAGCGGAGCGCGGCCTCGCAGCGCATCAAGCAGATGATGGGCAACCCCGAGGCGGTGGCGTCGGCCTACTCGGTGGACGACTACCGCGTCGCCGACGCGCTGGGCGGCGAGGAGGGCTACCAGAGCCTGCGGGACCGCGCCTGGCGGCGGGGCATCCGGCTGGCCAGCGACATGGTGCCCAATCACATGGGCATCGACTCCCAATGGGTGATCCAGCACCCGGACCGCTTCATCTCGCTCGACTACAGCCCCTTCCCCGCCTACACCTTCGGCGGCCCCGACGTCTGCCACGACGACCGCGTGGGGATCTACCTGGAGGACGGCTACTACGATCGGAGCGACGCCGCCGTGGTCTTCAAGCGGGTGGACCACTGGACGGGGGACGAGCGGTACATCTACCACGGCAACGACGGCACCAGCATGCCGTGGAACGACACGGCCCAGCTCAACTTCCTGAAGGAGGACGTGCGCGAGGCGGTGATCGAGATGATCCTCCACGTGGCGCGCAAGTTCCCCATCATCCGCTTCGACGCGGCGATGACGCTGGCGAAGAAGCACTACCAGCGGCTCTGGTTCCCGGAGCCGGGGACCGGCGGGGCGATCCCCTCGCGGGCCGAGCACGGCCTGACGAAGCAGGAGCTGAACGAGCGCATGCCGGAGGAGTTCTGGCGCCAGGTGGTGGACCGGGTGGCGGAGGAGGTGCCGGACACGCTGCTGCTGGCGGAGGCGTTCTGGCTGATGGAGGGCTACTTCGTGCGCACGCTGGGCATGCACCGCGTCTACAACAGCGCCTTCATGAACATGCTGCGCGACGAGGACAACAGCAAGTACCGCAGCGTGATGAAGAACACGCTAGCGTTCGACCCGCGCATCATGAAGCGCTACGTCAACTTCATGAACAACCCCGACGAGCGCACCGCCGTGGACCAGTTTGGCAAGGGCGACAAGTACTTCGGCATCTGCACCATGCTGGCCAC
>CAZEQC010000189.1:0-5538 GCA_964514285.1 uncultured Anaerolineales bacterium | reverse complement strand
AGCGGAGCGGGTCAGGCCCGGCGAGCTAGACGATCTGACCAGGAGGAGATCACGATGATACGGATACTCACGCGGGAGGACGTGCAAAAAGCACTGCCGATGCGCGAAGCGATCGAGGCGGTGAAGGGCGCCTTTGCCCAACTATCCGCGGGACGGGCGGACGTACCTCTGCGCACGTCCCTCGACGTGCCAGACCACAACGGCGTCACGCTCTTCATGCCGGCCTACCTCTCCGACGACGACGCCATGGCCATAAAGATCGTCTCCGTCTTCAACCATAATCCAGGTAAGGGCCTGCCCCTGATTCACGCCCTGGTCATCGTGGTGGATGCGGAGACCGGAGCGCCGGAAGCGGTGATGGACGGGACGTACCTGACGGCGCTGCGCACGGGCGCCGCCTCCGGCGCCGCCACGGACGTGCTGGCTCGACAGAATACCCACGTCGCGGCCATCTTCGGGGCCGGCGCACAAGGACGCACACAGCTGGATGCTATCTGCACCGTGCGGCCCATCGAGGAGGCCTGGATCTACGACATTGACCGCGAGCGGGCGGAGAGGGTTGCCGACGAGATGGACGATATCCTCGCCCCCTCGGTCGAGGCGGCGGACTCGCCTGCTGAGGCGATACGCCGGGCCGACGTGGTCTGCACGGCCACGACCTCGTCGAGCCCGGTGTTCAACGATGCCGATGTCCGGCCCGGAACACACATCAACGCCATCGGGGCCTACACCCCGCAGATGCAGGAGATACCCCCGGAGACCGTTCTGCGGGCGAAGGTGGTCATCGACCACCACGAGGCGGCCCTCGCTGAGGCCGGCGACCTGTTGATACCCATGGAGCAGGGGCTGATGACGGCGAAGCAGATCCACGCTGAGCTGGGGGAGATCGTCGCGGGGGTCAAGGCCGGGCGCGAGACGGCGGAGGAGATCACCCTGTTCAAATCTGTCGGCGTCGCCGTGCAGGACGTGGCCGTGGCTGAGGCGGCGCTGGAGGCAGCTCGCGCCTGTGGGTCACCGCCCGCCGGCCTGGGCACGGACGTGGCCCTCTAAGCGAGCGGGATGAACTACCTGGCGACCGTCGCTCGCCTGGCCATTCTGGCCGTCCTGCTGCTCATCACCCTGGTGTTCGCCCGGGTGATGGTCGAGCTCAGGATTGAAGAGCGTCGTAAGAGACGATTATCCACCACGCGGGATATCTTCGCGCTGACCCCCTCGCAGTTCGAGGCGTACGTGGCCATCCTCTTTGAGAAGGCTGATTATCACGTCAGGCGAACGGGAGGCAGCGGGGATCACGGCGTCGACCTGATGGTGAGGCGCGGAGGAACAACGAGTGTCGTACAGTGCAAGCGGTACGAGGAAGCCATCGGGCCGAGCGCCATTCGCGAGCTGATCGGCACGATGACCAACGCGGGAATCAAGGAGGGGCTGCTGGTGACGACAAGCGGTTTCACGGAGGGGGCCGAGCGCGAGGCACGAAAAGCGCCCTACAGGATAAGCCTGATCGACGGGGACCAGCTCGTCCGCTGGGCTGAGAGCTACGGTCTTCCCGGTGAGGTCATGGAGCAACACCCAAGCAGGGGACGTCGAGATCGTTGAAGAAAGGATGATGAGTTTGGCAAAGGAACAGGGTTTACCCCCGACGGCTGATGCAGTTATCGTAGGCGGCGGCGTGATGGGAGCCAGCACCGCCTACCATCTGGCGAAAAAGGGCTGCAAGGACGTGCTTCTGTTGGAGCGGGAGCGCTTCTTCGGTACTCAGGCGACCGGCAAGTGCGCGGGTGGCATTCGATACCAGTTCGGCACCGAGATCAACGTCCGGCTCTCGAAGCTCAGCCTGCCGATGCTGCACCGCTTTGAGGAGCAGTTGGGACAAGCGATCGACTTGAACATGTGCGGTTACCTCTTCCTCTTGAGCGAGGAAGAGGACGTCGAGGCCTTCCACCAGACCGTGGAGATGCACCGTCGATTGGGCGTGGAGACGGCCTGGCTGGAGCCCTCGGAGATCGCCGAGCTTGTGCCCGGGATCGATATGACGGGCATACTGGCCGGTACGTTCAATCCGAACGACGGCCTGGCCGACCCCAGCAGCGTGGTGCAGGGGTACGTCTCCGCGGCAGGACGGCTGGGCGCGTCGCTGAGAACCGGGGTAGAGGTGACCGATATCCTGGCGGAGGATGGATGCGTAGAAGGGGTGGTCACCGATCGGGGGACAGTGTCGACGCCGGTCGTCGTCAACGCGGCCGGACCCTGGGCTCAGGTCATCGGGGAGATGGCCGGCCTGGAGATCCCGGTCGTTCCTCTGCGCCGGCAGATCGTCGTCACCGGGCCTATGTCGGAGGTGTCTGAGGACTTCCCGTTCGTCATCGAGTTCGACCGATCCCTCTACTTCCATCGCGAGGGAGAGGGCATCCTGACCGGGATGTCGAACCCGGACGAGACGCCGGGCTTCGACCAGTCTGTCGACAAGGCCTGGGAGCTCGTGCACTTGGAGGCGGCGATTGAGCGCCTGCCGCTTCTCGAGCGAGCGGGCCTGGCCAGCCGTTGGGCCGGCCTGTACGAGGTCTCCCCGGATGCCCACCCGATCCTGGGCCGCGTTCCGCAGCTAGAAGGCTTCTTCTGCATCAACGGCTTCAGTGGTCATGGCTTTATGCACGGCCCTGCCTGCGGCCTGCTGCTGGCGGAGGAGATCCTAGACGGAGGGGCACACACGCTCGACATATCACCGCTCTACATCGATCGCTTCGGGGAGGGCGGGGACAAACGCCATCCCAAGGAGATCGTCGAGTACAACGTTGTGTAAGAGGGTCGCGGGGAGAGGTAGCGGGCTCACCGGGGACGTTCGTAAAGGAGGCGTGATTATGAGTGGATGGCGATGGCGGGTCATCCTCGCCGTGATTGGCTTGGTTCTGGTGGTCTGCTCGACCTGCCTGATCACCTCATCTCGTCTGCAAATCGAGCGCAGGAGAGATCGGGACGTGGTGCCGATTGAGGCGCCGCCGACCGGTTGGGCGCCGGATTCAGACCAGGGGATGGCGTGTATCCCCCCTTTCCTCGGAGCAATGTGATATGAGGCGGCGAAGATTGGGTCCAGGGAGATCGTCTATCCGCGGTATGCCGTTTGTCGCCTTGGTCGCTCTGGCGGCATTGGTCCTGGTACTCGCGGCCTGCGCTGCCGCCGAGCCGACTCTCGCGCCGGAGGAGCCCACAGAGGGAGAGGCCGAACCGACGCTGGCCCCCCAGCCTACAGAGCCGCTTTCGACAGCGACAGCGGCGCCCGCGGGTCCCACGCCTGCACCGACGCCCATCGTTGAGGAGCGAATCGCCGAGGTGGAATGGCCCGGCACGATGCGCGTTGGCGACGGGGAGGTGATCCGTCTCTCCCTCGTCGTGTCGTCCGAGGAGGCCGGTCTCGGCACCCCGGAGATCGCCGGACACGATGTCGAATCGACGACGGTTCCCATGCCGGTGACGCGGGCCGGATACGATGGGTATGTGGACGCTTCGCTGACCGCCGCCGGGCTGGAGGTGGCGTCGGCGGGCCCCACCCGGCAGAGCCTGCGGCCAGGCCGTGCCAACACGTGGCGGTGGACGGTCTCGGCTCCGCAGGCGGGGACCTATCACCCGGTCATCAACCTGACCGTGCTATGGGAGCCTCAGACCGGCACCGACGCGCCTGGCCCCATCGAAGAGGCGGTCTGGAGCCGGGTGCTGACCGTCGACGCTCGAGCTCCGCTTGGTTTTTCCGGCCCCCAGGCTGACTGGCTGGGGCTCGGTGGAACGGTGCTGGGCACCGTCGCCGGGCTTCCCTTCGTGGAGAAGGTCCTCTCAGCGCTCTGGAAGCGTCTGAAAGGCCGGCGCGAAGGAGTCGCCGACGACTGATGTGCACTCGGCTATGACGGGCGGACACCAGGGCAAGAGCGATCCACAGAGCCGCTCTGCAACTGGAACGTTTGAACGTTCGAACGTTCTAACGTTTCAACGTTCTAACGCTACGTTTACGTCTCTCGCGATCGACCGGGCCGCGCGCCGACGCCGGGATGAGGCGTGGGTCGCGGAGCGACTGGAGGACCCGACCGCACGCTTTCTCCCGGTGTGGGAATCGAAGGTGCTGATCACGGGGATAAGCGACATCGCTGGCGACTCGTCTCCCCGCGCGGTCTGGCTCAGACCGGAGGAGGCAGAAGCGTGTCTCGGAGCGGCGGAATCGGTGATTCTGCTGGGCGTGGATGAAGAGGGGCATGGACAACGTCCCGGGGATAGAAAACATCCCTTGGCCTATTTCGCTCTCGGTCTGCCCACCGGCGATGAGTCACCGCCGGCCGGCCTGGCGAGTATGGGGGCATTCCGCCGCCTGCGGGCCGTCGCGGCGCTTCTCGATAGGGAGTCGGCTGCGCTCTTGGCCTACGCCAAGGCTATGGTCCACTATCATCACCAACACCAATTCTGCGGCAGATGCGGCACCCCAACGGTCAGCAGGGAAGGGGGGTTCGTGCGGGTATGCACCAACGCCCGGTGCGGTCACCACGACTTCCCCCGCACCGATCCGGCCATCATCGTCCTGGTCAGCTCGGGAGAGCGGTGCCTGCTGGGGCGGCAGCCGACGTGGCCCGAGAACTTCTACTCCATCATCGCCGGCTTCGTCGAGCCCGGGGAGAGCCTGGAGGCCGCCGTGGCCCGGGAGGTGTGGGAGGAGACCGGTATCCGGGTCAAAGAGGTGCGCTACCACGCGTCCCAGCCGTGGCCTTTCCCCCGCTCGCTCATGATCGGGTTCACCGCCACGGCGAAGAGCACCGCCATTCACCTCAACGATGGGGAGCTGGCGGATGCCCGCTGGCTCTCTCGGGAGGAGATCGCCCGCGAGCTGAAGCAGGGCACGCTCCGACTCCCGTCCTCCATCTCCATCTCACGTCGCCTCATCGAAGCCTGGTTCGACGCCGAGGGTGCGGTGTCCCTGAAGGACCTCTTAGAGCCAGAGTAAGCGATCCTTAGTTCCTTCGACCGGCCGGCCTGATCGCCGACCCGGAGCGGTGATGCCGGCCACGAGGCCGTTCTCAGACACACCGACCTGAGCCTTTGACAGAGGTGGCGGAACTGGGTCGTCTCCCCGTATCGTGTTGTTGGGTTGCAGCAGGCCACATGTGCCACGCTGCTCGCGCCGGATGGCCATATACGGCGCTCTGGGTGGGACCTGGGTGACTGCGTCGATCCGGGTGACTGTGTCGACCCGCGATGCCTCGTGAGCGAAAACGAGCTAACAACACGCAAGAGGGGGACCACCCGAAACTGGGTGGGCTCCTATCGCGCCGTCACGCCCCCTCTCCGCCGCTCCGGGGACCCCCGACGACGGTGAAGTGGCGCTCCGCAGATCTCGTCAGCGACGGCGGGTAGCCTCCGGAACCACCCCATCTGTCAGACTGAAACCGATCCTGCTGCGGTGAGACCACGATGACCGGCGGGTAGGCGTGGCGGGGCTCGTAGTCCGCCTCCTGCATCCGCGACTGACCCGACGTCCGGCCCTCCCCCTGCCGCCGGCTCACC
>CAZEQC010000188.1:0-5567 GCA_964514285.1 uncultured Anaerolineales bacterium | reverse complement strand
CGTCGACGCACGAGCCATTGACTTCTAGATCGGGTTGCATTATACTTCCCAGGCCATACGCAAGCAATCTCATATGATTTGGAGGGACCACTATGGATTTCGAGAGGCTGGGGGCCTTTTATCTCGGTAAGCAGTATGACGTCGCCGAGGATCGACTGCTGGATCGGCTGCTGATGTACGACGCTCGGGATCTGACGACCCACGCCGTCTGCGTGGGCATGACGGGCAGCGGCAAGACGGGCCTCTGCATCGACCTCCTCGAGGAGGCGGCCATCGACAAGGTGCCCGCCATCATCATCGACCCCAAAGGGGATATGACCAATATGCTGCTCACCTTCCCCGAGTTGCGGCCCGAAGATTTCCGCCCCTGGATCAACCCCGACGACGCTCGCCGAAAGGGCGTCAGCGAGGAGACCTTCGCGGCCCAACAGGCCGAGCTCTGGCGCAACGGGCTCGCCCAATGGGGAGAGGGCGGTGATCGCATCCGCATGCTGCGCGATGCCGCCGATTTCACCATCTACACCCCGGGGAGCGATGCCGGCGTCCCGGTCTCGATCCTCCAATCCTTCGCCGCCCCTCCGCTGAGCTGGGACACCCATGCCGAGCTCCTCCGCGAGCGTATCCAGGGCGCTGTCAGCGCCCTCCTGGGGCTCGTGGGGATAGAGGCCGACCCCGTCCAGTCCCGTGAGCACATCCTGCTCTCCAGCTTGTTCGAGCATTTCTGGCGCCAGGGCGAGGATCTGGACCTGCCCAGGCTGATCCTCTCGATCCAGAAGCCGCCGGTCCGTAAGCTGGGCGTCTTCGACGTCGATACCTTCTTCCCCGAGGACGATCGCTTCCAGTTGGCCATGCGCATCAACAACATCATCGCGGCGCCGGCCTTCGAAAGTTGGCTCCAGGGACAGCCTATGGACGTGGCCGGTTTCTTGGCCACGCCAGATGGGAAACCCCGTCATTCGATCTTCTATATCGCCCATCTCAGCGATGCCGAGCGCATGTTCTTCGTCACTATGCTCCTCAATCAGGTCATCACCTGGATGCGGGCCCAGCCGGGCACCACCAGCCTCCGCGCCCTCGTCTACATGGACGAGATCTTCGGTTTCTTCCCCCCGGTCGCCAAGCCCCCCAGCAAGCAGCCCATGCTCACCTTGCTGAAACAGGCCCGCGCCTTCGGCGTCGGCGTCGTGCTCACCACGCAGAACCCGGTCGACCTGGACTACAAAGGTCTCACCAACGCCGGCACCTGGTTCATCGGACGGCTGCAGACCGAGCGGGACAAGATGCGCGTTCTCGATGGGCTGGAGAGCGCCTCCTCCCAGGCGGGACAGGCCCTCAATCGCGACCAGTTGAGCCGCATCATCTCCGCCCTGGGGAAGCGTGTCTTCCTGCTTCACAACGTCCACGAGGAGGCGCCGGTCACCTTCCAGACCCGCTGGGCTATGAGTTATCTCCGCGGGCCGCTGACGCGGCTCCAGGTGCGCCAGCTCATGGCAGACCGCGAGCCCGATCGGCCTGCCACGGCGGCGGAGGGGCCCGCTGCCACCCCCGAATCCCGGGCCGTCAAGCCCACCACAGCGGCGGCAGCGCGGCCGGAGGCCGCCGCCGCGCCGGAGGCCGCCTTCGCCACCGCCCCGCCATCGCTCTCGTCCCGCGTTCAGCAGGTCTACCTCCCCGTCCGTCGAGGGGCGTCGACGGCCGCCCTCGCCATCGAGGGCCAGGTCGGAGCCCCGGTCGAGATTGAGAGCCATCACCTGCTCTACTTGCCGGCGGTGCTGGGGATCGGCCGGCTCCACTTCGTGGATCGGACCCGCGACGTCAACGAACAGGAGGACTTCGCGCTCCTCGCCCAGCCTCCTGAGGGCGCCGGCATGTTGTCCTGGGACCAGGCCCAGGCCCTCGACCTGAGCGTGCGCGATCTGAGACAGGAACCTGAGGAGGGCGCCTACTTCGACGAGCTCCCGGACTCGATCAACGAGAGCCCCGAGTTCACGGCGCTGAAGCACGATCTGGACGACTATCTCTACCGCAATAGGAGCGTGACGCTGCTCTACAGCCCGGTTCTCGATGTCTATTCTCAGCCACAGGAGAGCGAACGGGCGTTTCGCATGCGCCTTCAGCAGATCGCTCGGGAGAAGCGGGATGAGGAGATCGACGAGATCACCGAGCGGTATGAAGACAAGATCGAGAGGGTCGGGGACCGGCTGCGCCGCGAGGAGGCGGACGTGGCTCAGCGCCAGGCCGATGTGGCCGCCCGGAAGCGGGCGACCCTGGTCTCCGTGGGCGAGTCCGTCGTCGGGATGTTCCTCGGTCGGCGGTCGTCGCGCATGGCCTCCACCGCGTTGAGCAAGCAGCGTCAGGCGGCGAAGGCGAAGCTCAAGCTTGAGGAGGCCCAGGAGGACGTCAAGGCGTTGAAGGAGGACCTCGAGGAGCTGGAGGCGGAGCTCCAGGAGGACGTGGCGGACGTCAGATCGGAGTGGGAGGAGGCCTTGACCGCGTTGGAGGACCACGAGGTCAGGCCGCGCCGCAAGGACGTTCAGATCAACCTCTTCGGGCTGGCGTGGGCGCCCCACTGGCAGATCACCTATCGCGATCGAAGCGGCGTGGCCCTCACCGAGCTCGCGGAGGCCTTCTGAGGCTGTAGCCATGGTGGATGATCGAGAGCCCCGTGACGCCCGACGTTACGCCATCGAGCGGCTGCTCGGAGACGAGAGCCTCACCAGTGACCTGGTCGATGAGGCCGCCCGGCTGCTGCTCGATTGGGGCGCGACGCAGCTCGACGCCGCGTTCCAACCGCCCGAGGAGCGGACCCGAACGGATCTCGGCGCCCACGTGTCCCGCCTTAAGCGTCTGATGCGCCACGTCAACAGGCGAGCGGGGCAGGCCTCGGCGGATCGACAACCCGACCGGGTGCGCATGCTCCTCTCGAGGCTTGAGGACGGCGAGGACGTCGACGTGGAGGGACCAGCGCAGTAACCTTTTTCTATTGGAGAGAGGCCGGCTTTTCCAACGGTGAGCCTACATATCTGTCAACGATGTGTTGGCCCATGCACCTGCCGCGCTTCAATGAAACGCTAACCTGTGATATCATGTTTGTCTGATACATGTGAAGGGATGACCGGCTCTCGTCAACAAAAAAGGTTGGGACGTGTTGGCCTCTTGGTGCTATTTGGAACGGCCGGCCAAATTCGCGAATCTACCTGATCCCATTCTACAGGCTGCCGCCAGAGTCAATCACGAAAGGATCTCTTCACAACTCCAACACCATATCCACCAGTTCTCGACATTAGAGTTGACAACTACTACCATTGAGAGTTTGGCGCTGGAAGGGCCAATCCAGTCTCTGAGGCTTTGGATGATCCATCTCGAGTAGCAGATTTGAGATCCAATCATAGGAGGGCAAAGTGAGCAGAGCGAGAACTGTATCATTGGCGCTGCTAGCCTTGAAAATGATAATAGCAGCACCGGTAACGGCAGATCCATGTCCACCGGCTTCCGCCGTGAAAGCACAAGCACAACCTCCCCGCACCTATAGCCCCGATACGATAACCACGACGACGGTCCCAACCACAGAGAAGGAGCAACTGCTCGTCGAAATGCTCAACGAGGTCCGCATTGAGGCAGGCTTGCTCCCCCTAAAGCTGGTCGCGGACCTTCAGACGCCGGCAAGCGACCATGCAGAGGACATGGCCGAAGACGATTACTTCGACCATGACTCTTGGAATAGGTCCGATAGTGAGCTTGTCTTCGAGGAGACCTGGGAGGAGCGGGTGCTTCGTCATTACCAAGACAGCATAGCGATAGGAGAGGTAATCACCGCGGGCTACGAAGACGCGGAGAGCGTCCTCAATGTGCTGCTCTCCCTCGAAGGATCCAGGGAGATCCTTCTCGGTCCCTATCGAGAGGTTGGTGTTGGCCACGCTAGGGCCGAAGATAGCACCTACGGTGATTACTGGACCGTCGACACGGGAGCACGGCATAATGTCTCCCCCATAGTCATCAACGCCGAGGCTGCCATAGCGACCAGTCCTGTGGTAGACATCCACGTCCATGGTGAATGGGACGAGGTGAGATTCAAGAACAATGACCAGGCGTGGGAAGCGTGGATGGACGCCCCCGTTGGCACCAACCCGATTGCGTGGACGCTGCCCGAGGCAAGTGCCACTTACACGGTCTGCGCCGAAATGCGTGGATGTCTAGGTCAGGTGAACTGTGAGGCATGCGACCAAATCAGACTCCACAACAGCTATGAATTAGGCAATATGCCTGACATTCTTGAGTTCACACACTACATCCTGGAGGACGCTACCGAACCACAAGAACGGACCGTATCTCCGGAAAACGTGGGAGGAGACGCTGCCATCTCGCTGGATTTCACCGCGGAGAAGGACTGGATAGACGTCATCCCTCGAAGGGGAGAAACCGGCGAGTCGTTCACGATCACCCTCAACGAAGCTAGACTTGACGGACTTGGTATCAAAACGGGTGTCGTTAACGTGGAAGCCCTGCAGCCGCACATTGTCGTCGGTTCGTCACATATGATCGACGTTGTGGTCCATATCGTCAACGCACCACAACCGGAGGAAAAGGTCTTCCTGCCGGTGCTCCTCCGCTAGTGCTCACACAACAGGTCTGACCGCCCTGAGCGTCCGGTGGCATCTGTAAGGCGATAGGGAGACCACAGCTGAGGACGAAGCTCGATAACCTGATCTGGCAGCCCCGACGGGGCGGTGAGCCGGTAGACGTGGGAACGGCCGTCAGCGCAGCCGTTGGCTCTATGCCGGTTTAGGGATGTAAGGTGGTGTAGGGGGATGACGTTGCGTCGGTCTCCCGACCGTGCCGCCCACCGTGATCAGCTGGCCGAGCTCGACCCACGCCGGGTGACCGTGTGGCGGGCCATAAGTCCCGCCGAGCGCCTGGAGGTCGACTTCCAGGCCTACCAGTTCGCGCTCAATGCCGTGCGCGCCAGCGAGCGCGAGCGGCACCCGGATCTCTCGCCGGAAGAGCTGGCCTGGCGCGTGACGCAACGGATGCAGGGCGATCCCCCGCTGGGTCGGTAGATCGATGGAACGCGTTCGGGACTACGAACTGAAGGCCTTCTTTGCCTACGTGGTCAACGTTCTGGAGAGTCTGTAGGTCGCTGAGATGTCTCATCCTCATTGGCACCCGCCCAACATGGTCTCCACCTGGTACATCGGTTCAAGGGCGTGGCCCTCTGCGAAGTTGGCGTGAGGAATCCAGCGAAGCCTTTTGCAGGCACTCGGTTGTCATCAAATCAGTACTTACTGCGGGCAATCCGCGAGGCCCTGATTGATGCAGGGGAACGGGGAGCTGGAGCACGGATGTTCCTCACCGAGACCATCGCGTACTACGATGATGACGGTGAGGAGAAGACGCTCGTGAGCTGGAGGTGGCCCGGCGCGGACCTTGAAGGAAGAGTGACGAAACCTAGACGGTGAGCATCCCGTCGGTCTTGCGGCTCTCCTTGAAGAGGCGATGGAGCAGAAGGAGAACCTGACATGCGCCACGAAGAAATCTAACTTATGCCACAAGAAATGACCTGTAGGGAC
>CAZEQC010000187.1:1364-5596 GCA_964514285.1 uncultured Anaerolineales bacterium | reverse complement strand
GCCGTAGCCCGCGAAGCGGGGTTGCGCTCTCAGCCCAGCGGTTCAGCGCTGGGCGGCCTCTTCGTCCATCGTCCATTGTCCGCCGCCCGCCGCTCACTCGATCGGCTCCGGCTCCCCCAACACCGGCGTCGGATGCCGCACGTTCAGATCCCACCACGCCAGCGCCAGCGCCAGATACTCCCGCGTCCTCCACACCACCTGCTCGGCGGCGTAGATCCGCCGGTTCGCCGTCACCGCCACCGCGTCCAGCCCCAGCGACTCGCACGTGTAGACCGCCCGCGCCGTGTGGAAGCGCTGCGTCACCGCCACCAGCCGCTCCACCCCGAAGATCGCCCGCGCCCGGTAGCAGCTGTCGTACGTCCGGCGGCCGGCGTAGTCCAGCACCACGTCCTCCTCCGCCACGCCCAGCCGCACCGCGTACTCCTTCATCGCCTGCGGCTCGTTGTAGTCCACCCGCCGGTTGTCCCCGCTGCAGAGCAGCTTCTCCACCTTCCCCTCCCGATACAGCTCGGCCGCCGTGGCCACCCGATCCGCCAGGATCGGCGTCAGCGACCCGTCGGGCCACAGCCCGGCCCCCAGCACCAGGGCCACCGGGCGCGGAGGCACCTGCGCCACGCTCTCGTAGATCCGGTCCTCGTAGCGCCGCTCCACCCAGGAGCGCATGCCCAGAAGCAGGGCGACCGTTGCGACGCCGCCGGCGACCGCCACCAGAAAAGCCCGCTTCAGGAACCTCATCCCAGCCCCAGCTCCGGCCACAGCGCGTCGATGCGCGCCTTCACCGCCGGGTCCATGCGCACCACCTCGGGCCAGCGCCGCCTGTACCCCTCCTCGGGCAGCTTCGCCGTGGCGTCGATCCCGATCTTGCCGCCGAAGGAGTGGCGGTAGGAGGCGTGGTCCAGGTGGTCCACCGGCCCGTCGTCGATCATCACGTCGCGGGACCAGTCGACGTTCCCCAGGGCCTGCCAGGCCGCCTCGCTCGGATCCTGCACGTCCACCCACTCGTCGAAGACCACGATCCCCTTCGCCAGGCTCAGCAGCGCCAGCCCCCACAGCCCGTGGATCACCTTCCGCGCGTGGCCCGGGAACTGCTTCTCGACGCTCACCAGCACCAGGTTGTGGAAGACGCCCGGCGCGGGCATGGCGAAGTCGACCACCTCCGGCAGGAAGAGCTGCACCAGGGGCAGGAAGAGCCGCTCCGTCGCCTTCCCCATCCAATAATCCTCCATCGGCGGGACCCCCACCACCGTGGCCGGGTAGATCGGCGCCTGGCGGCGGGTGATCGCCGTCACGTGGAAGGCGGGGAACCGCTCCACCGGCGTGTAGTAGCCGGTGTGGTCGCCGAAGGGCCCCTCGGGCCGTTGGTCGTTGGGGTCGACGTACCCCTCGATCACCACCTCGGCGTTGGCCGGCACCTCCAGCGGCTGGCTGACGCAGTCCACCAGCCCCACCGGCTCCCCGCGCAGCCAGCCGGCCAGCAGGTACTCGTCGATATCCGACGGCAGCGGCGCCGACGCGCTCCAGATCGTGGCCGGGTCGCCGCCCAGCACCACCGCGGCCGGGATCGTGGCCTGCGCCTGCTCGGGCCCGTCCAGGACCGCCCGCTCGTGCTCCGCCCCGCCCTTGTGCCGCTGCCAGTGGACCAGGAGCGTGCGGGCATCCACCTTCTGCAGGCGATACATCCCCACGTTGCGCACGCCCGTCTCCGGATGGCGGGTCACCACCTGGGGCAGGGTGATGAAGGGGCCGCCGTCCTCCGGCCAGCAGGTCAGGATCGGCAGGGCCTCCAGCGACGGATCCTCGCTCTCCACCACCTGCTGGACCGGCGCTCGCCGCACCCGGCGCGGGCGCAGCCCGGCGGCCCGCAGGGCGTCCAGGAGCGCCTTCCCCCGCTTCAGCGCCTTGATCGGCCCCTGGGGCAGCCGCATGTCGATCAGCGCCCCCAAGTTCCGCCGCAGATCCTCCAGCTCGTCCACGTGGAGCGCCCAGGCCATCCGCTCCGCGCTGCCGAACATATTGATCAGCACCGGCACGTCGTAGCCCGTCGGCTGCTCGAAGAGCAGCGCCTTGTTCTGCGCCGCCGGCCCCTTCGACACCCGGTCCACGATCTCCGTCATCTCCAGCTCCGGAGAGATCGGCTGGGCAACCCGCACCAGCTCCCCCCGCGCCTCCAGCAGCTCCACAAACGTCCGCAAGTCGTCACCCATCACACCCCCTCACCCTCACACCCCCTCACCCTCTCACCCTCTCTCCCCCTCTCCCCCTCCCCCTGCCGTTCTCCGCGCCCTCAGCGCCTCTGCGGTGCCCTCCATCCCACCCTCACGCCTCCAACCACCGACACGTCCGCCGCTCCACCGCGTCCACGATGAAATACAACCCCAACCCCAGCAAGCTCATAGCGATGATACCCGCGTACATCTTTGGATAATCGAACAACGTGCTCCCCTGAATGTAGATATAGTACCCCAACCCATACCGCGTCGCGAACAGCTCCGCGATGTAGAGCACCGCCACCGCGGTGCCGATCGACTGGCGCACGGCCGTCAACACCGCCGGCAAGCTGGCCGGCAGATAGACGAAGCGGAACAACGCCCGGCGCCCGGCCCCCAGGCTTCGCACGCTGGTGATGATCTCCGGGCGGATGCCGGCGGCGCTGTCGCGGACCAGCACCAGGATCTGGAAGAAGAGGATCATCGTCACGATCACGATCTTCGGCAGATTCCCCACCCCCAGGAAGAGCAGCACCAGGGGCACCAACACCACCTTGGGGATCGGATAGAGCAGGTAGATGAAGGGCGAGAAGAGCCGGTTCAGCCGTCGGCTCTGCCCCAGCACCAGCCCGGCCGGCGTGGCCAGCGCCACCGCCAGGGTGATGCTCGCCGCCACCCGCATCAGGCTCACCAGGAAGTGCCGCCCCAGATCCCGGGTCAGCTCCCGCGCGAACGTGTTCAGCGCCGCCAGCGGCGTCGGCAGGATGGGGATCTGGACCATCAGCGCCAGGATCTCCCAGAGGAGGAGCAGGACCAGGGCTGCCCCGGCCACCGAGAGCCCGCGGTGGGCGCCCGCCTCGTCCGTGACGCCCGGGCCGGGTTCGGCCCGTTGCCCAGCCGGCCGGCGCATCGGCTCGCTCACCGGCCCGCGCTCCCTTCCCTAGCCCCGGCGGCGTCGATCCGCTCCCGCAGCAGCGAGCAGGCCGTCTGGTAGGCGCCCGAGCAGCGGTACCCCTCGTCGGCGCGGTGCGGGTTGTCGATCACCCGCGCCCTCCGGTTCGGCGGATCGTGCAGCAGGAGGATCTGCTGGCCCATGAAGGCCGCCTCCTCGATGTTGTGGGTGACCAGGATCACCGTCAGCCCGGCCTCGGCGCAAAGCGCCAGCGTCAGGATCTGGAGCGATTCCCGCGTCGGCGCGTCCAGCGAGGAGAAGGGCTCGTCCATCAGCAGCAGATCGGGCTGGAGCGCCAGGGTGCGCGCCACAGCCGCCCGCTGTCGCTGCCCGCCGGAGATCTGCCCCGGGTACTTCTCCGCCAGCTCGGCGATGTCGAGGCGCGCCAGCCAGTGCTCGATCCGGGTGCGCGTCTCATCAGGATCGAGGTCCTCGTCCTGGGGCACGTGGCGCCCGTCGGGTCCGTAGAAGCGGCGGATCCGCAGGCCGAGGGCCACGTTGTCGTAGACGGTGGCCCAGGGCAGCAGGCCGTACTCCTGGAGGATCAGGCCCGTCCGCGGGCGGGGGCGCGTGATCCGCTCGCCCCCCACCAACACCTCGCCCCTCTGCGGGTGGAGGAGGCCGGCCAGGAGCAACAGCAGCGTGCTCTTGCCGCAGCCCGAGGGGCCCAGCACCGACCAGATCTCGCCGCCCTCGACGTCCCAGGAGAAGCCGTCGAACACCGGCGGCTGCTCGCCGTAGGCGAACGACACGTCAACCAACTCGATCATACCAACCCCTGAAGCTCAACCTCCATCCCTCACTAACCTCACCCAAGCTCGGCCCGGATCCCCCACCAAAGCTCGAGCCGGATCACGGATCCGGCGGGCCCTGCCAGAGATGGCGCCCCCCAAAACCCGCGGATTGCGAATCCGCTGGGAGCACCGGGAGGGCGAACCCGACACACGCTCCCACGTTCGAGCCGGATCCCGACCAGGGCTCAATCCGGAGCCCCCACCAAAGCTCGAGCCGGATCCGCGATCCGGCGGGCCCTGCCAGAGATGGCGCCCCCCAAAACCCGCGGATTGCGAATC
>CAZEQC010000187.1:0-1264 GCA_964514285.1 uncultured Anaerolineales bacterium | reverse complement strand
CCACCAAAGCTCGAGCCGGATCCGCGATCCGGCGGGCCCTGCCAGAGATGGCGCCTCCCAAAACCCGCGGATTGCGAATCCGCTGGGAGCGTGGGGGAGGGACCGCGGGAGAGGAAGCGTGAAAAACGAAGCGAGCGGGGCGCCCCTTCCATCGTCCGTCGTCCATCGTCCATCGTCCGCTCTAAGGAAGAAACGACCCATCCACAGCCTCCCCATAACCCGGCGCCTCCGACAGCCGCCCCGCCGCCTCCAGCCACGCCACCGCGTCGGCGAACTGGGCCTCGCTGGGTGGCTCGTCGCCCGGATAGTCGGGCAGCTCGTAGGAGCCGATCAGCGGCGGGGGCACCAGGTTCCGCTCCGCCAGCAGGTCGCTCCAGCGGGACTTGTCCTCGTTGATCGCCCGGCTCGCCTCGGACACCGCCTCCAGGAAGCCGCGGACCGCCTGCGGGTGGGCGTCCAGCGTCTCCCGGCGGAAGGCGTAGACGCTGCAGCTCGTCTCCACGTGCTCCGTGTCGTCCACCACCACCACGGCGCCGTCCTGCATCACCAGCGAGGCCAGGGGCTCCGGCAGCGTCGCCGCCTGGAGCTCGCCGGAGCGGAGCAGGGCCATCCGCTCCGGAATCTTGGGGACCGCCAGGGTCTCGATGGTCGCCGGCGCCAGCCCCTCCGCCTCCAACATGCGGTCGGTCACGTACTCGATCACGGTCCCCTCGGAGATGCCGATCGCCACGCCGGCCAGATCCTGGGGCTGGGAGAGGCCCGACGACGGCGCGGCTATCACCCGGAACTGGGCGAAGGCCCGGGTCGGCGTCATGGCGTAGCGCACGGCGGCGACCCGGGGGGCGTCCCGGTTGTAGAGCGCCAGGGCCACCAGATCGGTGATGATCCCATCCACCTCGCCGGCCTGCAGCAGCTGGTCCCGCTCCGCCGCCGAGGCGGCGCTGACGAACTCGACCTGGATACCGTGCTCTTCGAAGGCGCCCTGCTGCTCGGCCACGACCATAGGGAGGGTGTCCAGGATCGGCAGCAAGCCGATGCGCAGCGTCGCCGGCTCGGCGCTCCCCCCACAGCCGGCGGAGGCCAACAGAAGGCCCAGGCTGATGACGATGAGCGTCAACGTCCTATTCACAGTCTCCTCGAATCATAGCGCCAAGAGCACCTGATTCTGACCCCTGGCGGCTTGTCCCACCGCATGAAGACCCGCGAAACAATCTCAGTAGGGCAGGTTTCCATACCTGCCGCTCAGCGGGGCAAGTTTCCGTAC
>CAZEQC010000186.1:0-5627 GCA_964514285.1 uncultured Anaerolineales bacterium | reverse complement strand
GTCCGAGATCTTCAGCCCCGAACAGATCCAGCGCGGCGTACCAACCGCCGCGGTTGACGAGCTCGCCGTCCCTTCCTATCTGGGGCGGGTTTCCGCAAGCGCAGCGACACCGCCGCGCCTACTGGCGCTCGGGACGATGGTCGCTGCGGCAGCTGTCGCCGGCCGACGGCCGGTCGGACGCTATCAAGGCTGGTGGTTTCGCAACACCAGCGGCAGGTAGATGGACCTTCCGACGTCCTCCATGCACCAGACCCCCTTCTGGTTGGAGCACGCCGAGCCACCCGCGGCCCAGCCCAATAGATCCTCGTGCCCGGCATTCCACATGTTGGGTAGGAAAGCGTAGGTGCCGGTACGCTCGAAGAGGTCGCTGGTCCACGCGTCGCAGTTACCCCGCCCGGCTATGCCGTCGTGGCCGCTCATGTAGCCCGTGCGCACCCAGCCGCTTCTCGCTGGCGGCCCATGCCCGCTGTCCCCCTTGGTCTGACCCAAGGTCGTGTTGTACCTGAGGGCTGAGGGGTCTATGATCTCCCACAGAGAGGCGAAGTGATAGCCTGGGGCGCAGGCCGTGAGGGTCTCGCTGCCGTCGAAGGTGTTCTTGGTCAGGTAGTACCGGCGCGTTTCCCCGGATGCGGCCAGAACCTCGCTTCGCTCCCTGACTGGGAGCGCCTGCGAACCGGGGGCGGCCCACGCCAGATACCCCAGGGCCAGCGCCGTCAGCAGGGCCAGCACCAGCAGCGTCGCCAGGTCGGAGCGGCGGGTGTAGCGGATTCTGAGGCTCACGCGTCTGCTCATGGCCTCAATCCTCCACACACCAGACCCGATTGACGTCATTGCAAGCGAACACCTGTGTATTCCAGACGTGTAAGTCCTCCCAGTCGGCGTTCCAGCTGTTGGGCAGGGCGGCCGTCGTCCCGTGTCCGGTCATACCATTGGTCCACACGTCGCAGTTGGCCCGTCCTACGATGTCGCTGTTGTTGCTCATATAGCCCGTGCGCACCCAGCCCCGGAACGTCGTTGGCCCCTCCCCGCTGTCGTGTCTCGTCTGACCCAGGTCGGTGTGGTACGTTAGGTTGGAGGGGTCCAGGATCTCCCACAGGGACGCCATGTGATAGCCGGACGCGCAGGCGGTGAGGGCGTTCGCGCCGCCGTACGTGCCTTTGGTCAGGTAGAAATGGCGCACGCTATCGGCTGCGGCGACCGGTGCCGCTGGGGCGGAGGCCAGCGCCATCCTCCGTCCGTGGGCCAAGGTGGCCAGGAAGCCCACCGTGAGCAGCGCCAGGCTCAGCAAGACCATCAAGCCCCGCGTCAGCTCCATACTGATGACCAGGGTGTGCTGCTCCTCTTGTTGCTGATACGCTTGCATCTCGATGCCTCCTCATATACGATTGCCTTCGTCGATACGGCTGCCCCGGCGGAGTCCACGAGGGTCTCGCCGGGCTCTTGGCCTTCCTTCACTGAAGCTGTCCTCGGCTCACAGGGCGTCACCTAGATAGGGGCGAAGCGGAGGCCGTCGGCGTCCATCCGCCTCTCTGAGGTCATCCCGTCTCGCCCCCGAGAAGCGCCCGCACCCGCTCCCCGGCCTCTTCCAGGATCGGCTCCCCGTGGCCGCAGCAGAGCACCTCGACGTCCAGCGCCGCCAGCTTGCGGACCGACGCCCGGGCCTGCGCATCGTCCACCGTGACGAGGCGCATGGGGAGGCGCAGGCCGTCCTCCCCCGTCATCGGATGGGCGTTGAAGAGGGCGTCGCCGCAGAAGAGGATGCCCCGCTCGGGCTGGTGGAGGCCGATGCTGCCCGGCGTGTGGCCCGGTATGTGGATCACGCGCAGCCCGCCCAGGGCGTCCAGCACGTCGCCGTCCTCCAAGGCCCGGTCGACGCGGCAGGGCGAGAGGCGAAAAAGAAGCCGGTTGGTCAGCCAGGTCAGCGCCCGCTTCACCGGGGAGGACGCCGGGAGCGGCCTGCTCTGCTCGATGTAGGGCACCTCGTCTCTGTGAGCCACCACCTCGGCGCCGGAGCGGCGCGCGACCTCGGCAGCGCCGCCCACGTGGTCGCCGTGGGCGTGGGTCAGCACCAGCGTCTCCAGCTGGGACAGTGTGTAGCCGGCCTGGCGCAGCTGAGCCGCGATGCGCTCCACGTCTCCCGCCATCCCGCTGTCCACCATCGTCAGGACGTCCTCGCCGGTGAGCAGGTAGACGTTGGCGCCGCGCAGCCCCTCGATCAGCGTGACGTGCGGTACGATCTCTCTCATCTACTGCCGCTCCAGGTTGATGTTCCCCGCGCCCGTCTCCGCCCTGATGGTGGCGTCCTCGCCGGTGCCGAGGCGGCCCTCGACCCCCGTGCGGCTGACGTCGCCCGCCACGTCGAAGCCACCCAGGTCGATGTTGCCGATCCCTGTGTCGAGCTCGACCTCGGCATCGACGTCGCCCGGCAGGACGAGGGTCACGTTGCCGGTGCCGGTCTTGAAAGCACATCGGCCCATCGGCTCACCCTGATAGCGGAGGTTGCCGGCGCCGGTGTCCAGCGCGACGGGGCCGGTGGCGCCCTCCACCGTCACGTTGCCGGCCCCGGTGTGAGCCGCGACCTCGCCCTCCACGTCGCTCACACGGACGTTCCCGGCGCCGGTCTCCAGGTCCAGTTCGGCGTCGGCCGGGACGTAGATCTCGAAGCTGACCGATACGTTGCTAGTGAGGCCGCTGAACTTCGAGGCTTCGATGCGCACCTCGTCGTCCCGTTCCTCGATGTCGATGTCGATGGCGTCCAGCCGGTTCGAGTTGACAGCCCGCTTGGTGAGGACGATGCGGATCTGTCCGCTCGCCCCCCGACGCACCGTGACGTTGCCTGCGAACGTCTCGGCGCCCAGCGTGGGGGCGTCGTCGACGGTGAAGGTCTGTTCGGTGCGCTCCGCCACGCGGCCGATGTCTCCTTCCTGGCTGATGGGCGCGGCCCCCAAGATACCTGCGACCGCGGCGGCGACGATCAGCGCGCAGCAGCATAATAGGACACCCACTGCGACGATGACGACGATCAAGACCGTTCGGTTCTTGCTCTGCATCTCTTCCTCCTTTTCCTCTTCGAATGATCGATTGCTTTGTCGTCGGCTCCTACGCCAGGTGAACTGCCCGCTTCGGCACGGCGCCGACGAGCCTATTATAGTATACGTAAGAAGCTGCTCAAGGTTTCTGCTAAAAGGCCTGGTGATGATCACGGTCCGCCTGCTCCTCGGTCCGGAATCCCCCCTCGCAGCTACCGTCTCGGGGGCATCGGGTGCGGCGTCTCCACCGTTACAAGCCGCCCTCGAGACGAGGGCTGAGAGCCTATGGTCAGTGCGTCGGCGCCGCAGCTGGCCCTTGATGGCGGACGTGTCCTCACTCTCCATCGAGTTGATCGAAGAAGCTCAACGGCATATGCCCCGTCGTCATCCGAATCTCGGGATGGGCCGCCCGGAACGCGCGCAGACGCGCCTCGTGGCGGCCCACCATGGGGCGGGCCAGCCGCTGCGGCACCGCTTCTGTGAAGCCGATGGGCGCCGCGCTGCCCACGTGGAAGTGGTGGCCGCCGTCGGTCGCGATCACCACACCGCAGTGGCCGCGGGTGTGCCCGAAGAGCGGCACCAGCCACATCGGCGGCTCGAAGGGCAGAGGGATGGCCGGGAAGTCGAACCACCTCTCGCCTCCATCTGCGTATAACACGACGTCCGGCCCGTGGGCCAGATGACGCCGGACGTAGGCCAGGTCCAGGAAGCGGCGGGGGAAGCGGCGGAAGGCCTCGAATTCGCGGCGATGGACGTGGACGGTCGCCTGGGGAAAGTCGGGCAGGCCGCCGCAGTGGTCGAAGTGCATGTGCGTCAGCACGACGTGGCGCACGTCCTCCGGCCGGCGGCCCAGCCGGGCCAGCTGGCGCACCGCTGCCTCCTGCGGATCCATCGGCATCCGGGTCACCAGCCGGAGGGCGCGCATCATCAGCGGGACGCGTTCGTAGTCCTCCCGTCCCGGTCCGGTGTCCACCAGCAGCAGCCCCCGATCGGTCTCGACCAGCAGGCAGAGCGCCCCGGTGTCCTCCTTGAAGGGCACGCGGAGGCCAAACGTGAAGCAGTTGAGAAACTGGATGGCCATGAATGACTCGCCTTTCAGCGCCCCCGCGGCACCGGCACGCTAGGCCGGTCTGGTGGCGATGGCAGCGATATGCCCCGTCACGCCCATCGTCGCCGGTTCGGCCTCCCGCCAGCGGATGACCGTGAGGACGTGCTCCATACCGCTCCCTCCTGAGCACCAGGCTCGCCCGCGGCTCAATCCGCTGGAGACGACGGCTCGGAGGTGGAGAAGCTCGCGGACGATGGGCTACCCTATCTCTACACGCCATTATCCTCCACGGGGGCATTCTCGTCAACTCGGTTGCGCCGTCCTTGATTGACGCTGATCGGCTCCAGTAGGCCATGCGGCCCCCCTGCCCCCGCGGCCCTGCAGCCGCTTGCCTCACGTCGTGAGCGATTGTACAATCGTGGACGTCAGCTTCGTTGAGAACAGCACGGAGGTATGGCTATGAACCCACAACCAGAAACCCGACGGGGCCAGCCAGCCCCGTGGCTCTATCTCTTCGGCGTCCTGGCCTGGACCTGGACGTTCCACGGTATCGTGGCCCTGACGGGGCAGCCCCTCATGGCGTTCCCCGCCGTCGTTCTGGCGGTGCTCGGCGCGGTGGGGCCCAGCGCCGTGGCCGGGCTCCTGGTCGCCGCCGGACGCTGGGACGCTGATCTCGACGATGGCGTCGGTGCCTTCTTCCGGCGCGCGTTCGACCCCCGCGTGCTGCCCTGGCGGTGGTATCTCTGGATTCTGGGGCTGGTGCTGGTGCTGGCCGTGACGCCCGTTCTGTTGGACACGGCGACGCTCCGCGAGCAGGGGTTGTTCGAGCGCGGCCCGGGGCTCTTTCTGGTCATCGGCCTGGTCGTCGGCGCCCTGGAGGAGCCGGGCTGGCGTGGGTACGCTCAGGAGGGGCTCCAACGCCGCATGCCCGTCGTCGCCGCGAGCCTGGTCGTCGGCGCCTTCTGGTCCGCGTGGCATCTGCCCCTCTTCTTCATCGCAGACACGTATCAGTCCACGTTGGGGGTGGGGACGGCGGCGTTCTGGACCTTCGTCTTTGGCGCTGTCGTGGGATCCCCCGTCTACGCCTGGCTCTACAACGCTGCCGGACAGGTCACCTTGGCCGCCGTGCTCTACCATGGGCTGAGCAACGTGGTGCGCGAGCTGGTGCCCGACGTGTCGAACCTGGCCGAGTTCGGCGTGGAGGCCGCGCTGGCGCTGGTCGTCACCCTGGCCGCCTGGGGGTGGATGGGCCGCCGACGACCGCCGGGAGAGCTTCCTGAGGGGTAACTACTCACGTTGTGGCTCTCTTGCTCTAGCCGGATGAGGCGGCCTTCCGTCCGGGTGGGACGTCCCGCCCGGCGGCTACCGCCCATGATCCGGCGATTTCGCGCCCAAGACCGCGTAGCTCGTTTCGAGCCATCCGCTGGGAGCAGCAGGTGAACGGTTGTCCTGAGAGGATTGATCTCCCAGACTGAGTACCGGTACTGGGGCCGCATCCTTCGACGGGCTCAGGATGCTTCCTTCGACGGGCTCAGGATGCTTCCGTCGAC
>CAZEQC010000185.1:0-5671 GCA_964514285.1 uncultured Anaerolineales bacterium | reverse complement strand
AACGTGTCCCTCGCCGTCGAAGTACTGGAGGACGGGGAAGGTGTAGTAGCCCTCGCCAGTGACGGGGTCAGGAGCGACCTCCGGCGTGTACTTGTACTCCTCCATCACGATGCCACCGGTGTAGGACCAGTTGCCCGTCTGGACCTCGTTCTTGGCGAAGTTGGCCAGCGTCTCCGAGGAGAGCTCGCCCTCATTCTCGTAAACCTGCTGGGCGGCGCCGATGAAGAAGCCACCGGCGTCGTAGGCCAGGCCAGCGGCCGAGGGGCTGGGCGTCAGGTCGTACGTCGCCTCGAACTCCTCAGCGAACTCCTTGCCTTCCTCCGTGGTGAACCCGGGGATCTGGTCGATGACGTAGTTGGAGGAGTCGCCGGTCAGCTCGTACCACTCGCCCACCCAGCCGAGGCCGTCGGCGATGATCAGGCTCTCCAGCCCGACCTCGTCCGCCTGCTTGATGAACGCGGAGACCACGGGAGCGCCCGTGCTCGTGCCGGCCAGGACCGCCGGGTTCTGGTCCTTGAACTTGTTGAGCAGCGGATAGAACTCGGTCTGGTCGAGGCCGAAGTACTCCGTACCGACGATCTCCCAACCAGCGGCCTCGAACTGCTCCGTGATGCCGTTGCCGAAGCTGCGGCCCCAGTCCGTGTCCTCGCCGAAGATGGCGACGGTCTTGGCCTCGGGCTGCCACGTGCCGTCCGCGATGGCGTTCTCGAGGGCCTGGACGTAGCTCTTGCTCAGGTTCTTGGGTGTGGGCCACCACTTGTTGACCCAATAGAAGTACTTGTCGGGATCGGACTGCCAGGTCTCATTGACCACCTCCGTCGCCCCGTAGGGGCAGAAGTGGGGGATCTCGTGCTTAGCGGCGACCTCCATGCAGGAGACCGCGACCGAGCTGTGCCAGTTGGCCAGGCCGGCCTGGATGCCGTCCTGGACGACGGCCTGCTCATAGGCCTGAGAGGCCTTGGCCGGGTCGGACTGCGAGTCGACCCAGACCAGCTCGATGTTGTAATGTCCGATCTTGTAGTCAACGTTCTCGAACGCCATCTGCACGGCGCCCTTGAACTCCTCGCCGGTGCGGGCGCTGGGGCCGCTGAAGGGTCCCAACACGCCCAGCTTGAAGGTCTCTTCTTCCTGCTCTTCTTCCTCCGCGGGGGGCTCAGTTGCCTCTTCCTCTTCCGCGGGCGGTTCAGTCGGCTCGGGCGTCGGCTGCGCACAGCCAGCAAACGCAAACACCAGCCCTACAACTACCATAAGAGGTAGTAGCCACTTCGTCATCTTCTGAACACGTTTCATCTTCGCTTCTTCTCCCTTTCTTTAAGTAAACGTCTGACTTTGCCGTGTTCGAACTTGTTATACGACATCCAACGATGTTGGTAAAGCAAACCACCTCCTTTTCGATCAGCCTGAGCCCAATTTGGGCGCCAAAGAGCGCCGTGATCCAAGCAATAAGCACGCATATAATCACTCAATCCACAATACGGAAAGTCCAGGAGCAATCACTCGATATCTCGGTCATCCTCCCCATCTGGCCTAAGACCCAGAGCGGGCGGCCCTCCTGGCGCTACTACGAACAACAGACAACAGATACGCAAAAGAGGAAGCAGCCGCAATATGGACGCAATTGCATCCTTGCCTGCAGCCATTCACGTCCATAGCACAATCTACTCCCTCTCCTCGGAGGATCTCGATCGATCCGGCGAAGGGCGGTGCTCTGGCTTGCCAATCAGCGAGTGACCGGACGAGGCGATAGTTGCCCGACCGCGTCTTGGTCGCTCACCTATCGGATCACGTGGCACTCGACCACCACATCTTGGCTCACAGTTGCGGGACAGCGCCGGACTAGCGTCTGCGACACAAGCTTCGCGACATGAGCTTCGCAGCATCACCGGACTTCCCCGGACTCCCCAGGGGGGACACCTTCGCCACATAGATTGTTCAAGAACAAAAAGACAAATGCCTGGCTAAAGCCAAGCATTGGTTCGAAACACGCTATAACACAGCCTTAATGCTCTGCTGAAACTCCCGAATGTGCTTCTGGACGACAGCTTCAGCCCGAGCGCCGTCACCCTCCTCCAAGGCATGAAAAACCTGGACGTGCTGCTCAATGGAGTGCCGTACCTCATCCAGACGGTTGAGAACCAGATACCAGAGGCGCAGGCTTAGGTCGTAGAGACGGTCCAAGATATCGGCAAGAAACTCGTTGTCGGCAGATGCGTAGAGCAAGCGGTGGAAACGCTTATCGATGCTCATCAAAGCCTGGGAGTTCCCTTCCTGCAGGTCGTCAAGCTCTTGAAGCACGTTCTCCATCTTCTTAAGCTGCCCCTCCGTGATGCGTCGAGCAGCTAGGCGGGCACAGAAACCCTCCAAGATGATGCGCAGCTCAAAGATCTTTTGCAGGTCAGTGACGCTGATATCGTTGACGAACGTCCCTCGACGGGGGACGATGTTCACCAAGCCCTCAGAGTCCAACCGCTGAAGCGCTTCGCGAATCGGCGTACGGCCGAGATCCAGTTCCTGCATCAAGACGTGCTCATCAATTACAGCAGACGGCGGAAGTTCGAGGGTGACGACCTTCTCCTTGATGAGCCGGTACGCCTTCTCACTGAGCCTCACGTGTGGAGGTTCCCTATCCTCTTTCTGGTCAAATCAAGACCAACGAAGCGGCACTGGAACCCCAGAAGAAGGGGCAGTCGGCAGACTGAGTTCTTATGGGGTATATCCGTGATATATCAGGAGTATACTACATGGCGCAGCACTTGTCAAGGGGCAGATCGCATGTTTCGCGGTTTCACCGTCAATCAAGCTTATCAAGCTCCACAACGAACGGTTACACCGCCCCCCGTCCACTTAATTGCGTGCCCAGTCAGGAGGTTGTACTATAAAACCAACTCCATCTACCCTCAAGGGATGCGGCGATCAGAGCTGATGCTCGACCAAGATGGCGACCAACAGCTTCTGGCAGCCGAAACCGCTCCCTCTTCTCTGGGGAAAGCGCGGTATCCCCAGTCCTCCATTGCCGCTACGAGCGATTCTCTATCCATGCATCAGCTCCCTGAGCTGTCGAGCTGAGCCCACCGCCTGCCCCTGCCAGTGGTTGTTCATATAGGCGAGCGTCAGGGGGGCCTCCTCGTCCAACGCGCGGAGCTTCGGCACCCAATCCATAAGCTCCTCATCGCTGTAGCTGTAGTTGTACCGCTCCCAGGCTTCATCGTGCTGCCACCACTTGGCCCGATTTCGGCCGTGGAACCGCACGTACGCGACGGGCCCCGTGGCAACGGCCACCGGAGGCACCAGGCTCTTGAAGCGCGGCTGATCGACGCAGCAGAACCCCAGATCGAGGGCCTTCAACTCCTCGAACGTGCGCCCACTAATCCACTCGCGAGAACGGAACTCCACCACGACGGCAAGACCCGAGAACCCTTCGCGCACCCGCTTGAGGTAGTCCCGGTTGGCCTGATTAGCGTGGAAGGAATGTGGAAACTGCGCCAGCACGCAGGCTAGCTTGTCCTGTTCGACCAGCGGCGCCAACGCCGCGGAGAACTGCTCCATATCCGGCTCGGGATCCTCCCGTTCATGCGTGATGCCGCGATAGGCCTTGATGGAGAAGAGGAAATCCGGCGGAACCTTGGCCGCTATCTGGCCCAACGTGCGGGCATCGGGCACGCGATAGTAGCTGAAGTTGAGCTCGCAGGTGGAGAAGAGCTCCTCAGCATAGTAGTTGAGCCACTGCCGCTTGGGCAGACCTTCGGGATAGACTGGGCCCACCCAGTCGTCGAAGCTGAAGCCACTGGTGCCGATACGCACGGTCATACGATCGCTCCTTCCCTGTTGCCTTGCCACTCACGGCTGCGACGAATCCGCGACGTCGATTTGGACGCCCTCCGACCAGGTAACCTTCCTCAATTTCCCGTGTCTACTCACAAAGGACGTTATATCGCTTCACTAACATTATACCAGCGAACTGTGCTGATCCCCAAATCGCGGTCTCGATGCGCGGCTCCTGGTAACCAACGGTTGATAGCACAGAGCCATTGCATATGACGCTTGTAGACCTCGTCCGTTCGGTTGAGCTCACGCCGAAGCCTTGAGGGAGAAGGTAGAACCAAACCCTGGCATCCTGACTTGAGATTGCCCTCAAGACGGGATCCTCGAGCGTAGGATCCTCACCTGCAATCGCCCTGGGTGGCAGCCGTGAGAGGGTTGTCCGAAAAGCCCACCGGTGGTAGACTAGGACATCTTGTTTCACACCATGCACAGCACCAAGGAGGGAGACATATGGCAAAGAAGGCCACCGTCACATGGCTCAAGGAACGACAGTTTGTCGGCACCGACGGCACGCGGCACTCTGTGGTGATGTCGTCTCAAGACGAGGAGAACGGGGTGGGCATGAGCCCCTCCCAACTGCTCCTGGTCTCGCTGGGAGGATGCACGTCCTACGATGTGGTGAACATCCTGGAGAAGAAGCGCCAAGCGGTGACCGGGCTGGAGGTTCGGGTTTCCGGCGAACAGGAGGCGGATCCACCGTGGACCTACCGAAAGATCCACATCGAGTACGTCGTGCGCGGGAAGGGGCTGAGCGAGAAAGCGGTGCACGATGCTATCGAGCTCTCGGAGGAGAGGTACTGCTCGGTGGCTTCGACGCTGCGCGGCAGCGCGGAGATCACCTACGACTACACCATCGTCGACGAGGCCTGAGGTCAGGGCAGAGCAGTCAGAGCCCTGTGACAGAAGTATCGTCAGCGGGGGCAAACCGGTCAACGGGCGGCGCTCTCATCGTGGCTCTGGCACCACTAAGCCGTTTTGACAATCAACTCGAGCTGTGATAGACTAGAGGTACTTCACCCGCTTGGCCTATCTCCTGACATCTGTGCTGAGGTAGCGCCACATACAGGTCTTCTGAGAACGGGTCCTTTTCACATCACACCGCAGTGAATGGGTGATTCGAGCAGCTGGCTCAAGTCTATCGTGAGGGGGAGATCGTTGATGTCGCAAACCATCTCTCCTTACGCAACCTGCTCCTAGCGCTTAGCTTGGCCGAAGAGAAGGAGGTGACTTCCCAGATAGAACAACGACCCACGACAGACCGTAGGTGCGACAGCCGGTAATTCTCGGACAGCCAGTTCCATGTTACAAGGAGGATAACTAGACGATGCGTAAAAGCTTATGGAGAGCTTTGACTCTCCTGATTGTACTCAGCACAGCTGTTCCCTTCGTGCAAGCGGCGCCCTCACCCTCTCTCGCGGTCGACGAACCCGCGGCCAGGGCCCTGAAGGCTGAACCGCCAGCATCGGAGGGGCCAGATGAGAGCAAATGGGAGCTGGTCTCCACCGGCCAACCGGCGGTGAAGGCAGCTGAATCGACTACCTACATCATACAGCTGGAGGCCGAACCGGTCGCCCGCTACCGCGGCGGTATCGAGGGACTGGAGGCCACCAACCCCGCCGCCCAGGGCCAGGTCCAACTCGACGCCCAGAGCCCCGAGAGCGTGGCCTACGCCGACTACCTGGAGCAGAGACAGGCCGAGTTCCTTATCTCTGCAGAGAAGGCGCTTGGGCGCCCCGTGACAGCCAAGTACCAGTATAAGTACGCCTTCAACGGCCTGGCAGCGGAGCTGACGCCGAAAGAGGCGGCAGCGGTCGCTGAGCTGCCCGGCGTGGTGCACGTGGAGCGAGAT
>CAZEQC010000184.1:0-5691 GCA_964514285.1 uncultured Anaerolineales bacterium | reverse complement strand
TCTCCGGCGGGAGCAAGGTGAGCGACGAGGATCTGTTGACCAAGGCCCGCATCTGCGTCGAGAGCGGGGCTACGGGCCTGATCTTCGGCCGCAATATGTGGCAGCGCCCGTTTGAGGAGGGCCTGGAGATCACGAAGCGCGTGAAGGAGGTTCTGCTCTCTTTCTAGAGCATTGGACACGCGACGGAGAAGGTCTACGTAGGACAAACCGAGACGCCGCCGATGGAGCGGCCGGAATTGCCGAGCGACGAATAAGGGGGGGAGGTACCTATTCATCTTGTGGCTCTCATGCTCTAGCCGGATTAGGCGGCCTTCCGCCCGTGATCCGGCGATTTCGCGCCCAAGACCGCGGATCACGGCTCGTCTCGAGCCATCCGCTGGGAGCAGCAGGTGAACAGTTACGGGGGGAGATCTATGAGCAAGAAGGTCTACTTGGTACAACACGCAGAGGCGATGTCTGAGGAGCAGGATCCGGACCGGCCGCTGAACGAGCTAGGCCGGGAGCACGCGGCCTGGGTCGCGGATGTGGCCGCCGAGCTGGGCGTCGAGGTCGAGCAGATCCGCCACAGCGGCAAGACGCGCGCTCAGGAGACGGCCTTGATCATGGGCGACGCCCTCGCCCCGGCGCAGGGCGTGGTGGCTGTCTCCGGCCTTTCGCCGCTCGACGACGTGGAGCCGGTGGCCGAGGAGATCGACGAGGCGAACCAGCCGCTGATGCTGGTCGGACACCTGCCCTTCATGGAGCGATTGGCCGGGCATATGCTGACGGGCGAAGCCCGCGAGCCGGTGATCGACTTCACCAACGCCGGGATCGTCTGCCTGGAGAATAAGGATGGTCACTGGCAGGCGACCTGGATTCTGACGCCAGCGATCGCGAAGATCGCTAGCAAGGTATAGCTACCGATAAGGAGGTAGGACGATGTCTGTAGTCAAAGTGATTGAGGTTCTGGCTCAATCAGAGGAGAGCTGGGAGGACGCCGTCGACCAGGCGCTCAAGGAGGCGTCCAAGTCGGTGCGCAACATCAAGTCAATCTACGTCAAGGACTTCCAGGCGATCGTAGAGGACGGCGAGATCGTGACCTACCGGGTCAACACCAAGATCTCGTTCCAGGTCGGCGAGGACTAGCGTCCGAATCTGGGGACGGTCCGCGCCAGGGGCGGGGGGAGGCGACGCTGTGCTTCGGCCCCCGCCCCTCAATCGGGTGCGCCCGCACCCGCCGATAGGTTAGCTGTGTCGTCGCGATGAGGAGGATGGCATGACACTGGAGCTCAGAAGTACGGCTTTCGAGGCGGAGGAGATGATACCCGCCCAGCATACGTGTGACGGGAAGGACGTCTCGCCGCCGTTGACCTGGTTGGGTGTGCCCGAGGGGACGGAGGGCCTAACGCTAATTCTGGAGGACATCGACTCCGTCAAAGGGGTCTGGTCTCATTGGGTGCTCTACGACGTGCCCTCCAACGTCAACAAGCTTCCGGAGGGCGTCTCACCCGCCAAGTCCCTTCCCTGGGGTGGGGTGCAGGGCCGCAATGACTTCGACAACATCGGCTACGGCGGCCCCTGTCCCTCGGATGGGAAGGCACATCGCTACGTGGTTCGTCTCTATGCATTAGACAAGCGGCTCGAGCTCGCGCCAGGCAAAAGGCGCGAGGAGGTCCTCGAGGCTATCGAGGGGCACGTGATCGATGAAGCAGAGCTGATGGGCCGCTATATGCGTTTGGCTGACCGATAGGAGAGGAGGAGAGCATGACCTTTGAACTGACGAGCTCGGCCTTTGGATCTGAGGAGACGATTCCAGACCGCTACACCTGTGAGGGGGCGGACGTTTCGCCTCCGCTGTCGTGGAGCGACGCGCCGGAGGGCACTCAGAGCTTCGCCCTGATCTGCGAGGATCCCGACGCACCGGGCGGCACCTTCACGCACTGGCTGTTCTACAACATCCCTGCCGCGAAGGAGGGGCTGCCGGAGGGGGTGGCGACCGATCCGACCCTGGCGTGGGGCGCGGCGCAAGGCCGAAACGACTTCGGGAACGTCGGCTACGGCGGCCCCTGCCCGCCGATGGGCTCCACACACCGCTACTTCTTCCGGCTCTACGCCCTCGACGTCGACCTGGACCTGCCGCCAGGCGCCAGCCGCCATCAACTCCTCAGCGAGATTGAGGAGCACGCGGTGGCGCGCACGGGCCTGATGGGACGGTACGGCCGTCCCTAGCGTCAACTGATCTCCTTGAGGAGGGAGCGCGACGATGGGTATCATGGACAGCATGGAGAGAAAAGAGACGTATGAGCAGTACTACGACGAGCGGGAGGCCCGGCTCAAGAAGGTGGGCCTGATCATCGAGCAGTGGGAGCCGAGGGAAGATCAAGCCAGCCGGGAGGAGGTTGAAGACTACTACCAGACGGTTGGGCGGCTCAGGTCGCGGCTGGAGGCGACCCGCAGCCAGCTGGAGGAGCTGAGCGAGGCGCCGGACGGCGAGGGCCTCCGGGCGCGGATCGACCAGGCCATCACCAAGCTGGAGGAGGCGGTCGCCCAGGCGGCGCCACGCTTCCAATGACCACGACCGGGGAAGAGATGTCGATGGACGAGGACAAAGCCGCGCGTCTGGAGCGTATGGCCGAGGAGGTCCGGGACCCGAAGGCATCCCCTCTCTACGCTTACCGGAGGGAGAAGGGCTATGAGCCCGTGTTCGGCGAGGGCGACCCCGACGCGGACCTGATGCTGATCGGCGAGGCGCCGGGCGCCCAGGAGGCGAAGACGGGGCGGCCCTTCGTCGGGAGGGCCGGCCGCGTGCTGGACGCGCTCCTGGAATCCATCGACGTCCAGCGCGAGGATGTCTACATCACCAACGTGGTGAAGGACCGTCCCCCGGGTAATCGGGACCCCCGGGCCGAGGAGATTGAGGTCTATGCGCCGTTTCTGCTGCGGCAGATCGAGGTCATCGAGCCTCGCGTCATCGCCACCCTGGGCCGCTTCGCCGCGACGTTCGTGATAGAAGCATACGATCTTCCGCGGCCGAGCCGGAGGATGGGCGACCTCCACGGCGAGGTCTTGGAGGCCGACGTGCCGTACGGCGAGGCGCAGGTCGTGCCTCTCTACCACCCGGCGGCTGCCTTCTACAACCCGAACCTGGAGGACGTCCTTCAGGAGGACGTCCAGGTCCTGAAACGGGTGCTCGCGGGAGGGAGCGGCTAGGGACGTGCCAGAACAGGGCCCGACGAACGACCAGATCGCCGACGTGCTCGATCAGATCGCGGGCCTTCTGGAGGTTCAGGAGGCCAATCGCTTCCGCCTCAACAAGACCGACGACTGGGTGGTGCGCTACTAAGAGCAGGACGGCGAGGAGGATCAGTGCACCGTGGTCACGGAGACACGGGGGCCGCTGGAGGGAAAACGCGTCGTGCGTGGCCGTGAGGCCGAGGGTCGACGCTACTACGAACGGAGCCAGGAGACGACGTGAGCGGTCCCGAGGGAGAGGAGTCGCCGCCCCACGAAATTCAAACGCTTTGCAACCCAGCCCAAACGAAGCGCCAACGTAGGCCGTCGCCACGCTTGGCGTTTTTCTGTTACACTAGAGGTGTATGAAAGAGAGAGGAGGTTGACCGATGTCAGTGGTTTTTGGAGCACAGCGTTTGGAGCAGCTGGTCTGGCGGGTGTCGGAGCTGGAGCTGGACAAGAGCGACCTGGAGCGGTTGTCGAATCTGGCCAGCCATAAGCTCCACGACCTGCTGCTGACCGGCGTGCGGCACGCCAGCTACAACAACCGGGATTTCATCATGGAGCCGGACCTGCCCTTGACCAAGGGGCTTCGGGAGAGCTTGCAGGCCTTCCGGCTCTACGAGGAGGAGTTGGCGATCGAACCAGTGTTGGAGGACCTGGCGACGTATCCGCAGTTGGAGCGTGAGCCGAGCCAGGAAGTGATTGATATGTTGCCTGAGCTGACGGGTACGCTCATCATGGTCATTGCCCAGTTGATGACCATCGTCGATCCTGAGGTCGTCAATCCCGATGACGAGACGTGGGATCGGGTGCAGCAGACGATCGATCTCCTGATTTAGAGGTGGGACAGTATGTTTAAGGATCGAAAAGACGCAGGACAGGCGTTGGCCCAGGAGCTGGAGCCCTACCGGTCGGAGGACGTGCTCGTGCTGGCGATACCGCGCGGGGGCGTCGAGGTGGGCTACCAGGTGGCCAAGCATCTTGACGCCGAGTTCTCCCTCCTGATCGCCAGGAAGCTGCCCTATCCGGACCAGCCGGAGGCTGGCTTCGGCGCGGTGGCGGAGGACGGGAGCACCATCATCCTGGAGAGGGCCAGCCGCTGGGTCTCGGACGAGACCGTCGAGGCGGTGGTCGAACATCAGCGGCAAGAGATAGAGCGCCGCGTGGCCGTCCTCAGGAAGGGCGAGCCGCTCCCCGAGCTGGAGAGCCGGACCGTCATCCTGGTGGACGACGGCATTGCCATGGGATCCACCATGCGTGCCGCGATCAAGCTCTGCCGGCGCCGCGATGCGGGGAGGATCGTGGTGGCCGTCCCCGTCGCCAGCGAGGAGGTGACCGAACAGTTCATCGGCGCCCGGGACGGCTTCGCCGACGAGATCGTGGTGCTGGAGCAGCCGACCTTCTTCCGGGCTGTCGCCCAGGTCTACGAACGGTGGTACGACGTGCCGGACAGCGAGGTGGTCGCCCTCTTGGACCGGTGGCGGAGTGAGCACCAGGGTGAATAGAGGAGGCGCTATGACGCAGTTCGCGGATCGACGGGAGGCCGGGCAGCAGCTGGCCGAGGCGCTCTCGGCGTACGCGGGACGGGAGGACCTGGTGGTGCTCGGGCTGCCGCGCGGCGGCGTGCCGGTCGCCTTTGAGGTCGCCAGGGCGCTCCACGCACCGCTGGACGTATTCGTGGTGCGGAAACTGGGCGTGCCGGGCAACCCGGAGCTGGCCATGGGGGCCATCGCCTCCGGCGGCGTGGGCGTCCTGAATCGGGGCGTGGTTCGCCGCATGGGCATCTCCGATGACGCCATCGAGCGGGTGGCTGAGGAGGAGCGCCAGAAGCTGGAGGAACGGGAGCGGATCTACCGCGGCGCCCGGCCTGACGTCGACCCGCAGGGTAAGACCGTCCTCTTGGTGGACGACGGGCTGGCCACCGGCGCCACGATGCGCGCTGCGGTCAACGCGCTGCGCGAGCACGAGCCGCAGGAGATCGTGGTGGCCGTGCCCACGGCGCCGCCGGACACGTGTTCGGATTTCGAGGACGTCGCCGACGAGGTGGTGTGCGTGACCACGCCGCGTCCCTTCTTCGGCGTCGGGGGCGCCTATCAGGATTTCTCCCAGACGACGAATGAGGAGGTGCGGGATCTCCTGGAGCGGGCTGAAGTGGCCTAGGTGTACGACGTTGCTTTCGGCAACGGCGACGTTACGAGGTCTTGGAGCCAGGACGTCCGATGGTGAGGCTATTGGGTGATGACGAGCATTGGAGGGATACATGAAACGCAGATGGCAGCTTTTTGGAATCATCGTGTTCATTATCGCATTGGGCATCGTCGCAGCGGGATGCGCGCTGCGGGGCGAGCAAATCACGCCCCGGCCAGCGCCGACGGATACGCCCGTCGAGCCGACGGATAAGCCAGCTGAGCCGACCGACACACCCTTGCGCCCGCTCACCGAGGCCACCGTGGCCGTCGCACCGCCGAGCGGGCCGCC
>CAZEQC010000183.1:0-5732 GCA_964514285.1 uncultured Anaerolineales bacterium | reverse complement strand
AGCTGTGGTCCCCTCAAAAGCGAGGGGGGTCCCGACCCGGCCCGCGGTCCGCCGGTGGGCGGTGAGCAGTGAGCAGTGAGCAGTGAGCAGTCATCAGTAACCGGCGATCGGTGAGCGGATGCCGGCGTTGGGGGGCGCTGTGCCTTGCGGTGCAACACACTTTGGGCGTCACCCGAGGACCTGGGCTCCTTCTGTTTCGAGAGGATGCCTCCGGCCCTGCGGGGACCCACAAAAAACTCGACGACCCCGAGGGGTCCCGCACATAGGGACCGGAGGCGCTAGAACACAGGTGGCAGGAAACGATCGACTATGGGCCCCGTTCATTCATCCATCCTGTCGATCCCCAGGCCGGCTCGGCCCCTACTCCTGCCCAGAATCTGCGCAATCTGTGCAATCTGCGGATCCATCTGCGGATCACGACAAACGTGGATCCCCACAACACCGCTTAACCTTCATCCCACTCCCGCACGGACACCGATCGTTCCGGCCCATATCCTTCGGCATCGGTCTAAAGCAGGCCCACCTCTCCATCTCGGCGATCACGTCGTCGACGAACTGATAATGCCGATTCTCGCGCAGCTCCGTCAGCACCATCTCCTTACCCCTGGCCAGCCCCCTCTCCACCCAGTCGAGATCGATCGACCAGTTATCGGCGAGCAGCTCGTCCGCATAAGCCTGCCGAATCTCGCCCATCAGCTCCTCCGGGTAGAGATCCGTGCTGGCCATGATCAGGGCATCCCAGGCATACGCCGGCTCCCGCTCCAGTCCTCCCCGAAACAGACCCCGGAACGTGGCCAGAACCTCGTCCCGCTCCCGCACCCCCTCGGCGACCAGGCACAGCGGGGCGTGTAGGGCCGCGGAGCGCACATACTCGTTCGCCGACGCCTGCCGCGCCAGCGCCACCATCGGCCCCATATCACCCCCGGAGACCGAGGCCAGCACTCGATCCAGCGACTCGGTGAGGAAATCGCCCGTCACCTCCAACGTCACCTCCCCGGGGATAGAGAAGAACTCCACGATCAGCGGATAGGCCCGCTCCTCCCGGAACTGCGCCAGCAGATAGAAGGCGTAGATAGGCCCCATAGTCGCCTCATCCTCCACGAGGCGGTCGATATCCCGCGCCCCCTCCTCTACCATCGCCAGCAGATGCGGCGTGATCTCCTCCTGGCGGGCCACCGCCGCCTTCAGCGGCCCCCGGGGAAAGTACCCCGTATACCGCTCCAACGCCCTCAGAATCGCCTCCATGTACATCGTCACCCCTCCTCACAAAACAGACCCACACAAAAAACGGGCCCGGCTCATCATCATGATAGCCGAGCCCCCGCGTATTTCAACCTAGGCCGGACGGAATGACTCCCCCAACAGAGGAGATCGGGCGAGCCCCCGATTCATGTCTATCCAACTTGCAGAGCGCTACTGTCGTTCACCCTCCAAACCCATCTGTGAAATCTGCGGATCAATCTGCGGATTACTACCGTTCATCCTCCAGATCCCTCGTTCCCCGACACTTCGGGAAATTAGGACACCCCCAGAACTGCTCCCCCTGCCGCGGCCCCTCGCGCTTCACCTCCCTCATGACCATCGTGGCGCCGCACCTGGGGCACGGGGGCGCAGCAGCCTCCGCCTCAGCCTCGGGGTGTGCCTCTTTCTCCTCAACCGCCGATGAACCATCCCCCGTCCCCGCCATCGCCCGACGCAGCTCGGTCCTCACCTCTTCGGTGTTGTACTCTGCCTGCGCTGCAACCCGGGCCAGAGGCAATCCGGCGGCCGAGAAGACACCATCCACGAAATCATCCCGCTCCTGTCGCTCCGCCCGCTCGTGGCTGGCGTCGTCCAACTCCACGCCCAACGTGGGACGCATACTCCCCGGATCGCAGATCAGGAAGTCCACGTGCTTCCGGTCGATGCGATTCATCCAGCTCCGATTCCTACCGTAGTCCCCCGTCGCGGCGTAGAACAGATCGCCCAGGGAGACCTTGGGACAGATCACCGCTCCGTCGCCCACGATACCTTGCAGCACGTGATAGAAGCTAATCTCGGCTGCCGAGAGGAAGTCATCCCGAACGTGGTACGGAAACGATGGCTCCTCTTCCTCCTCTTCCTGCTTCGACTTCGGGCTCAGGCCCAGCCATCCTAGCAACGCCGCCAGGCAGCCCGATCGCTCATCTGTCGTCAACGTCAATCTCCTCCCTCTTGCCTAAGCTGTTCAAAGCTCACCAATGCGACATTGCCCAACAGTCAATCTGATGGCAACACACATCGTCAGCTGAAAGATGCAAACCCACTCGTATGCGACGCCCAAAGCATCCGACAGGCCTTGGCCGCCGTGCGCTCATATCGATAACCCAGTGCCTCAAGAGCAGGCACCGCCGCCGCTCCCCATAATCCGGCACCAGCCGCTCCAGCCGCAGCCAGAACGCCTCTATGTGCCGCTGATCCGGCAATTAGAACAGACCGGCATAGTCCACCCGCCGCGAAGAGGATCGACGCCTATGCCCATTCGTTTACTACTCGTTGACCTACGCATCCTCAGTCCAGCTCGTACCCAGGCCCCGCTTCGAACAGCGTCAACTGTTGCGCCTCGGGCCGCTCCGGGTCGAACGACCGCGGCACCAACCCGTTAGCCGTCAGACCATCCAATCGGTTCACCGTCTCCATGATCTTCGGGATGCAGTAGCTCCCCATCTCCTCCCGAATCCGCTCCCCTCGGAAGCGCAGGATGTCCCAGCCCTTGCTCGTCAGGTCGTTATCTCGCTCGTTGTCCTGCGACGCCGACGCCCCTCCCAGGTGCCACGCGTCCCCGTCCGTCTCCACGTCTAGCTTCCCCTCGTTGCAGAAGATGGCGAAGTCCAGGGCGTAGTGACGCCTCCCCACCCGCACGTAGTACTGGCGCTGCGCTGGGATGCTCTTCCGCTTCAGCTCGGCCCACAGGTGGTCCTCCAGCGGGCTGTCGTCGAAGAGATCGTTGATCTCCTCCGCTTGGAGGAACTTCATCCAGGTCGTGGGGATGAAGACGACACGCCGGAAACGGAGGCTGGGAATCGGCCGTGGCAGCTGCTCGAGGGGGGACAACAACAGCTGATAGTACCGCTTGTTCGTCTTGTCGTTGTGCGCTTCGTCCGGGAACAGTTCCCAGCGGAAGGCCTTCCGGATGTCGACCACCCGCGCGTAGTAGCGCACGCTGTACCGCTCGCTGCCAAACACCTTCGTCTGGTAGAAGGCCAGAACCTCGGGCGGCCATCGCTCCTTGAGGAACTTCCTGACGCTGTAGACGGGGATGCGGTACCAATGCTTATCGCGGGCGATGGCGAAGTCCGCAGGATCGTTCATAATCGCCACCAACACCTCGCCGCGCTGGCCCGCTCTCGGGGCCAAGTCCGAGGGTCGTTCCACCGTGCTCTCCTCCCTTGTCGTCAGCCTAGCGACGGCCACGTGACCAACCGACAAGGCCCATTGTAGTCCTCTGCAGACTCTCGTCAAGCACGCACGGGGCGTTTTTCGTGGCGAAAGGTAGACCCTCCCTGTGGCTGGCTTCTTCGCCACAGGCATTGTGGCGCGAGTTGGATTCCTCCTGTAGGATCTACGCCACAACCCATCGCCCACCGTCCGCCAAAGGGCAACGGATCGCAGGAAGACAACGGATCACTTGACCTCCAGGCCCCAATCGGTGGCTCCACTGAAAGAACCAACGACAGACCCTAAGGGTTTCATATAGTCAAGTTCCGACTCAATATTTCTCGACGTCATACGTGCTTTGACCAAGGAAATGAAGCCTTGCATTAAAAACCCTTAGGGTCTCGGCGACCAATGAGCCTCGTTCAGTGAAACCAATCGGTCCCTTTCCTGAAATCCGCGTCCTAATACCGCCCGACCGAGCCCCCGCCTGCTCCCACCCGCCCCATTCAGCGTCCTCAGCGCCTCGGCGGTTCAACCCTGCCCCGTCCCCAGATACGAAAAAACCGCCCGGCCTGCGGAGAAGCCGTGCGGTTCTGGTCCTACTTATCGATTGACCGTCAACGCAGTTGAGCGGTCACCCGGCTCGATCGGCCGGGCCTGCCGTCCTACGTCTCGCTAGAGAGCCTTGACGCTGACGGCACGGAGGCCCTTGGGCCCGTTCTCGACACCGAACTCGACCCTCTGGTTCTCCCGCAGGGAGCGGAAACCGCCGCCCTCGATGTCGGAATGATGCACAAACACGTCCTCTCCAGCCTCACGCGAGATGAAGCCGTAACCCTTGCTATCGTTGAACCACTTAACGGTTCCTTCTTGTCTTTCTGTCATCGTCCTACTACTACTCCTTGTAATCTTAACTCTTGAGTGAAGCGGGGAGAGGCAAAAAAAGAGACCGCCCAGTCTCCGCAAGTCTGGGCAGCCCATACGTTCTAGCCAAAACCTACTTCCTCTTACCTGACGCCCATTCTATCACCTTTCCCCAGAATGTCAAACCGACGAGCAACCATAACCCCACCATCGTCTATCCCCTCAAGCGTCGTCCACCTTGGCCATCACGTAGAACGGCCCCCACCCCCGCACCGAATCCTCCTCCTGCAGCCGCAGCAGCGCCCCCGGGTCCCGGTGATAGACGTACGCCGTCGTGGCACACACCAGCGCGTCCAGCGCCCCATCTGTGCGAGGCGCCTCACGCACCGAGATCCCGAACCGCGCCGCCCACCCCTTCCACAACGTGGCGATCGCCCGCGTCCCGGCCTCCCCGCCGTCCTTGTACGCCCGCGCCGCCCCCTCCACGCCCTCGCCCAGCGCAAAGAGCAGCGACGCCCGCGGATGCGTCTCCAGCACCGTCCCCACCAGCGGCGCCAGGTGCTGCGCCAGAAGCTGCCCCCGCACCGGCACCGCCATCAAGGAGTTGAGGGACGACACCCAGTTCCGGCAGTCCCGCGGCAGCAGCCCCCGCAGCTGCCGGTCCGACGCCCGAAAGCCCGTCTCCGCCGTCAGCGACATCGTCAGATGGCCGTCGATGGCCGCCGCCACCACTGACTTCTCTTTGCAGGTGGCCACGATCCCCTCCAGCGAGCAGAGCTGCGGCGCCCAGACGACCTCCAGCCCCTCCTCCCTCTCCGCCAGGCCCGCCACCCACGTGTTCCGCGCTCCGGCCACGTCCACACCCACATAGACCGCATCCACATCGCCCTCCCTTCCCGCCCCCTGCCGCCAACCATCAGCTCCCGGATCATCCCCCACGTTGTACACGATTCTTGACGATTTGTAAACCAGCCACACGCCAGGACGATAGCGATGGGCAGCAGCAGTACCGCCTCGGTCCGCCCATTACGCTGGGGCCGCTTTCGCGACAGATCACGATATACTGCAGCTATAGATCGCGACCGCAGTATCAAATCGCAGTCCCTCTCCGGGGACATCGTCTCCACCGCCATAGACCGCCCTCGAGACGAGGGCTCGGAGCGCACAGTCAGTGCGTCAACTCCCTAGACAGCCATTCCTCGCGACTCCGCAAGGACCTGACGGACTCGCCCCATGCCCAAAGCAACATAGAGTTCGCAGCCCTCGTCCCGAGGGCCTCCTGGCGCCGGTCTGGGATGCCTACAGTGCGGGCCAGGCTCTGCGGGCCATAGCGCTCACCTGAGGCGTCCTTTTTTCCCCCCAGGTCCTCTCCGGCTTGGGTCCGGCGGAACTGGCGGTCGGGGCTCTTCCTCGTCGGCCTCCTCTTTCTGGAGGGCCAGGGGCGCCCTCCTTGTTCTGCTCTGAAGGGATCG
>CAZEQC010000182.1:0-5839 GCA_964514285.1 uncultured Anaerolineales bacterium | reverse complement strand
GTGCCCGAGCGGGCCATCATCACCATCGGAGACGTGAGCTACGTGGAGGTGCTGCAGGATGATGGCGACATCGAGCGCGTGGAGATCGAGACCGGCCTGTCGAACGAGGGCGAGACGGAGGTGACGGCCGGGCTGGAGGAGGGCGACGAGGTACGGATGCCGTGACGGCGCGCATGCGACCACCCTGGCATAACCTCACACACAACCCCCGCCAAGCCCGTCCCTGGGCCGCCTTGCTAGTGCGTGCGGGGGTTTTGCTGACCCTCGTTGTCCTCCTCCTGATCAGTTGGTGGCCCTCCCTGATGGCGGTGGTTCAGAACAACCTGGGCTCCCTCGCCCTCAATCGCGCGTTGCTCGCCCCGGACCTGAGCGGTGAGGAGGAGCTGACGTATGCGGTGCGCGCCGGGCACCGCTTCCGGGCGGCGTTGGCCTGGGATCCTCTGATCGGCGAAGCGTATCAGAATCTGGCCACCATCTATGACGTCTGGCAGGACCTCCCCTCGGCGGCTCGCGCTCTGTCCCGGGCTGCCGCGTTGCTGCCCCGAGACGCCATCACACAGCTGAAGCACGGTCTGGCCCTGGCGCGGCGCGGGCAGGAGGTGCAGGCCATCGAGGCATGGCAGGCGGCCGGCGCCGCGACCTACTTCCTCCAGCGCGGGCAGACGCTGGCCGGGCGGGGGGATCTGGAGGGCGCCCTGGAACAGTACCAGTGGGCCGCCGTGATCGGCCCCGATCAGCCCGAGGCTCACCTGCGGCTCGGCCAGGCCCTGAGCAGGCTGGGCCGAAAAGAGGAGGCCCTGGCGGCCTTCGACGCGGCCACCGAGGCCGACAAGGGATCGTCCGAGCGACCCCATCTGCTGCAGGCGGAGATCCACGTGGCCCGTGGGGAATGGACCGCTGCCCTGGCGGCCTATCGGAATGCGGCCGAGCTCTCCCCGGAGGACCCCGAGCCCCACTACCGCCGGGGCTGGCTCCTCAGCCAGAAGCTGGAGGAGGACGGGGCGGCCATAACGTGCTTCCGCCAGGCGCTCGAGGTTGACCCCGAGCACGAACCATCGCGCCGGGCTCTGGCGCAATTGGAGGCGCAGCGCGGAGCCTGCGACGCCGCGGCGACCTGGCTGGAACCGCTGCTCCGGCGCCCCGAGGATGACCGGGGGGCCAGGGAGGGCGCGGAGGAGGCGAGCCGCCTGCACGTCCTGCTGGGGACGTGCTTGGTAAAACAGGGGCGGCGGAGCGCCGCCCTCCATCATCTGGAGCAGGCGCAGGCCCTGGAGCCTGAGAAGCCGTCCACGCTGCTCCAGCTGGGCGAGGCCTACGCCCGGGCGGGCCGCTACGAGGGTGCGATTGATGTCTATCTGCAGGTGCTGGAGATAGCCCCGGACAACCAGGAGGCGCGACAGGCGCTGGAGGCGCTTAAGTACGATCAGGACCCTTGGTCGGGGACGCCGGGGGGCCAGTAGTGAGCAGCGAGCGCCGCCCCTCGGGACGGCCCCGGTCTATCGTCCGTCGTCTATCGTCAGTCGTTGCCTCGCTGGAGCCTATCATCATCCTGGCTCTGGCGCCCTTCTTCGTCTTTCCACAGCGGGCGCTGACGCCCTGGCTGATGATGGTGGTGGTCTCGCTGTGGCTGGTGCGCTGGCTGGCGCACGGGCGCCTGACGGTGCGCACCCCGCTCGACGTGCCCCTGTTGATTATGATGGTCATGGTTGCAGTCAGCGTTGGCGCCACCTTCGATCTTCGACTGAGCTTCCCCAAGATCTGCGGCGTCTTCCTGGGCGTGGCTCTCTTCTATGCCCTGGCCAACGCGGTTCGCACGGAGGGGGCGATCTGGGTCACGGTGGGCCTGCTGCTGACGGGCGGGGTGGCGGTGGCGCTGATCAGCCTGGTCGGTACAAGCTGGTCGAGGACAAAGGTGCCCTTGCTGGCGACCCAGTTGAGCACCCTTTACGAGCAGTTGCCGGCGCTGCTGCGCGGGGTGCCGCGGGCGGAGGAGGGGTTCAACGCCAACCAGGTCGGCGGGACCCTGACCCTCTTCATCCCCTTGATCGCCGCCTTGCTGATCCAGCGGGTGCGTCAGGCCCGGCTCAGGTTGGGCTGGTTCCTTTCACTGTTGGGGCTGGTCGGCGCGCTGGCCCTGACGGTCACCGTGCTATTGCTGACCCAGTCGCGTCTCTCCTACGCCTCCGCCGCCCTCGGCCTGCTGCTGTTGGGCATGCTGCAGAAAGGGTGGGTGCGGATCCTGTCCGTCGCCCTGCTCGTGCTGGGGGTCGGGGTGGTGGCGTACGTGGGCTTCGCGCCGGTGGCCGACGCTATGTTCGACGTGCACATGGTCAGCACCCTGGACAGCGACGTGAGCTGGGCCGGGCGGGCGGAGACCTGGCGGCGGGCGCTGCGCGTGATCCGGGACCACCCTCTCACCGGCATCGGTTTCGACACGCTCTTCCCCGTCATCCACGCCCGCTATCCCACGTTTCTGCTGCCTGCCGGGCAGGACGTGACGCACGCGCACAACTTCTTTCTCCAAGTGGCCCTCGACCTGGGCCTGCCGGGCCTGCTGGCCTTTCTCTGGCTTCTGGTGGCTTGGGTCCGGATGGTGTGGCAGGTGCGACAGCGGGCGGTGTCCCCGGCCTATCGAGCCTTGGCGCTGGGGCTCCTCTGCGGGGGAGCGGCGCAGCTGCTCTTCGGCGTGGCCGACGCCATTGCGCTGGGTCAGAAGCCCGGCCTTTTCCTGTGGACCGTCTTCGGCCTGAGCACGGCGCTGTGGGTCAGGTCCGTATCTGCTAACGCGGTTCGCGCCGCTGCACAGGACGAGCAGAAAGCATCCTTTGGGCAACCCGATCCTCCGTCGTCCATCGTCCATCGTCCGTCGTCCATCATCCGTCGTCTCCTCACCGTTCACTACCGCCCGCTGCTTCTGACGCTGGTGGTGCTGCTGATCGTCAGCTGGGGCTTTCGGGGCGTGACACGGGCGCGCGACTGGGCTTCGTTGATCCAGGCCGATCTGGCGGCGATGACCGCTTTGGGGCGGGGTGACGCCCCCCAGGGATTGTGGCGGGCGGACGCTCTGCTCCATCAGACCCGGTCCGATCTGCAGGGCCTGCAGAGGGAGTTCGGGCTGCCGCTGACAGTGACCTCGTGGTTGGGCTGGGTGCCGCGCTGGGGCGCCGACGTGGCGGCGGTTCCGCGCCTGCTGCGCATCGGGCTGCTGCTCACCGACGTCGGCGAGCGGGTGCTGGAGCCAATGGATCCACTGCTCGAGAGCGGGCAGGAAGGCGCGGCGGCGGACAAGGACCTGGACGCGCTCACCCAGGCCCTGGAGGACGCTGCCCCGCGCCTGGAGGAGGGGCTGGCCAGGCTGGAGGAGGCACGTCGGGTCCGGGATCAGATCCGTCAAGGCGAGGACGCCCATCAGCTCTCTCCCCAGTTGGCCGAATGGGTCACCCGCCTGGATCAGATTCTGCCAATGGCGGAGGACGGGTTGCGGGCAGCTCTGGCGCTGCCGGAGTTCCTGGGGGCTTCGGGCTCGCGAACGTATCTGATCTTGATCCAGAACGAGGATGAGCTGCGGCCTACGGGTGGGTTCATCAGCGGTGCGGCCCGCGTGACGCTGGCGGGGGGGAGCATCAGTGAGTTGGTCTTCGAGGACAGCTATGCGGTGGATGACTTCTCCAATCCCTATCCGGACCCTCCGGAGCCCTTGCGCCAGATCATGGGGGCCGACCTGTGGGTCTTTCGCGACAGCAACTGGAGCCCCGATTTCCCGACGTCGGCTCAGCAGGCCATGGAGCTCTATCAGCTGCGCTACGATGTGGCCCTGGATGGCGTCATTGCCTTGAATCAGCGGGCGGTGCAGCTCTTTCTGACCGCCATGGAGCCCCTCGAAGTGGAGGGGTATCCGGAGCCGGTCACAGAGAGCAATCTGATAGAGGCCGTTCGGCAGTCCTGGGCGCCGCCGGAAGGGGGCGCCACCGACGAGTGGTGGCTCCATCGGAAGGACCTCATGGGCGATCTGTTGACCGAGGCCATCATCACGCTTCAAGAGCGGCCCCAGGAGGTCAGTCTGTCGACCTTGGGGCAGGCGGCCCTTCAGGCGCTCCAGGAGGCCCATCTCTTGATCTACGTGCCTGCGGAGGAACCTGCGGCGGCGCCCATCCAAGAGGCCGGCTGGGATGGAGCGATCTCAGACGCGCCCGGCGATTACGTGATGGTGGTGGATGCCAATCTGGGGTTCAATAAGGTCGATCCCTACGTGCACGAGACCATCACCTACACCGTCGATTTGCGCGAGCTTCATCAGCCCCAGGCGCAGCTCAGGGTGAAGCATCGTCATCAGGGGGAGGTGACAGATCAGCCATGTCACCACCAACCGCGTTATGAGCTCACCTACGAGGAGATGATGCAGCGCTGTTACTGGGACTACGTGCGCGTCTATGTGCCGCAGGGCGCCGAGCTGTTGCATGCCACGTCTCACCCCGTGCCCGGGGAGATGCTCGTGACGGGGCGTGACTGGTCGGGACAGGCCGAGATCCTACCAGACGAGGCCGGGAAGAGCGTCTTTGCCACGTTCCTGGTGCTGCGACCAGCGGAGTGGATGAAGACCGATTTCAGGTACGCGCTTCCGTCGACAGTGATGGAGCGCTCTGGGGATGAATGGCACTACCAATTGACCATCCAGAAGCAGGCAGGGACCGCTGCCCGAGATGTGACGGTGGTCCTCGATCTGCCAGAGGCGGCGGAGCTCGTCAGTGTCTCTCCGCGCCTGACGCGAGGGGAAGGGAGTCAGTTGGTGGCCGAGCTTGAACTCTGGACCGACGTGGATCTGCACGTCCATCTCCGTGTGCCGTAGCCGAGAGGTGCTTGGCGCAGGCTTCTTCAGCCTGAGGGTGGCGGTGGGGTACATCTCAATTGTGCAGGGATGATGACGCTCTGATCGGAGGAGGCGTATGATCATAGGAACGGCACGCCCGACCCTGGGCCGGCTCGCGCTGGGGCTTCTGGTGGTGGGTGCGATACTGCTTGGGCCACACAGGGCCGGGATGCTCGGGCGGGTCGGATGGGCCACGCAGGGCCAGGACCCCCATCGGCAGACTGTGCCATCGCGCACGCCGACCTCCTCCGGCGGCGACCCGCCGACCGAGGTGCCACCAACCGAAGTGCCACCGACCGACGTACCACCGACCGAGCCCCCACCAACTGAGGTCCCGCCCACCGATACGCCAGTTCCGCCCACCGAGGTACCGCCGACTGCGCCCCCCACCGACACCGCGGAGCCTCCGACGTCGGGACCATCGAAGACCCCTGTGCCGACATCCACGACAGCCCCACTGACGGCAACATCGATCCCCGGCACCCCGACCCGGTCCCAGCCGACGGTCCAGTTGACACCCACGCTGACAGCGACCCAGTCGCTCTCGCCGACCTTGGGACACACCCCTTCACCCCCGCCCACCCACACCTCCGCCCCCGCGCTCCCTCGCTCCCCCGCTCCCTCGCCTTCGTCCGCTGCGTCGCGGACCGTCCAGCCCTCGCCAACAGCCTCGTCTGCGACCACCGAAGAAGGAGAGCGGATCGCCGCCGAGACCGTGACACCTGTTGCGCTGGCCACCTCGCCATCACCCACCACATCGTCCGGGGCGGCTGCAACAGGCGGAGGGACGGACCTCCGCTTGCTGGTGGTCGTTGCGTTTCTGGGGCTGCTGCTCATCGCGGCCATGCTCGGCCTCCGCAGAAGGCGGCCGCCCGTGGAGCGCCGTCGTCCCGACGGCAAGGAAGCGAAGCAGCCGCCCGTGGAGCGCCGTCGTCCCGACGGCAAGGAAGCGAGACGGCCCTCCGTGGAGCG